>NZ_VKJP01000006.1 GCF_007280575.1 Streptomyces benahoarensis
CCCCCCGCCCGGCCCCGGGCGCACCTCGCCGATCGCCCGCCTGACGCCCCGCCGCACAACGAGGCACACCGCCACCGAAGCCGTGCCCGCCTCGCCCTCCGTCGCACTCACACCCGCGCCACGCCTGCCTCCGCGCACCCGGCAATGTCACCAATACCCCACCCTCTCAACGGAGTTGACCGCATGACCGACAGCACCCTCTTCGAACTGGCCTTCCTCTGCGCGGCGCCGTTCTGGGCTCTGCTGATCCTCGCCCCCGGCCGACGGCTGACCGATCGCGTCGCCGCGTCGCCGCTGCCGCTCCTCCCCGTCATCGCCGTCTACCTCGCGCTGGCCGTCCCGGTGTTCCCCCCGTTGTGGGCCGCCGTGCTCCACCCGGACCTGGCCGGCTTCCAGCAGCTGATGACACTCGGCGGCGGCGCCGGGGCGATCTGGGCGCAGGTGATCGCATGGGATCTCTTCCTCGGCCAGTGGATGTACCGCGAGGCCCGGGCCCTGGGCATCCATCCGCTGGTCATGGGGCCCCTCCTGGCGTTCACCGTCCTGCTCTCGCCGTTCGGGCTGCTGCTCTTCCTCGCCCTGCGCGCCGTCCTCCGCTCCAGGCGCCGCCCGACGCCCCCGCACGGCACCACCGCCCCCGCGCGGGGCGACACCCGGAACCGCCTCACCTCGGAAAGCGGCACGCCCGCCCGCTGACCCGCACCCCCTGGAAGCCCGAAGCCCCGGGGCCCGCCCGCGGAAAGCCGCGGCGGGCCCCGGAGCGCTCAGTCGTGGTGGAAGACCTCCCGCATCGGCGTCCACCACTCCCCCGGTACCGCGTCGGCCGTCCGCCGCCGGCAGGGGTCCGTCAGCTGCCACCACTCGCGGGTGGCCGGGTCGGCGGCCATCCGCGCCATGTCCGCCGCGTAGTCGTCACCGACGTACTCGACGTATGAGAAGAGCTGCTCGCCCGCCAGGAATATCGAGTGGTTGCGGAGGTTGCAGGCGGTGAGGGTGGCCAGCACGGCGGGCCAGACCTCGGCGTGGAGGCGCAGATACTCCTCGCGGCGCTCCGGCCGCAGCCCGATGACCTTCCCGAACCGCCGCACCCGCGGCCGGGCCGCACCCCCAGCGGGCCCGATGTCCGCCACGCGGGCCCGTCACATGACGCGGCGCCCGCCCCCTTTCCGGAGACGGGCGCCGCATCGGAAGCACCGCACGGGGCCATCAGCCCGGGGCCTCGGCCCTCACCCCACCGACGAGTACGCCACGACCCCGCGCAGCACCCCGTCCACGGCCTTGCGTGCCGTGCGGGCGACGGTGCCGCCGGGCGGGGCGGCGACCGCGATCTGGCCGAGGACGTCGATCAGCTGCTTGCACCAGCGGACGAAGTCGCCGGCCGGCATCTCCGCCTCCGACAGCACCTCGTCGAGGCCGAACCCGGACGCCCAGCGGTAGGCCGCCCACGCGAAGCCGAGATCGGGCTCCCGCTGGCCGACGCCCTCCGCCTGATTGATCTTGTGGTCCTCCTCCAGGGCGTCCAGCCGGCCCCAGATCCGCACCATCTCCGCGAGCGCGTCCCGTGCCTGGCCGGACGGCAGCTTCGGCGCCACCGCGTCATCCGCCTGCCGCGCCTCGAAGACCAGCGCCGACGCACAGGCCGCCAGTTCCGCGGGGCCGAGCCCCTCCCAGACGCCCTCGCGCAGACACTCGCTGGCCAGCAGGTCCAACTCGCCGTAGAGCCGGGCCAGTCGGCGCCCCTCGTCCGTGACGGTGTCGGCCTCCAGGTAGTCCAGTTCGGTCAGCAGCGCGCAGATCCGGTCGAAGGTGCGGGCGATGGTGTTCGTCCGCCCCTCGATCCGGCGCTCCAGCTGCCGGGTGTCCCGCAGCAGCCGGTGGTACCGCTCCGCCCACCGGGCATGGTCCTCGCGCTCGTCGCAACCGTGGCAGGGATGCGCCCGGATCTCCTTGCGCAGCCGCGCGATCTCACGGTCGTCGGCCGCCTCCGCACGGGGCTTGCGGTGCCGGGACGGGACGCAATGCCCCGCCTTGGTACGCAGCGAGGACGCCAGATCGCGGCGGGACTGCGGGCTGCGGGCGTTGAACGACTTCGGGATCCGCATCCGGTCCAGCGCCTCGACCGGCACCGGGAAGTCCATCGCCGCCAGCCGCTTGACCTGCCGCTCGGCCGTCAGCACCAGCGGCCTCGGGCCATCCTGCCCCTCGAAACCCCGCTGCCGGTCGGTACGGCCCGAGGGCATCCCCGGATCCAGCACCAGCGCGAGCCCCGCGTACTTCCCGGCCGGGACATGGATGATGTCGCCCGGCCGCAGCTTCTCCAGCGCCGCGGCCGCCGCCACCCGGCGATGGGCCGCGCCCTGCTTGGCCAGCTCCGTCTCCCGGTCCTTCAGCTGCCGCCGCAGCCGGGAGTACTCCTCGAAATCGCCGAGGTGACAGGTCATGGAGGCGCGGTAACCCTCCAGCCCCTCCTCGTTCTTGTGCACCTGACGGGAGATCCCGACGACCGACTTGTCGGCCTGGAACTGTGCGAACGACATCTCCAGCAGCTCTCGCGAACGGTGCCGCCCGAACTGCGAGACGAGATTGACCGCCATGTTGTACGACGGCTTGAACGACGAGCGCAGCGGATACGTCCGCGTCCCGGCGAGACCGGCCAGCGCGCCCGGGTTCATCCCGCGCTGCCACAGCACCACCGCATGGCCCTCGACGTCGATGCCACGGCGCCCGGCCCGCCCGGTGAGCTGCGTGAACTCGCCCGGCGTGATGTCGGCGTGCTGCTCGCCGTTCCACTTGACCAGCTTCTCCAGCACCACGGAGCGGGCCGGCATGTTGATGCCCAGCGCCAGCGTCTCGGTCGCGAAGACGGCCTTGACCAGCCCCTTCACGAACAGCTCCTCGACGACCTCCTTGAACGTCGGCAGCATCCCGGCGTGGTGGGCGGCGATACCGCGCTCCAGGCCCTCCAGCCACTCGAAGTACCCCAGCACATGGAGGTCGTCGTCGAGGATGCCCGCCGTCCGCGCCTCGACTATGCGCCGGACCTTCTCCCGGCCCTCCTGGTCGTTGAGGCGCAGCCCCGCGTGCAGGCACTGCTGGACGGCCGCCTCGCAGCCCGCACGGCTGAAGATGAAGGTGATCGCGGGCAGCAGGCCCTCGTTGTCCAGCCGGTCGATCACCTCGGGGCGGCTCGGCGTCCAGATGCGGCTGCGCTGGCGCCGCTCGCGCTCGCGGTCCGCCTCGCGCAGATTCCGGCCGCGCCGCTTGTCCCGGCCGAAGGTCGGGCGGCTGTTCTCCAGCCGGGCCAGCCGCTCCAGGTCCGGGTTGACCTCACGGCGGGCGCCGCCGCGGCCCTCCCGCTCCTCGAACAGGTCGTACATCCGGCGGCCCGCGAGCACGTGCTGCCACAGCGGCACCGGGCGGTGCTCGGAGACGATCACCTCGGTGTCGCCGCGGACGGTGTCCAGCCAGTCGCCGAACTCCTCGGCGTTGGAGACCGTCGCCGACAGCGACACCAGCGTCACCGACTCGGGGAGATGGATGATCACCTCTTCCCATACGGCGCCCCGGAAGCGGTCGGAGAGGTAGTGCACCTCATCCATCACCACATAGCTGAGCCCTATCAGCGTCTGTGAGCCCGCGTAGAGCATGTTGCGCAGCACCTCGGTGGTCATCACGATCACCGGTGCCTCGGCGTTGACGCTGTTGTCGCCGGTCAGCAGGCCAACCTTCTCGGGGCCGTACCGCCGCACCAGGTCCTGGTACTTCTGGTTGGACAGCGCCTTGATGGGGGTGGTGTAGAAGCATTTACGGCCCTGGGTGAGGGCCAGGTGGACGGCGAATTCGCCGACGATCGTCTTGCCGGAGCCCGTCGGAGCCGCGACCAGCACGCCCTTGCCGTCCTCCAAGGCACGGCAGGCGTCGAGCTGGAACGGGTCCAGGGGGAAGTCGTACATCTCACGGAAAGGGGCGAGTGCGGTGGCCTGCTCGGCCGCACGGAGCTTGGCGGCGGCATAGCGCTCAGCAGGAGACATGTCCTCGGTCATCGTGCTCACGAGCCTACCGGCCGCCTCTGACACTCGACCCGGCTTTATCCGGCACCGCTTCCTCCGCAACGCCGCCGCGCCGTCCCCGCCTCCGTACGGCGGGCGATGACCACCGGACACGACGAAGGCGGGGAGCCACCGGCCCCCCGCCTCCTCCCCGGGCGCCCGCGGGATCGCATCCCGCGTCACCCCGGCACGTGTCAGGTCACATCGTCCAGCTCACCGCGGTGGCTCCGGTCGTCGCCCGGTCCGCTCGCCTGCTCGGGCAGCTGCGCCGGGGCACCCACCGGCTCCATCGCACCGACCGGCTCCGGCGTCAGATCCAGCTCGGACGCCTCGTCGTCGGACGGCCCGGCGTCGTCCCGGCGCCGCCGCCGCGCGTCCCGGGAGAGCGCGATCAGTACGGCGCCGAAGTACAGCACGCAGATCGGCGCGGCCAGCAGCAGCATGGTGACCGGATCGGTGCTGGGCGTCGCGATGGCGGAGAAGACCGTGATCCCCATGACCATGCCGCGCCACCAGCCGAGCATCCGCTTGCCCGTGAGGATGCCGGCGAAGTTCAGCATGACCAGCAGCAGCGGCAGCTCGAAGGAGAGGCCGAACACGACCACCATGCGGGTGATCAGGTCGAGGAGCTTGTCCAGCGTCAGCAGGTTGTCCACGCCTGCCGGGGTGAATTCGATCAGCACCCGCGCGGTGGTCGGCAGCACCTTGTACGCGAAGTACGCACCGGCGACGAAGAGCGGGAAGCCCGCGCCGACGAAGCTCAGCGCGTACTTCTTCTCCTTGCGGTGCAGCCCGGGGGCGAGGAAGGCCCACAGCTGGTACAGCCAGACCGGCGCGGCGAGGATGACGCCCGAGACCAGCGAGACCTTCAGCGCGAGGGTGAAGGGACCGAGCAGGTCCATCATCACGATGTTCGCGCAGCGGGCGCCCTTGTTCTGCTTGGCCAGCTCGGTGAAGAGGGAGTCGCAGCCGACCGTCTGGAGGATCGGTTTGGTGAAGAAGTTGATGATCGACTCGTAGAAGAACGCAGCGACGATCATCATGATGATGATCGCCAGCACGCCCTTGGCCAAGCGGTTACGCAGCTCCCGCAGGTGCTCCACGAGCGGCATACGCCCCTCGGGATCCTTCTCCCGCTTCTGCTTGTTGGGGACGGACTTGCGCACCCCTCGTCCTCATCTCATCCGGTGGGGGCGGCAGGATCCGCCACCCGGTCAGGGCCTCGGTCAGCGCTACGCGGTGCGGTCGGTCTCGGTGACCGGACGCGCGCTGCTCACATCACCGGGTGCGGCCTTGATCGTCCGGGGCGCGGCCTGGGTGCCGTCCTGCGGCGGGTCGGCGGGAGCGGCGTCCTTCTGCGTGCTCTCCGACTTCATCGCCTTCGCCTCGCTCTTGAGGATCCGGGCGGACTTACCGAGCGAGCGGGCCATGTCAGGTAGCTTCTTGGCGCCGAACAGCAGAATCACGATGCCGAGAATCAGGATGAGCTCGGGCCAACCGATCTTTCCAAACATAAGCGAATACCTTCTCACCGGGGCGGCTGAGGATGGGACTACCTGACTTGGCCGGACATCCGTCCGTCCGCCGTGCTGGAGCGATCGTAACGCTCACCGGTGAACGCCGGGCAACCCCCGTGCGCACTCCCGGACACGGGCGCGCCACGCCCGTCGGCCCGCGCCCCAGCGTACCGCCCTTACGCGCGACGCCGACGTCCCGTCAACCCCTGTTCTCCCCGGATCGTGCCTCTCCGGCGGCGGGCCCTCCGGCCCGGGCCGCCAGCGGCGTGGCCGCCCGCTCCAGGTCCCGGGCCGCCCGCTGGATCCGCTCCGACGCCGCCCCCACCTGCCCGGCCAGCCGCCGCACCTCGACGAAGACGCGGAGAGCGAGCACCCCGAGCACGGCGATGCCGAGGAAGCCGAGGACGACAGCGATCATGGGCCAGAGCATGGGACGAGCCTAACGGTGACGCGGAACGGTACGGTCCGCGGGCGGCACGGTCAGCCGGTGTGCAGCCGCAGGGTGCGCACCCCGCCGCCGGTGAGCAGTTCGACGATCCGCTCCCCGGCCGGGCGGCGCACCGCGCGCCCGCAGTCGGGGCAGGTGAAGGAGTAGAACGTGGTGCGCCGGCTGCCCCCTACGGCCAGCCGGAAGGCGTCCGACGCCAGCTCGAACCGGCCCCGGCAGTCGGGGCACGCCGCCTTGAAGAGCACCGGTGCGGGCACATCCGCCAGGGTGCCGGTCGCCGTCGTCGTCATCCTTCGCTGCCTCTCCTCACGGTGACAGGGGCGCGCTCACTCGCCATACGCGGCGAGCGCCTCGGTGGCGGCCCGCCGCGCGCTGTCGGCCAGCTCCCGCGGCGCGGTGATCCGCCCGTCGCGGCCCAGCCGCAGCCCCAGGCGCCGCAGCGACGCGGGGTCGGGGGTACGCAGGGTGATGCGCAGCCCGCCGTCGGGCAGCTCATCGGCGCTGTCGTGCGGGTAGTACTCCGCGACCCAGCGGCCCCCGGGCCCGACCTCGATGCACACCTCGGGGTCCTCGGCCGCGGGCTGGACCAGCCCCTCGGAGAGGTCGCGCAGTTCGACGGGCGGCGGGTCGGCGGGCGCGTCCAGCAGCCTGATCTCCGCAACCCGGTCGAGGCGGAAGGTCCGCCGGGCCTCGGAGAGGCGGCACCACGCCTCCACGTAGGTGTGGCCGACGGCGAAGAGGCGGATCGGGTCCACCTCACGTTCGGTCAGCTCGTCGCGGGCCGGGGAGTAGTAGCGCAGCCACAGGCGGCGGCGCTCGGCGATGGCCCGGTCCACATCGGCGAAGACGCCGCCCTCGGACTCGAAGGTCACCGACACCCGGGAGCTGGCCCCGGCCGCCTCGCCCGCCGCGGCCTCCAGCTTCGCGGTGGCCCGCAGCAGCGCCTGCCGGTCGCCCTCGCGCAACCCCGGCAGGGTCGCCACGGCGCGCGCCGCGACCAGCAGCGCGGTGGCCTCGTCGGCGGCGAGCCGCAGCGGGGCGGCGACATCGTCCGGGTTGTGCCACCAGATGCGGTCGCCGTCGGTGTCGATGTCGAGGAGGTCGCCGCCGCGGAAGCTCGTCCCGCACATGGGCAGGATGTCGAGGTCGGCGATCAGCTCGTCCTCGGTGATGCCGAAGGCGCGGGCCACATCGCTGACGCGCGCGCCGGGGCGTTCGCGCAGATACGTCACCAGGGACAGCATCCGGCGGGTCTGGTCGATCGCGTTGGTCGCCATGGGTGTCCTTCTCCCTCTCAGCCCTTGGCCACGGCGCGCAGCCGCTCGATGACATCGGCCCGCAGTTCGGCCGGTTCCAGCACCACCACATCGGGCCCGAACTCCACGAGCCAGGCGTCGAGTCCGCGTCCGTTCGGGATCTCCAATTCGTCCCAGCCGTCGCCCAGTTCACGGACGGTCAGCGCGCGGGCGCGCAGCGGGTAGCCGTGTCCGGTGCGCAGCCGGATCCGGGCGGTACCGGTCGCGGTCTCCCCCGCCCAGACCTCGACGGTCTCGCGGACGGTGACGTGGTCGGGCACCGGCGCGGTGAACGCGCCCTGCCGGGAGCGGACCTTGCCGGTGATCCGGGAGAGCCGGAAGACGCGTTCGGCATTGCGGTCGCGATCCCATCCGGCGAGGTACCAATGGCCGCGCCAGCACTCCAGGATCCACGGCTCGACCTGGCGGCGCTCGGGGTGCGCGGCGTTGGACTTGCGGTAGTCGAAGACGACCGGGCGACGGTCGCGGCAGGCCAGCATCAGCGGTTCGAAGGCGGCCTCGTGGGCGGGGATGCGCGGCTCCAGCGCGCTGTGCGGGGCATCGACGGCGTCGTCACCGGAGGCCAGCGGCATCCCGGCGGCGCGCAGCTTCTGCAGGGCGCCGCTGGCCGCACCGGCCAGCCGGGCCTGCTGCCAGATCTTGGCGGCGAGCCCGAGGGCCGCGGCCTCCTCGGCGTCCAGGGTGATGGGCGGGAGGCGGTTGCTGTCGCGGCGGGCGAGGTAGCCGACGTCGCCCTCCAGGCCCTCGACGGTCTCGATCACCAGGCCCAGCTCGCGCAGGTCGTCCTTGTCCCGCTCGAACATGCGGTTGAACGACTCGTCGTGGCCACCGTGGTCGCCCTTGCCGAACGACTCGACGTACGCCTCGATCGACGACCGCAGTTCGCGCTTGGTCAGCGGGCGACGGGTACCCAGCAGGCACAGCGCCAGGTTCATCAGCCGCTCGGCCTTGGCAATCGCCATCGGCGCCCTTTCTCGTGGAACTCCCGATCCGTGACCGTACCGCCACGGGCGCCCGGGGCAAAAGCCGAGGGCCCGTGCGCTACGGCACGGGCCCTCTCAGGGTGCGGCGTGGTCTCAGACGGAGACCAGGTCGCAGACGAAGATCAGCGTCTCGCCGGGGGCGATGCGGCCGCCACCGGCGCCGCGGTCGCCGTACGCGAGGTGCGCGGGGATGGTCAGCCGACGGCGACCGCCGACCTTCATGCCCTGCACACCCTTGTCCCAGCCGGCGATGACCTGGCCGGCACCGAGCTGGAACTGCAGCGGGGTGCCGCGGTTCCAGCTGGCGTCGAACTCCTCACCGGTGCTGAAGGAGACACCGACGTAGTGGACCTTGATGTTGTCCCCGGCCTTGGCGACCGGCCCGTCGCCCTCCCACAGGTCCACGATCTCCAGATCGGTGGGAGCCGGGCCCTCGGGGAAGTCGATCTCGGGCTTGTCGATGCTCACGGATGTGCTCCTACGTACGTGTCCTTGCAATGGCCGCGTCAGTCTCGCAGACCGTGATCAGAGCGCGTCGACGATGTCGACGGAGAAGACCAGGGTGTTCTTGGCGAGCTCGGACTGCGGTTGGGAACCGTAGCCCAGCTTCGGCGGAATCACGATTTCGACGCGGTCGCCGACGTGCTTGCCGACCAGCGCGTCGTCCCAGCCCTTGACGACCGACCCGGTGCCGATCTGGAAGGTCGTGGCGCCGCCGTGGTCCCAGGAGGAGTCGAACTTCTTGCCGTCCTCCCACTTCACGCCGGTGTACTGCGCGACCAGCGCGTCGCCCTTCTTGATCTCCTTGCCCTTGCCCTTGATCAGCACCTGCTGCTTCAGCTCGGTGGGCGCCTTCTTCCCCTTGGGCACGGTGATCGTGGCGGCCTTCTCCCCCTCGGCCTTCACCTCGGGCATCCCGTCCTCGGGCCCGGCCTGCGCGCCCTCGGCCTTGGCCTTCTTGTCGATCTTCTTGGCCCCGGCGATGTCGACGACGTACACCATGCCGTCGTCGGGCTTGAGCTGGGACTCCGGCGGCACCTCACCGACGAACGCCTTGACGGTGCCCTCGACCTGGACGCGGCTGCCCGCCTTCTGGCCCTTGAGCGCCTCCAGCACCTTGACCGGGACCGGCAGCTGCTGCTGCATCTGCGGCAGCTGGTCGTTCATCTCGACGACGATCTGGTGGCGCGCGTCACCCTTGGCGACCTTGCCGCCCTTGGCGTCCTTACCAGAGCCGGGCGGGATCTCCCAGCTGCTGCCGAGGCTCTGCCCCTTCACCATCTTGCCCTCGTAGTCGACGCGCACGGTGGTGCCGTCGCCGACCTTCTCGCCCGTGCCCTGCACCAGGGTCTTGGTGACGACGTCGGGCGCGACCTTGGCGTCCTTGGAGACCTTGATCGCGGGTTCGTCGCCCACCTTGCCCTGGACATCGGCGACCGTCTTGCCCGCGTCCTTGTCGTCGGACCCGCAGGCGGCGGTGAACAGCAGAAGGGGCACGGTCAGCGCGGCGGCGGCAGCGCGACGGGTGTTTTTCGTGAGGTTCATCAGTCCCACTCGGGATCGGGGGGTGGTGGCCAGTTCCCGCCACTCTACGACCTGAGGTCCGGCGCGGTTCCCGTTCGAACACGGCAAAGTGCCGGGAGCCACACCGGCTCCCGGCACTTTGCCACCGGACGGCATCACATCCCGGCGATCAGCTTCTCCACCCGGTCGTCCACCGAACGGAACGGGTCCTTGCACAGCACCGTCCGCTGCGCCTGGTCGTTCAGCTTGAGATGCACCCAGTCCACCGTGAAATCGCGGCGCTGTTCCTGGGCGCGGCGGATGAAATCACCGCGCAACCGCGCGCGGGTGGTCTGCGGCGGCACCGATTTGCCTTCGAAGATCTTCAGATCGTCGCAGATCCGCGCCGCCTGCCCCTTCCGCTCCAGGAGGTAGTAGAGCCCCCGGCGGCGGTGGATGTCGTGGTACGCGAGGTCTATCTGCGCGACCCTGGGATGCGACATGGTGATGTTGTTCTTGCTGCGGTACCGCTCGATGAGCTGATGTTTCATCACCCAGTCGATCTCGGTGGCGACACGGTCGAGTTCCTGCTCGCGGATTGCGCCGAGGGTACGGCCCCACAACTCCAGTACACGTTCGACGGTGCCGGAGCGGATTCCACGGCGGTCGCAGAAATCCACCGCCTTTTCGTAATACTCCTGCTGGACCTCCAGCGCCGACGCCTCACGCCCGCTGGCGAGGCGGACCTTGCGCTGACCGGTGATGTCGTGGCTGACCTCACGGATCGCCCGGATGGGGTTCTCCAGCGTCAGATCCCGCATGACGGTGCCCGCTTCGATCATCCGCAGCACGAGATCGGTGGCGCCGACCTTGAGCAGCATCGTCGTCTCGGACATGTTGGAGTCGCCGACGATGACGTGCAGACGGCGGTAGCGCTCGGCGTCGGCGTGTGGTTCGTCGCGGGTGTTGATGATCGGGCGCGAGCGGGTCGTCGCGGACGAGACGCCCTCCCAGATGTGCTCGGCGCGCTGGCTGACGCAGTAGACGGCGCCGCGCGGGGTCTGCAGCACCTTGCCCGCGCCGCACAGCAGCTGCCGGGTGACGAGGAAGGGGATGAGGATGTCCGCGAGCCGGGAGAACTCCCCGTGGCGGGCGACGAGATAGTTCTCGTGACAGCCGTAGGAGTTGCCCGCCGAATCGGTGTTGTTCTTGAAGAGATAGACATCGCCCGCGATTCCTTCCTCGTGCAGGCGGCGTTCGGCGTCGACGAGAAGACCTTCGAGAATGCGCTCGCCTGCTTTGTCGTGGGTGACGAGTTCCGTCACGTTGTCGCACTCGGGGGTTGCGTATTCCGGGTGCGATCCCACGTCGAGGTACAGGCGGGCGCCGTTCCGCAGGAAGACATTGCTGCTGCGGCCCCATGACACGACACGGCGGAAGAGGTACCGCGCCACTTCGTCAGGCGACAGTCGGCGCTGTCCCCTGAACGTGCACGTGACGCCGTACTCGTTCTCCAGCCCGAAAATGCGGCGGTCCATGACTGAACATTACGCCTGACGGCGTGCTCTGAAACCGGGTTCGACAGCCCCGTTGCGATCAATTTCCGCCGGGAGTACGAGCTCCTTCGGCCGTACGGGATCCCCGAGGAAGCGCTTCGTCACCACCAGGACCAGCAGCGCGGCGACCCCTCCGACCCCGGCGACGGCGAATCCGGCGGCCGCTCCCCCGCGCTCCACCGCGGGCCCCACCACCGAGGCGCCGACGGCCGAACCGACGCCGAAGGTCGTCACCAGCCACGAGAACGCCTCCGTGACCGTGCCCTTGGGCGCATGCCGGTCCACGACGATGAACGCGCAGGCCAGCGCGGGCGCCAAAAACACCCCGGCGACCCCCGTCAACACCGTCATCCCGACCACGCCGGGCACGAGCACCAGCGGCAGGTACCCCAACGCCAGCAGCGCGACGAGCAGCCGCAGCCGCCCCTCGGGCCGTCCGGGCCATTCGCGCGCGCCGTAGACGACGCCGCCCACCAGTGCCCCGACGCCGAGCGCCGAGAGGAGAGAGCTGGAAACCATGCCGCCGCCGTGCTCGTCGGCGTACGCCACCGCGGCGACCGCGATGGAGCCGAGCGCCAGCCCGACGAAGAAGAACGCGCCGATCAGCACCAGCATCCCGGGCGAGCGCAGGGCGCCCAGCCAGTGCGCCTCCCGCGGCTCGCCGCGCCACTGCCGGGACGGCGGCGACACCACGACGGAGAGCGCGCCGAGCACCCCGATGACGTTGATGACCAGCAGCGCGACCCGCTCCGACCAGGCGGCCACGCACACCGTCACCAGCAGCGGCCCGACCGCGAACATCACCTCCTGTGCCACCGCGTCCAGCGCGTACGCGGCGTGCACCCGGTCCGGCCGCTTGAGCACCGTGGGCCACAGCGCCCGCAGCCCGCCCTCCAGCGGCGGCGTGAAGAGACCGGCGATCACCATGGCCGTGGAGGCGAGCGGCAGCGGATGCAGCCCGACGGCGGCCAGCAGCGCCATGCCCAGCGCGGAGACCACGGCGGCGGGCAGCATCACGCGCGGCTGCCCGTAGAGGTCGACGGCGCGGCCCAGCAGCGGCTGGCCGATGGCGGTGCAGACGCCGTAGGCGGCGGAGAGCGCGCCGGCCAGGGCGTAGCTGCCGCCCTCGGCGCGGATGAAGAGCACCACGGCCAGGGCGGCGGTGGCGTTCGGCAGCCGTCCGATCAAGGTGCCGGTCAGCAGCCGCGCCGCATGCCTGGTCCGCAGCAGCTCCGCATATCCCGCGGCCATGCCGCCCCTTTCCCGTCCGGCACCCAGCGTCGGACATGATACGTATAACTTCCGGCGTCATACGTATCATGTCGGCACCCGCGGGTCCAGGCCGCCCGCCCGACCGCCAGGAGGAAACCGCCGGTGAGCAGCAACGACGCGACACGACCGGCGGCGGACGACGCGGTGCGGGCCCCCGGCGCCGCCCGCGTCACCAGCCGGGACGTGGCCCGGGCCGCCGGGGTCTCGCAGGCGGCGGTCTCGCTCGTCCTGGGCGACAAATGGCGCGGCCGGGTCTCGGCCGCCAAGGCCGATTCGGTGCGCGCCGCCGCCCGCGACCTCGGCTACCGCCCCAACCTCGCCGCCCGCAGCCTGCGCACCGGCCGCACCCGCACCGCACTGCTCGTCGTCCCCGCGCTCACCACCGAGTTCTTCGCGCGGGTGCACACGGGGGCCACCCGCACCGCCGCGGACGCGGGCTTCGGCGTGGTGCTCTACCCGTCGCCCGAGGGCATCGGCCCGGCCCCCGACCCGTTCGGCTCGGCGCGCACCAGCCTCGACGGTGTGATCGCCTCCTCGATGGCCGTGGACGCGCTCGCCGCACTGCACGGCGCCGGGCTCCCCCTGGTCATGCTGGACAACGATCCGGCCGACGACCGCGCCGCCGCGACCGTCAACCTCGACATCGCCGGCGGCGCCCGCCAGGTGGCCGCACACCTCCTCGCCCTCGGCCACCGCCGCATCGGCCATCTCGCCGCCGACGTCGACTCCTGGACCTTCGCGGTGCGCGGCCGCGCCCTGGCCGACGCGTTCGCCGCGGCGCCGGGCACCGCGCTGCGCCGGGTGCCGACCGCCCTCTCCGTCGCGGCGGGCCTGACGGCCGCGCACACCGCGCTGACCGGTCCGGAGCCCCGCCCGACGGCGCTGGTCTGCGACGACGACGTGGTGGCCGCCGGAGCCTGCAAGGCGGTACGGCGGCTGGGCCTGCGAGTGCCGGAGGACGTCTCGGTCACCGGTTTCGACGACCTGGCGCTGGCGGTGGCCGTCGAACCGGAGCTGACGACCGTACGGCTACCCGCCGAGGGGTTCGGCGCCGCCGGAATGCGGGCCCTACTGGATGCCCTCGACGGCCACCGTCCCACCGCCCGCACCCTGCCGGTCGACCTCGTCACCCGCGGCTCCACGGGACCGGCTCCGACGTAGGGCTCCTACGGACGGAGTGGGCCGGGGCGGTTCGCGCGGCGTGACGGTACGGGTGCACCGGGCGCGCGGCGGACCACAGGCACGGGCGCGCTGGGCGGACCCGCGGCGTGACACGGGCACCGGCGCGCCGGGCAAGCACATGAGGCCGTACCGGGCGGGCACACGGCGGGGCTTCGGCACGAACGCACCGCGCCCCGGCGGGATGTTCCCACCGGGGCGCGACCGACCGGGCCGGGCCCGGATGCCGTGACGTGCGGTCAGGCGTCGTCCTTCGGCTTCTGTTCCTTCTTCGTACCGTCGGACGCGTCCTTCGTGGCGTCCGGCGCCGCGGAATCCGCTGTGCCGTCCGCGTCCCCGGACGCGTCCGCCGCGGACTCGTCCGCACCGGCGGACTCGTCCAGCAGCCGGGAGAGCTGACCGCCGAGGATCCGCTTGAACTTGCGCTGCTGGGGCCGCGTGCGGTCCAGCGTCGCGACCTCCAGCTGCTCGGCGGTGAGTGTGCGCTCCCCGCCGTTGTTGTCCCGCGACAGCGAGTCCACGGCCAGCTTCAGCGCCTCGCCCAGCGTCATGCCGTCGCGGTGGCGCTGATCGAGGTAGCTGCTGATCTGGTCGGCGTTGCCGCCCACCGCGACCGAACCGTGCTCGTCGACGATCGAGCCGTCGTGCGGGAGCCGGTAGATCTGGTCGTCCTCGGGGGCTTCCCCGACCTCGGCGACGATCAGCTCGACCTCGTACGGCTTCTCGGCGGCGCTGGAGAAGATCGTGCCCAGCGTCTGGGCGTAGACGTTGGCGAGGCCGCGCGCGGTCACGTCCTCGCGGTCGTAGGTGTAGCCGCGCAGGTCGGCGTAGCGCACCCCGCCGATCCGCAGGTTCTCGAACTCGTTGTACTTGCCGACCGCCGCGAACGCGATGCGGTCATAGATCTCGCTGACCTTGTGCAGGGCCCGGGAGGGATTTTCGGCGACGAAGACCACGCCGTCGATGTACTGCAGCACCACGACGCTGCGGCCGCGGGCGATGCCCTTGCGGGCGTACTCGGCGCGGTCGGCCATGGCCTGCTGGGGTGAGACATAAAACGGCGTCGACACCGGTTATCCGTCCCTTTCTGTCAATGGCTCTCTCACTGGCACGCGCATCCGCCGGCCGTCCTTCCCTCAGAGCAGCGCGGCACGGGGACCGTCGGGCTCTTCGAGGCGGCGCTCGTAGACGGCGCGAGCGATCTCCGCGACCTCGGCGTCGGTGAACCTCTTGAAGCCCTCGTCGGTGATCACCGTGACGATCGGGTAGATCCGCCGGCCCATGTCGGGGCCGCCGGTCGCCGAGTCGTCGTCCGCCGCGTCGTAGAGCGCCTGGATGACGGCGGTGGCGGCCTGATGCTCCGTGAAGTCGTCGCGGTACAGCTTCTTGAGAGCACTGCGGGCGAAGACGGAGCCGGAGCCCGTGGACGCGTAGCCGTGCTCCTCGGAGCGTCCGCCGGTCACGTCGTAGGAGAAGATGCGGCCCTTGGCGCGGTCGACGTCCCATCCGGCGAAGAGCGGCACCACGGCGAGGCCCTGCATGGCCATGCCGAGGTTGCCCCGGATCATCGTGGAGAGGCGGTTCGCCTTGCCCTCCAGGGAGAGCTGCGCGCCCTCCACCTTCTCGAAGTGCTCCAGCTCCAGCTGGAACAGCTTGACCATCTCGACGGCCAGCCCGGCGGTACCGGCGATGCCGACCGCGGAGTACTCATCGGCCGGGAAGACCTTCTCGATGTCGCGCTGGGCGATGACGTTGCCCATCGTCGCCCGCCGGTCACCGGCGAGCACCACACCGCCCTGGAACGACGTGGCGACGATGGTCGTGCCGTGCGGCGCCTCGATGGCGCCCTGGAACTGCGGCAGCGGGCGGCTGCCCGGCAGCAGATCAGGGGCGTGCTCCCCGAGGAAGTCCATGAACGACGAGGATCCAGGCGTCAGGAAGGCAGCTGGTAGACGCCCGGTGCTACGGGTGTTGGCTTCCACACGTTTCCTTCCGGATACTCGGCCGGCCGCCTCGGGGCGGCGGGCCGCTGCTTGACTGTCCCAGGCTGCGGTGCAGCTGAAGCACTGTACGACCGGGACCCTACCCGCCCCGCGGGCGTGATCCACATGGGTGGTGGAACCGGGCTCCCTACCGCACGGCCCGCGCGCCCGCGGAAGGCTGACGGTCCGCCACGCCCGCCACGGCGCTCCACCGTCCGGGGCCGGGGCGTGCCGGACGCGGCCGGTGGTGCCGTGCGGCACACCACCGGCGCCATGCCCGGATCCGCGCCGCGGTTACTCCCCGCCCTTCTGGACGAAGCTCCGCACGAAGTCCTCGGCATTCTCCTCGAGGACGTCGTCGATTTCGTCCAGCACCGAATCGACGTCGTCCGACAGCTTCTCCTGGCGTTCCTTGAGCTCGTCGGAAGCCTCCGCGTTCTGCGTCTGCTCCTCGACCTCTTCGGTGGAACGCGTGGCCTTCTGCTGACCGCCGCCGCTGTCCTTGGTCGCCATTACCCTCACCCCGCTCGGTTCGGCCCCGCTCGATGTGACTTTCAAGATCCGACCCTACAAGGCCCCTCTGACATCGGCCCTGCACTTGATGCAACGTCCGGGGGACACCCCGATCATTCCCGCCGCGCGGCCCTTTCAGCCGCGATTCGGTGGTGAATCCGTGGCGGTTCAGCGGCCGGAAAGCGCCCTCACCAGGTCCTCCGCCGTGCGGCAGCGGTCCAGCAGGTCCTTGACGTGTTCCCGGGTGCCGCGCAGCGGCTCCAGCGTCGGCACCCGCTGCAGGGAGTCCCGCCCCGGCAGGTCGAAGATCACCGAGTCCCAGGAGGCGGCCGCGACATCGTCGGCGTACTGCTCCAGGCAGCGGCCGCGGAAGTACGCCCGGGTGTCCACGGGCGGCTCCAGCTCGGCCCGTACGACCTCCGCCTCGTCCAGCAGCCGCGTGATCTTCCCGCGGGCGGCGAGGCGGTTGTAGAGCCCCTTCTCGGGGCGCACGTCGGCGTACTGGAGGTCGACGAGGTGGAGGCGGGCGGCGTCCCAGTCCAGGCCGTCGCGGTGGCGGTAGCCCTCCATCAGCTCGCGCTTGGCGACCCAGTCCAGCTCGCCGGAGAGGCTCATCGGGTCGTTCTCCAGCCGCCCCAGGACGTCCTCCCAGCGCCCTAGCACGTCCTTGGTCTGGTCGTCCGCGTCCGCGCCGTAACGGTCCTCGACATATTTACGGGCCAGCTCGTAGTACTCCATCTGGAGCTGTACGGCGGTGAGCGTGCGGCCGCTGCGGAGCGTGACCAGATGTTGCAGATCGGGATCGTGCGAGACCCGGTGGAGGGTGCGGACGGGCTGGTCGACGGCGAGATCGACGGCGATGAAGCCGTCTTCGATCATGGACAGGACCAGCGCGGTGGTGCCCAGTTTGAGGTAGGTCGAGATCTCGGAGAGGTTGGCGTCGCCGATGATGACGTGCAGGCGGCGGTATTTCTCCGCGTCCGAATGGGGTTCGTCGCGGGTGTTGATGATCGGGCGCTTGAGCGTCGTCTCCAGGCCGACCTCGACCTCGAAGTAGTCGGCGCGCTGGCTGATCTGGAAGCCGTGATCCCGGCCGTCCTGGCCGATGCCGACCCGGCCCGCGCCGGTGACGACCTGCCGCGAGATGAAGAACGGCGTCAGGTGCCGCACGATGTCCGAGAACGGCGTCTCCCGCTTCATCAGGTAGTTCTCGTGCGTGCCGTAGGAGGCGCCCTTGTTGTCGGTGTTGTTCTTGTACAGGTGGATCGGCTGGGCGCCGGGGACCTGCGCGGCCCGCTCCGCCGCCTCGGCCATGATCCGCTCACCGGCCTTGTCCCAGAGCACCGCGTCCCGCGGGTTGGTGACCTCGGGCGAGCTGTACTCGGGGTGGGCGTGGTCGACGTAGAGGCGCGCACCGTTGGTGAGGATCACATTGGCGAGGCCGATGTCCTCGTCGGTGAGCTGACTGGAATCGGCGGCCTCACGGGCGAGGTCGAAGCCGCGGGCGTCCCGCAGCGGATTCTCCTCCTCGAAATCCCAGCGGGCACGGCGTGCCCGGTGCATCGCCGCCGCATAGGCATTGACGACCTGGGACGAGGTGAGCATGGCATTGGCATTCGGATGACCGGGGACGGAAATTCCGTACTCCGTCTCGATTCCCATTACTCGCCGTACGGTCATGCGGCCCTCCTTGCCCGGCGGCGCCCCCGGATGGGGTCGGCGCTCAAGTACCGCTGCGCTTCCGATCCGTGTGCGATCCCCACATCCGTACCGTGTGACGCGGCGGTACCCACGAGCCTAGAGCGCCTTTGCGGTACTGGGGAGATCATTACAGTCATTGCTCCAGTCCGGTTTCCCGCCGCACGGCTTTCCGGGAGCCGCTTTCGGCCCCCGGAAAAGCGTCCGGCTGCGGACGCCCCGTGCAGGACATCCGCAGCCGGAGCGCGGTTTACAGGTACTGGCCGGTATTCGCGACCGTGTCGATGGAGCGGCCGGTGTCCGCGCCCTGCTTTCCGGTGACCAGCGTGCGGATGTAGACGATCCGCTCGCCCTTCTTTCCGGAGATACGGGCCCAGTCGTCCGGGTTGGTGGTGTTGGGCAGGTCTTCGTTCTCCTTGAACTCGTCCACGCATGCCTGGAGAAGGTGGGAGACCCGCAGACCCTTCTGCTCGTGTTCGAGGAAAGCCTTGATGGCCATCTTCTTCGCACGGCCGACGATGTTTTCGATCATCGCGCCGGAGTTGAAATCCTTGAAGTAGAGGACTTCCTTGTCACCGTTGGCGTAGGTGACTTCCAGGAAGCGGTTCTCCTCGGATTCCGCGTACATCTGCTCGACGACCGACTGGATCATGCCGCTGACCGCGGCCTTCCGGGAGCCACCGTGCTCGGCGAGGTCGTCGGTGTGCAGCGGCAGGCGCTCGGTGAGGTACTTGGAGAAGATGTCCTTGGCCGCCTCGGCGTCCGGGCGCTCGATCTTGATCTTCACGTCGAGCCGCCCCGGGCGGAGGATCGCCGGGTCGATCATGTCCTCGCGGTTCGAGGCGCCAATGACGATGACGTTCTCCAGGCCCTCCACACCGTCGATCTCGGAGAGCAGCTGCGGGACGATGGTGTTCTCCACGTCCGAGCTGACCCCGGAGCCACGGGTGCGGAAGAGGGAGTCCATCTCGTCGAAGAAGACGATGACAGGCGTGCCCTCGCTGGCCTTCTCCCGGGCCCGCTGGAAGACCAGCCGGATGTGCCGTTCCGTTTCGCCGACGTACTTGTTGAGCAGCTCGGGGCCCTTGATGTTGAGGAAGAAGCTCTTCCCCGCGGGCTGCCCGGTCACCTCGGCGACCTTCTTGGCGAGGGAGTTGGCGACCGCCTTGGCGATGAGTGTCTTGCCGCAGCCGGGCGGGCCGTAGAGCAAGACGCCCTTGGGCGGGCGGAGTTCGTGCTCCTTGAAGAGGTCGGGGTAGAGGTACGGAAGCTCGACCGCGTCCCGGATCAGCTCGATCTGGCCGCCCAGACCACCGATCTTGTTGTAGTCGATGTCCGGGACCTCTTCGAGGACCAGCTCCTCGACCTCGCTCTTGGGAATGACTTCGTAGACGTAACCGGAGCGCGATTCGAGGAGCAGGGCGTCGCCGGGGCGGATGGTCGTGTCCAGCAGCGGCTCGGCGAGCCGCACCACCCGCTCCTCGTCGGTGTGCCCGACCACCAGGGCGCGCTCGCCGTCCTCCAGGATCTCCTTGAGGGTGACGATGTCCCCGGCGCTCTCGAACTCCATGGCCTCGACCACGTTGAGCGCTTCGTTGAGCATGACCTCCTGGCCACGCCGGAGATCTGCCGTCTCCACGCTCGGGCTGACATTCACCCGGAGCTTGCGGCCACCGGTGAAAATATCGACCGTGTCGTCCTCATTGGCCTGCAGGAAGACACCGAACCCGGCCGGCGGCTGGGCGAGCCGGTCGACCTCCTCCTTGAGGGCGACGATCTGGTCGCGCGCCTCGCGCAGCGTATTCGCGAGGCGTTCGTTCTGCGCGGAAACGCCGGCCAGATTGGTCTGCAGCTCGACGATCCGCTCTTCGAGAATCCTCGTATGCCGCGGAGAGTCGGCGAGCTTACGTCGCAGGACGGCGATCTCCTGCTCAAGATAGGCAACCTGACCGGCGGGATCCTCGGACCCCCGCCCCGGCCGGATGCCGCGGTTGATGTCGTCGTCGTGGGCTGCCACGGTCCTCACCTCCTCCAAGGGGAGCTGGACGCTTCCTGACCCTACCTGGGCGGGTGCGGGTTGAAACCCCTAGATCGAAAAGACGGTCGGGGCGTGTCCGATCTTCACCCTTGCGCACGTCCGCTCACCAAGGGAATACCCACCGAACAACATCGGAAAGCGACCGGTTGTATCGTCGGGACGGTCAACACCCGTCAGGGCTGGCGCCACTTAGACAAAATTGCTTCACGTACGCAGGAAACGGCAGGCGAGATGACCGTGCAGGAAGAAGCCCGTCCAGAGCTTGAAGTCTGGATCGATCAGGACCTGTGCACGGGGGACGGGATCTGTGCGCAGTACGCGCCCGAGGTCTTCGAGCTGGACATCGACGGGCTGGCGTACGTCAAGAGCGCGGACGACGAGCTGCTGCAGGACAAGGGCGCCACGACGCCTGTCCCGCTGCCGCTCCTCGGCGACGTACGGGACTCCGCGAAGGAGTGCCCCGGGGACTGCATCCATGTGCGGCGGGTCGCCGATCAGGTGGAGGTCTACGGTCCCGACGCGGAGTAGCCGGGGCGGACCGGGAGTGGCGGCGGCGCGTATCGCGACCGCCGCCTTCCGCTGTCCGGACGCGCTCCCCGCGCCGGGCCCGGTTCCCGTACGGCGCCGGGCCGTACGGTGACGGCTCAGACGCGGGCGGTGCCCAGCGCCGCCTGATCGTCGGTGCGGAGGAACTTCCCGTCCTGCCAGCGCCACTTGGTGTCGGTGCGGACGTCGGGGCAGCAGCGCGGCACGTCGGTCGTGGAGTAGCCCAGAAGCGTCGCGGAGACCGTGCCGTCGTGCAGGGCGAGGTCCTGGACGCTCAGCTTCCGGGACGGGTCCAGAAGGGTCGCCACGATGCGGGGCGCGGCCTTGGCGTCGGAGGTCCGGGCGAGGACGTAGACGCCGTCGGGCGGGGTGCCGGTGTCGCTGTGGCAGCGGACAGTGGCGACGGTTTCGGTGGTGCCGTCGCCGTCGAGGTCGCCGGAGACCTGTTTCACCACATCGAGGCGGTTGGGCCCGCAGTCGAGGGGGAAAGTCACGGCGTGCGCGTCGGGGGCGGGCGCGGTGCGGCCGGGCTTCGCGGAAGCGGTGGTGGCGGTCGCATCGGGAGGCTGGACGAAGGATCCGGCGGCGATGACCGCGGCGACAGCGGTGGCCGTGGTGAGCCAGTGCATGGGGCGGGGCTGGGTGTGCGAAAGGTCCTGGCCTGCCAAGGGCTGCACGCGGGGTAACTCCTGTGAAGTGCTGTGGCGGTGGGAGTGCCCAGCATCGTTCCACAGGACGGGACGCCGAGGAACCAGCGGGACCCGAGTTTCACGCCGGGAACACACCGGAAACGAAAGAGCGCCGCCGACGGTTCCCCGGAGGGAACTCATCGGCGGCGCCCGGTTGTTCGGTGGCCGGAAGCCCGTCGTCAGCCGCGCTCGGCGGCCGATCCGGAGGCGTCCTTGGTGGCGCCGCCCGACGTGGAGCCGGGGCCGGTGTAGTCGTCGCCGTACGCGCCCTTGGCGGGGCGGCGGCGGCGCAGCGGGGGCTCGACGCCGTCGGCGAGGCGGCGGGCGGTGAGCAGGAAGCCGGTGTGGCCGATCATGCGGTGGTCCGGGCGGACGGCCAGGCCCTCGACGTGCCAGGTGCGGACCATGGTCTCCCAGGCCGACGGCTCGTTGAAGGTGCCGTGCTCGCGGATCGCCTCGACGGTGCGGGCCAGCTGCGTGGTCGTGGCGACGTACGCGCAGAGGATGCCGCCGGGGACGAGTGCCTTGGAGACGGCCTCCAGGCACTCCCAGGGGGCGAGCATGTCCAGGATGACGCGGTCGACGTCGGTGTCGGAGAGGTTGTCCTGGAGGTCGCCGACGGTGAGCGTCCACGCGGGGTGCGGGCCGCCGAAGTACCGCTCGACGTTCTGCGTGGCGATCTCGGCGAAGTCGGCGCGGCGCTCGTAGGAGTGCAGCATTCCCTGGTCACCGATGGCGCGCAGCAGGAAGCTGCTCAGCGAGCCGGATCCCACCCCCGCCTCGACGACGCGGGCGCCGGGGAAGATGTCGGCCATCGCCAGGATCTGCCCCGCGTCCTTGGGGTAGACCACGGCGGCGCCGCGGGGCATGGACAGGACGTAGTCGGGGAGCAGCGGGCGCAGCGCGAGGTAGGCGACGTTCCCGGTGGTACGGACAACACTGCCCTCGGGAGCACCGATCAGCTCGTCGTGGGGGAAGGCTCCCTTGTGGGTGTGGAAGCTCTTGCCCTCTTCGAGCGTGAAGGTGTAGTGGCGTCCCTTGGGGTCGGTGAGCTGGACCTGGTCCCCGACCTTGAAGGGCCCGCGACGGCGGGCGGCACCGGTCGGTTCGGACATGTGACCAGCCTACCGGCCCCGGGACGTGCCCCGGACCAGCGGGCGCCCGGCGGCGGCCCCGGGGACCGGCGGGCGGCCGGGCCCGGGGCGCGCCGGGGCCCGCGCGGCGGTCAGGAGTGGCGGGCCATGGCGGTGACGAAGGCGCGCTCGACGTCGGCGGCGGAGAGGACGCCGTAGATCTCCCCGGTTTCCTCGACGACGAGGTATTCGCTGGCCGGGGTGGTGCGGAGGTGTTCCAGCAGCTCCTCGCCGGACAGGTCGGCCGGGACCCGCATGCCGTCCTTGAGGTCCTGGGAGAGCGTGCCGACCGCCACCCAGGGGCGGCGGTGTTCCGGTACGGCCACGATGGCGGCCTCGCGGACGACGCCGGTGGGCTCGCCCTCGGGGTCGACGACGACGAGGGCGCGGGCCCCCGCGTCGTTGGCGCGGCGCAGCGCCTCGGCGAGCGAGGTGTCGGGCGGGGTGGGCGCCGCACGGCGGGTGAGGGTCCGGGCTCCCAGGTCGGGGAGGCGTTCGCGCAGGCGGGCCATGCGCAGGCTGTTCCCCGCGCCGGTCCAGATGATGGCGGCGAGGACGGCGGCGAGCAGCGCGTCGGTGAGGGAGTCGGTGCCGGTGATGTCGGCGGGCGGGGTGCCGAGCGCACCGGAGTGGGTCAGCAGGGGCAGGCCGATGAGGACCGTGACGGCGAGCGCGCGGCCCACCCAGGCGGCGGCGACCGTGCCGCTCATGGGGCGGCCGGTGACCTTCCACACGACGGCGCGCAGCATCCGGCCGCCGTCGAGGGGCAGTCCGGGCAGGAGGTTGAAGACCGCCACGATGAAGTTGGAGATCATCAGGCCGGCCATCAGGACGCCGGGCACCGTGCGCGGCTCGACCAGCCGCATGCCGCCGTAGAAGACACCGGCCAGGACGAGGGAGAGCAGCGGGCCCACGAAGGCGAGGACGAACTCCCGGCCGGGCGTCTCGGTCTCCTTCTCGATCTCCGACACCCCGCCGAAGAACTGCAGCTGGATGCGGCGCACCGGCAGCTTGAAGCGGAGGGCGGCGACGGTGTGCGCCAGTTCGTGGACGAGCACCGAGGCGTAGAAGGCGACCGCGAAGAAGAGCGAGACGAGGTAGCGGGCGGCGCCCAGCTCCGGCAGGACCTGTTCGAGCTGGCCGCCGAAGACCCAGGTGATCAGCGCGGCGACGAGGAACCAGCTGGGTGCGACGTAGACGGGCACGCCGAAGGGGCGGCCCATCAGGATGCCGCCGCCGGTGCCCTTGGGGCGGCCGGGCTTCGGCGCCTTGCCGCCCGTGCGGTGCGGACCGGTCCCGGGGTCCCGGCGCGGCTCTGCCGGCCGGTGCGGCCGAGGCGCCTCGGGGCCCTGCGGCTCCTTGGGGTCCTGCGGCTTCCCGCTGTCGTCCACGGCGTCCCCTCGTCGGAATTGCGGCCTTCGCGCCTGCTCGGCCTGATCGTGCAGGGCAAAGGGGTTCTGCCGTCGATGGTATGCCGAGCCGCCGCCGCGGATCCGTCGTGGGGGGGCCGTCGCCGGTGCCGTGGCGGCGTCCCGCGGCGGGGCGTTGTCAGTGGCGGCCCGTAGGGTCGGGTGTCATGGGAACGAGCACCGAGAATGCCGGGGCGGACGCGACGCACGGGCCGCGCACGCAGGGGGCGGCGGACGGACCGGAGACACCGTCGGCGGACGGGGCGGTCGCGGCCGGGCACGGCGCGTCGGCGGACGGGCCGCGGGCGGCTGCGATCGGCCCGCAGGCTGCCGCCGTCGATCCGCAGGCGGTGGCCGTCGGGCCGCAGGCGGTGGCGGAGGAGTCCGTCGCGCGATCGAGGCGGCCCGGGCCGCCGGTGGCGCTGTCGCCGTCGCGGGCGAGCGATTTCCTGCAGTGCCCGCTGCTCTACCGCTTCCGGGTGATCGACAAGCTGCCGGAGCAGCCCAGCGCGGCGGCGACGCGGGGCACGGTGGTGCACGCGGTGCTGGAGCGGCTGTTCGACGCGCCCGCGGCGGAGCGCACGGCGGGCGACGCGCGGGCGATGGTGGCCGGTGAGTGGGAGAAGCTGCTGGCCAAGCGGCCGGAGCTGGCGGAGCTCTTCGCCGACGACCCGACGGGCGAGCGGCTGAACGGGTGGCTGGCGGACGCCGAGGCGCTGGTGGAGCGGTGGTTCACGCTGGAGGATCCGACCCGCCTGGAGCCGGCCGACCGGGAGCTGTACGTCGAGACGGTGCTGGAGTCGGGGCTGCGGCTGCGCGGGTTCATCGACCGGGTGGACGTCGCGCCGACCGGTGAGGTCCGGATCGTCGACTACAAGACCGGCAAGGCGCCGCGGCCGCAGTTCGCGGAGGGCGCGCTGTTCCAGATGAAGTTCTACGCACTGGTGATGTGGCGGCTGCACGGAGTGGTGCCGCGGCGGCTCCAGCTCGTCTATCTGGGCAGCGGCGACGTCATCACGTACGACCCGGGCGAGAGCGAACTGCTCACCGTGGAGCGGAAGTTGCTGGCATTGTGGGAGGCGATCGGGACGGCCACGGCGACGGGCGACTGGCGGCCGCGGCCGACGAAGCTGTGCGGCTGGTGCGACCACCAGGCGCACTGCCCGGAGTTCGGCGGCACTCCCCCGGTGTATCCGCTGGAGATCCGCCCGGCGGACGGCGCGTAGCCGGAGCAGGGCAGAATGGGGCCGGTCCAACAAAGGAGAAGTGGTGGCAATCCGCGTCCTGCTGGTCGATGACCAGCCGCTACTGCGTACGGGTTTCCGGATGATCCTGGAGGCCGAGCAGGATCTGGCGGTCGTCGGCGAGGCCGGTGACGGCCTGCAGGCCCTGGAGCAGGTCCGGGCACTCCAGCCCGATGTGGTGCTGATGGACATCCGCATGCCGCGGATGGACGGCGTGGAGGCGACGCGCCAGATCACCGGCCCGGCGAAGGACGGCCCGGCGAAGGTGCTGGTGCTGACCACCTTCGATCTCGACGAGTACGTCGTCGAGGCGCTGCGCGCGGGCGCCAGCGGCTTTCTGCTCAAGGACGCCCCGGCGCACGAGCTGGTACAGGCGATCCGGGTGGTGGCCGCGGGCGAGGCGATGCTGGCGCCGAGCATCACCCGTCGGCTGCTCGACAAGTACGCCGGGCATCTGCCGTCCGGTGAGGAGGCGGTACCGGACACCCTGGACACCCTCACCGACCGCGAGGTGGAGGTGCTGAAGCTGGTCGCGCGCGGGCTGTCGAACGCCGAGATCGCCGCGGACCTCTTCGTGAGCGAGACGACGGTCAAAACGCATGTGGGCCATGTGCTGACGAAGCTGGGGCTGCGTGACCGCGTGCAGGCCGCCGTGTACGCGTACGAGAGCGGGCTGGTGCGCCCCGGCGCCCAGTAGCGGCGGCGCGGGCCCCGGTCCGGGGCGGCGTGGAACGGCCGGAGGGGCCGGTCCGGGATGGATGTCCCGGACCGGCCCCTCCGCCTGTGTCGTGCGGGTCAGTCGGAGACGCCGCGGCCCAGCTCCCAGATCTGCAGCGCCGAGGAGGAGTTGAGCGCCCACTCCACGCCGGTGATGTCGTCGCGGGCGGCGACGTACTGCTTGCCCTGCCACAGCGGGAGGATCGGGACGTCGTCGGCGAGGATGTTCTGGATCTCCTTGAAACCGGTGCCCGCGGCGTTGCGGTCGGTCTCCTGGCGGGTGCCGGGGATCAGCTGCGTCTCGATCTTCGCGTTGCGGTACGGCGAGTTGAGGAAGTTGCCCTTGCCGAGGAACGGGCCGACGTAGTTGTCGGCGTCCGGGATGTCGGGGAACCAGCCCATGCCGTAGACGGCGTACTTGCCGTTCGAGGAGTCGGTGCGGAACTGCTGCCAGTTGTCGACGCCCTTGATGTCGACGTCGAACAGCTTGCTGGCGTTGAGCTGCTGCTTCAGGGCCGCGAACTCCTTGGCGGTGCTGGCGCCGTAGTGGTTCTCGGTGTACGTCAGGGTCACCTTCACCGGGGTGTTGATGTTCGCCCGCTCCAGGATCTGGCGGGCGGCCGGGACGCTGGGGTTGCCGTACTTGGTGAAGAAGGAGTTGATGTGGCCGGTGAGGCCGGTCGGCACCAGGGAGTACAGCGGGTCGCCGACGTAGGAGTAGACGTCGCGCAGGATCTGCGAGCGGTTGACGAGCTGCGCCATCGCCTGGCGGACGGCCGGGTTGGAGACCGACGGGTCCTTGGTGTTGAAGGCGAGGTAGCGGATCTCCTGGCCGGGCATCTCCTGGAGGGTGATGTGCTCGTTCCGGGAGTTCTGCAGGCCCTTGACCTGAGCGGGCGACAGCCCACGGTTCATCAGGTCGATCTGGCCCTTGCGCAGCGCCTTCTCCATCGCGGACGAGCTGGGGAAGAACCGCATCTCGACCTTGTCGTTCAGCGGCTTCACCGCACCGCTGTAGCCGGGGTTCCGGCTGAAGACGATCTTGGTGATGCGCTCGCCGCTGTGCTCCGCCTTGAGCGTGTACGGGCCGGAGCCGACGAGGTCGAAGCCGCTGCGGAGGCGGTCCGCGGGGTACACCTGGTGGTCGACGATGCCGGCGGCCGGTGTGGTGAGCTTCTGCGGGAAGGTGGCGTCCGGCTTCTTGAGGTGGAAGACCACCTCGGTGTCGCTGGGCGTCTCGACCTTGTCGATGTCGTTGACCAGCGTGCCCGGACCGTTGGCGTAGTTGATCTTCTGCACGCGGTCGATGGAGAACTTCACGTCCTGCGCGGTGAGCGGGTGACCGTTGGAGAACTTCAGATCGCTTCGCAGGGTGCACCGGTACTGCTCGTTCCGCGTGTCACGGAAACCGCAGGTCTTGGCCGCCTCGGGCACCGGAGTGGTGCCGGTCCTGGGGAGGCGCAGCAGCGTCTGGAGGGTGCCGCGCAACACGTTCATCGCGTCGACGTCGTACGCCTGCGCCGGGTCGAACGGTGCGGGGGCATCCTTGGTGGCCTCCATCTGCGTGGCGACCCCGACGACGATCGGATCGCCGCTCCCGCCCGCGCCGTCCGGGCCGCCACAGGCCGCGAGTACGGGGGCGAGCAGACCGGCCAGAGCCGGCAGCACCAAGGTCTTGCGATTCATCGTCGGCAGGTTCCTTATCAGCGCAGAGGTGTTGCTCGCGTCGACATTAGTAGGAACAGCCATCGCGTCCGGGCCGCAACGGAGTTGCCGTTATAGGGACACCGGATAACAGCACATGGATCTCCGATTACCGGACGCCGGAACGAAGTACACGTCACCCCATGAATCCGGACACTTACCCCCGTGCACCAGGCCCCCGAACCCCTCTGGAACACCCGTCGGGACACCTGTCGACGCCGGGGCGCGTGAGAAACCTCACGCGCCCCGATGGCAGCAACAATGCGGGAATTCAGCCAGGGTATACGTCACGGAAAATGAGCGGGCCGCTGCCCTGAGTTCTGCCTGCTTTCCCGGCGGAACGCTCAGTGCATGCGTCAATTGCTTTCCGTGATGAGGGCCCGGAGAAATGAAAGATCAACTTCTTCGAGTGACCGGACGACGGTCCGCCCGGCGGCGGGCGGCACCGGCACCACCGACGGCACGGCGACGACCCGGCACCCGGCCGCCTCGCCCGCGCGCACGCCCGTGAGGGTGTCCTCCACCACCGCGCACCGCGCCGGGTCGACGCCCAGCCGGGCGGCCGCGGTGAGATACGGGTCCGGGTGCGGCTTGGTGCGTTCCAGTTCGTCACCGGCGAGGGTCAGATGGAAGTTGGCCGGGCCCAGGGAGTGCAGCATGCGGTCGATGATGGTGCGGTGCGAGGCGGAGACCAGGGCCGTGGGCACGCCGTGGGCGGCCAGATCGGCCAGCAGCCGGCGGGCACCGGGCATCAGCGGCACCCCGCGGCCGATCCGGGCGGCGAACCGGGCGTTGATCAGGCCGCTCAGCTCCGCCAGGCCGATCTGGGCGCCGGTGGCCTGAATCAGATATCCGGCGCTGCGGGTCATAGGACCGCCGACGACGACCTCGCGGTGGGTGTCGTTCAGGATGTGTCCCAGTTCGGCGAAGACCTCGGACTCCGCCTCCCACCAGAAGCCCTCGGTGTCGACGAGCGTGCCGTCCAGGTCGAGGAAGACTGCCTGGAGGGCGGTGCCCTTCGCCGCCCGGGAGTCGGCCGCGGGGATGCTGCTGGTCATCCGTCCACCTCCGTGAGGACGTCCCCTAGGGGGACAAAAGGGCCGGCCACCGCCCCGGAGTGGGGTGATGACCGGCCGCTACCGGACCGACCAGTGTACGACTGTGCGCGCCGGTCCGTGGGGTGACGCGGAAGCGGGCCGTCCGCCGTTCGGGCGGCGGACGGCCCGGGCGCTCACCTGGCGTTGAAGTACTTCGCCTCGGGGTGGTGGATCACGATCGCGTCGGTGGACTGCTCGGGGTGGAGCTGGAACTCCTCGGAGAGCTGGACGCCGATGCGCTCCGGCTCCAGCAGGTCGGCGATCTTCGCGCGGTCCTCCAGGTCGGGGCAGGCGCCGTAGCCCAGGGAGAAGCGGGCGCCGCGGTACTTGAGGGCGAACATGTCCTCGACGTCGGCCGGGTCCTCGCCTGCGAAGCCCAGCTCGGCGCGGACCCGGGCGTGCCAGTACTCGGCCAGCGCCTCCGCGAGCTGGACGGAGAGGCCGTGCAGTTCGAGGTAGTCGCGGTAGGAGTTGGCGGCGAAGAGCTTGGCGGTCTCCTCGCCGATGCGGGAGCCAACGGTGACGACCTGGAGGCCGACGACGTCGGTCTCGCCGGACTCCTCCGGGCGGAAGAAGTCCGCGAGGCACAGGCGGCGGCCGCGGCGCTGGCGCGGGAAGGTGAAGCGGGTGCGCTCGGTGCCGTCCTCGTGGAGCAGGATGAGGTCGTCGCCCTTGGAGACGCACGGGAAGTAGCCGTGGACGACGGCGGCTTCCAGCAGGTTCTCCGTCTGGAGCCGGTCCAGCCAGCCGCGCAGCCGCGGCCGTCCCTCGGTCTCCACCAGCTCCTCGTAGCTCGGGCCGTCGCCGGTACGCGCCTGCTTGAGGCCCCACTGGCCCTTGAAGAGGGCGCCCTCGTCCAGCCAGGAGGCGTAGTCGGCGAGCTGGATGCCCTTGACGACGCGAGTGCCCCAGAACGGCGGGGCGGGGACCGGGTTGTCGGTCGCGACGTCGGAGCGGACCGAGCCCTCGGGCTCCTCGACCTCCAGGACGGCGGTCTCCCTCTTGGGGACGCGGCGCTGCTTCAGCTCGGGCAGGGTGGCGCCGGGAACGCCGCGCTTGACGGCGATCAGCGCGTCCATCAGGCGCAGCCCCTCGAACGCGTCGCGGGCGTAGCGGACCTCGCCGTCGTAGATCTCGTGAAGGTCCTGTTCGACGTAGGCGCGGGTGAGGGCGGCGCCGCCAAGGATGACCGGATAGTCGGCGGCCATCTTGCGCTGGTTCAGCTCCTCCAGGTTCTCCTTCATGATCACCGTGGACTTGACCAGCAGGCCGGACATGCCGATGACGTCGGCGCGGTGCTCCTCGGCGGCTTCCAGGATCGCGGCGACCGGCTGCTTGATGCCGAGGTTGACGACGTTGTAGCCGTTGTTGGAGAGGATGATGTCGACGAGGTTCTTGCCGATGTCGTGGACGTCGCCGCGGACGGTCGCCAGGACGATGGTGCCCTTGCCCGACCCCTCGCCGTCGTCGATCTTCTCCATGTGCGGTTCGAGGTGGGCGACCGCGGTCTTCATCACCTCGGCGGACTGCAGGACGAACGGCAGCTGCATCTGGCCGGAGCCGAAGAGTTCGCCGACGACCTTCATGCCCTCCAGGAGGGTGTTGTTGACGATGTCGAGGGCGGGGGTGTCGCGCAGCGCCTCGTCGAGGTCGGCCTCCAGGCCGTTCTTCTCACCGTCGATGATGCGGCGGGCCAGGCGTTCTTCGAGCGGCAGCGCGGCCAGCTCCTCGGCCCTGCCCGCCTTGAGGGATTTGGTGTCGACGCCCTCGAAGAGCGCCATGAGCTTCTGCAGCGGGTCGTAGCCCTCGGCGCGGCGGTCGTAGATCAGGTCGAGGGCGCAGGTGACCTGCTCGTCGTCGAAGCGGGCGATCGGCAGGATCTTGCTGGCGTGCACGATCGCCGAGTCCAGTCCGGCCTTGACGCACTCGTCGAGGAAGACGGAGTTGAGCAGGATGCGGGCGGCCGGGTTGAGGCCGAAGGAGATGTTGGAGAGGCCGAGGGTGGTCTGGACGTCCGGGTGACGGCGCTTCAGCTCGCGGATGGCCTCGATGGTGGCGATGCCGTCCTTGCGGGACTCCTCCTGGCCGGTGCAGATGGTGAAGGTGAGGGTGTCGATGAGGATGTCCGACTCGTGCACCCCGTAGTTGCCGGTCAGGTCGGCGATGAGGCGCTCGGCGATGGCGACCTTGTGCTCGACGGTACGGGCCTGGCCCTCCTCGTCGATGGTCAGCGCGATGAGCGCCGCGCCATGCTCGGCGGCGAGGGCGGTGACCTTGGCGAAGCGGGACTCGGGGCCGTCGCCGTCCTCGTAGTTGACGGAGTTGATGACGGCGCGGCCGCCCAGCTTCTCCAGTCCGGCGCGGAGCACCGGCAGTTCGGTGGAGTCCAGGACGAGGGGGAGGGTGGAGGCGGTGGCGAAGCGGCCGGCCAGCTCCTCCATGTCGGCGACGCCGTCCCGTCCGACATAGTCGACACAGAGGTCGAGCATGTGGGCGCCCTCGCGGATCTGGTCGCGGGCCATCTCCACGCAGTCGTCCCAGCGACCCGCCAGCATCGCCTCGCGGAACTTCTTCGAACCGTTGGCGTTGGTCCGCTCGCCGATCGCGAGGTACGAGGTGTCCTGCCGGAAGGGGACGGCCTGGTAGAGGGAGGCGGCGCCGGGCTCGGGGCGCGGCTCGCGGGGCGGCGGGGTCAGGCCGCGGACCCGCTCGACGACCTGCCGCAGATGCTCGGGGGTGGTGCCGCAGCAGCCGCCGACGAGGGAGAGGCCGTACTCGCCGACGAACGTCTCCTGGGCGTCGGCGAGTTCGGCGGCGGTCAGCGGGTAGTGGGCGCCGTCCTTGCCCAGGATCGGCAGGCCCGCGTTGGGCATGCAGGAGAGCGGGACGCGGGAGTGGCGGGCGAGATGGCGCAGGTGCTCGCTCATCTCGGCGGGGCCGGTGGCGCAGTTGAGGCCGATCATGTCGATGCCCAGCGGCTCCAGCGCGGTGAGCGCGGCGCCGATCTCGGAGCCGAGCAGCATGGTGCCGGTGGTCTCGACGGTGACGGAGCAGATGACCGGCAGATTCGTGCCGGTGGCGGCCAGGGCGCGGCGGGCGCCGAGGACAGCGGCCTTCGTCTGGAGCAGGTCCTGGGTGGTCTCGACCAGGAGGGCGTCGGCACCGCCGGCGATCATGCCCTCGGCGTTGCACTGGTAGGCGTCGCGGAGGGTGGTGTACGGGGCGTGCCCGAGGGTGGGCAGCTTGGTGCCGGGACCCATCGAGCCGAGGACCCAGCGCTGCCGGCCGGTCGAGGCGGTGAACTCGTCGGCGACCTCGCGGGCGATGCGGGCGCCCGCCTCGGAGAGTTCGAAAACGCGCTCGGGGATGTCGTATTCGGCCAGTGCGGCGAAGTTGGCGCCGAAGGTGTTGGTCTCCACACAGTCGACGCCGACCGCGAAGTACTCCTCGTGCACCGAGCGGACGATGTCCGGCCGGGTGATGTTGAGGACCTCGTTGCAGCCTTCCAGCTGCTGGAAGTCCTCCATCGACGGATCCTGCGCCTGCAGCATCGTGCCCATCGCCCCGTCGGCGACCACCACCCGTGAGGCCAGCGCCTCACGGAAGGAATCGACGCGGGACGCGCTGGAGGACGTGGACGTGTACGAGGCCATGGAGGTGCTCCCCTGGTTGCGACGGCTGTCGGCTTTGCGCCCCCCGGTGGACGGCGCACGCCGCCAGCCTAGCTGGCGGTCGGGGACAGGTGTTCCCCGTTCCAGGGCCTGGACAGCCCGCGGCGCGGGACCGGCGCACACCGGCCATGATCGTCAAGGGTTCGACGGCCCTCCCGCGGTTCGGCATCGACCGATATCGTTCAGCATTGTCGAACCACGCATCTTGGAGGTTGTCCGATGGCACGCACCATCCAGTCGCTGGAGCGAGCCGCCGCGGTACTGCGGCTGCTGGCCGGCGGGGAACGGCGGCTGGGACTGTCCGACATCTCCTCCGCGATCGGCCTGGCCAAGGGCACCACCCACGGCATCCTGCGCACCCTCCAGCAGGAGGGCTTCGTCGAGCAGGAACCGGCCTCCGGCCGCTATCAGCTCGGCGCGGAACTGCTGCGTCTGGGCAACAGCTATCTCGACGTCCACGAGCTGCGGGCCCGCGCCTTGGTGTGGACCGACGATCTGGCGCGCTCCAGCGGCGAGAGCGTCTACCTCGGCGTGCTGCACCAGCAGGGCGTGCTGATCGTGCACCACGTCTTCCGGCCGGACGACAGCCGCCAGGTCCTGGAGGTGGGCGCGATGCATCCGCTGTACAGCACGGCACTGGGCAAGGTGCTGTGCGCGTACGACCCGGTGGCGCACAGTGAGGTCGCGGAGGTGGTGCGGGAGCCGCTGACCCCGCACACGGTGACCGGGGCGGACGCGTTCGAGGCGGCGCTGGAGCTGACCCGGGCGCGGGGCTGGGCCGCGGACGTCGAGGAGACCTGGGAGGGCGTGGCGTCGGTGGCGGCTCCGGTGCACGACCGGCGGCGGATGCCGGTGGGTGCGGTGGGCATCACCGGGGCCGTGGAGCGGGTGTGCCAGGAGGGCGTGGTGCGGCCGGAAATCGTCGCTGCTGTCAGGGATTGCGTACGGGCTGTGTCCAGGGACCTGGGCGCAGGCCGGTTCTGACCGTATTGCCACCGATTGTTCACGTGACTTTTTCGCCACAGAACCCTTGACGTCATCAAACAGGTGAACAAAACTGCCGTTCGTCGGTCGGCATTGTCGAACACCACACGACAATATTCGTTATGGTGGGCAACGCCGCGGGGCCGACCACAGCCCTCTCGGAGGGCGCGGACCACCGGAGACCCGGGGTTCGCCTTCCCCTGGACGAAGGACAAAGGAGTCGCGGGTGTCCAGCTCCGACATCTTCCTCAGCGAGACCATAGGTACCGCTGTTCTGATACTGCTCGGCGGTGGCGTCTGCGCCGCCGTCACCTTCAAGCGCTCCAAGGCGTACGCGGCCGGCTGGGTCGCCATCGCCTTCGGTTGGGGCTTCGCCGTACTCGCGGGCGCGTACATCGCCGCGAAGTCCGGCGCGCACCTCAACCCCGCGGTGACCATCGCCCTCGCGATCAAGGGCGGCATCGAGTGGAGCCAGGTGCCGGTGTACTTCGCCGGTGAGCTGCTCGGCGCCATGATCGGCGCGGCGCTGGTCTGGCTGGCCTACTACGGGCAGTTCCGGGCGCATCTGTCCGACCCGGAGGTGCTGGCCGCGCACAACGGCCAGGAAGGCATGGTGGACAAGGCCACCGCTCCCAAGGCGGGCCCCGTCCTCGGCATCTTCTCCACCGGTCCGGAGATCCGGAACGCCGTTCAGAACCTCGTGACCGAGATCATCGCCACCATCGTGCTCGTGCTGGCGATCCTCAACCTGGGTCTGAGCGACAACGGCAAGGGCGTCGGCCCGATCGGCTCGCTGCTGGTGGCGCTGGTCGTCGTCGGCATCGGTCTGTCGCTCGGCGGTCCGACCGGCTACGCGATCAACCCCGTCCGCGACCTGGGCCCGCGTATCGTGCACGCGCTGCTGCCGCTGCCGAACAAGGGCGGCTCGGACTGGGGCTACGCATGGATCCCGGTCGTCGGCCCGCTGATTGGCGGAGCCATCGCCGGTGGCATCTATCAGGCGGCGTTCGCCTGAGCCGCGTCCCCGCACCGACTCCGCCCGCACAGAATCACTGGAGCACACCATGAGCGACACCCCCTCCACTTCTTCCCACGGTCACGGTCCGTTCATCGCGGCCATCGACCAGGGCACGACCTCCAGCCGCTGCATCGTGTTCGACAAGGACGGCCGCATCGTGTCGGTCGACCAGAAGGAGCACGAACAGATCTTCCCCAAGCCCGGCTGGGTCGAACACGATGCCGCCGAGATCTGGGCGAACGTCCAGCAGGTCGTGGCCGGCGCCGTCGCGAAGGCCGGCGTCACCGCCGACGACGTCAAGGCGATCGGCATCACCAACCAGCGCGAGACCACGCTGCTGTGGGACAAGCACACCGGTGAGCCGGTCCACAACGCCATCGTCTGGCAGGACACCCGCACCGACGCGCTCTGCAAGGAGCTGGGCCGCAACGTCGGCCAGGACCGCTTCCGCCGCGAGACCGGCCTGCCGCTGGCCTCGTACTTCGCGGGCCCGAAGATCCGCTGGCTGCTGGACAACGTCGAGGGGCTGCGCGAGCGCGCCGAGCGCGGCGACATCCTCTTCGGCACGATGGACTCCTGGGTCATCTGGAACCTCACCGGTGGCGTGAACGGCGGCGTGCACGTCACGGACGTCACCAACGCCTCGCGCACCCTGCTGATGAACCTCCACACGCTGGAGTGGGACGACAAGATCCTCCAGTCGATCGGGATCCCCGCCGCCGTCCTCCCGGAGATCAAGTCCTCCGCCGAGGTCTACGGCACCAGCGCCGACGGCACCCTCGCCGGGGTCCCCGTCGCGTCCGCCCTCGGTGACCAGCAGGCCGCGCTGTTCGGCCAGACCTGCTTCTCGCAGGGCGAGGCCAAGTCCACGTACGGCACCGGCACCTTCATGCTGATGAACACCGGCAACCAGCCGGTGAACTCGTACAACGGGCTGCTGACCACCGTCGGCTACCGCATCGGCGACCAGGCCCCGGTCTACGCCCTGGAAGGCTCCATCGCCGTCACCGGTTCGCTGGTGCAGTGGATGCGCGACCAGATGGGCCTGATCAACTCCGCCGCGGAGATCGAGACGCTGGCCTCCACCGTCGAGGACAACGGCGGCGCGTACTTCGTCCCGGCCTTCTCCGGCCTGTTCGCCCCCTACTGGCGCTCCGATGCGCGCGGCGTGATCGCGGGTCTGACCCGCTACGTCACCAAGGCGCACATCGCCCGCGCCGTACTTGAGGCCACCGCCTGGCAGACCCGCGAGATCACCGACGCCATGACGAAGGACTCCGGCGTCGAGCTGACCGCGCTCAAGGTCGACGGCGGTATGACCTCCAACAACCTGCTGATGCAGACCATCTCGGACTTCCTGGACGCGCCGGTGGTGCGCCCGATGGTGGCCGAGACGACCTGCCTCGGCGCTGCCTACGCGGCCGGTCTGGCCGTCGGCTTCTGGTCCAGCACCGACGAGCTGCGCGCCAACTGGCGCCGGGCCGCCGAATGGACCCCCCGGATGGATGCGGCCACCCGTGACCGCGAGTACAAGAGCTGGCTCAAGGCAGTGGAACGCTCCATGGGCTGGCTCGACGACGACACTGTCGAGGAGTAATTGATGAGCACCCTGCAGAGCGTCCCGGCCCTCGGGACGCACCCGGCCGACGGTTCGACCCCGAGCCGCGCCGAAACCCGGGAACAGCTGTCCAAGGCGACGTACGACCTCCTGGTGATCGGTGGCGGCATCCTGGGCATCTCCACTGCCTGGCACGCCGCGCAGGCCGGACTGCGGGTGGCCCTGGTGGACGCCGGCGACTTCGCCGGCGCCACCTCCTCCGCCTCCTCCAAGCTGCTGCACGGCGGACTGCGCTACCTGCAGACCGGTGCGGTGAAGCTGGTGGCGGAGAACCACTTCGAGCGCCGTGCGGTCTCCCGTGAGGTGGCGCCGCACCTCGCCAACCCCCTCACCTTCTACCTGCCCGTCTACAAGGGCGGCCCGCACGGCGCGGCCAAGCTCGGCGCCGGTGTCTTCGCCTACTCCGCGCTCTCCGCGTTCGGCGACGGCGTCGGCCACGTCATATCGCCGGCCAAGGCCCAGCGCGACGTGCCGGAGCTGCGGACCGAGAACCTCAAGGCCGTCGCGGTCTACGGCGACGACCAGATGAACGACGCCCGTATGGCGCTGATGACCGTCCGCGCCGCCGTCGCGGCCGGGGCCACGGTCCTCAACCACGCCGAGGTCACCGGGCTGCGCTTCACCCAGGGCCGGGTCACCGGTGCCGAGTTGAAGGACCGCACGGACGGCGAGGAGTTCGGCGTCAGCGCCCGCCTCGTCCTCAACGCCACCGGCCCGTGGGTGGACCACCTGCGCAAGATGGAGGACCCGAACGCGGCCCCCTCCATCCGCCTCTCCAAGGGCGCGCACCTGGTCCTCAAGCGCACCTCCCCCTGGAAGGCGGCGCTGGCCACCCCGATCGACAAGTACCGCATCACCTTCGCCCTCCCCTGGGAGGACATGCTGCTGCTCGGTACCACCGACGAGGAGTACGAGGGCGACCCGGCGGACGTCGCGGTCACCGAGAAGGACACCGCCCAGATCCTGGACGAGGCCGCCTTCTCCGTCCGTGACCAGCAGCTGTCGCGGGACCTGATCACCTACTCGTTCGCCGGTCTGCGGGTGCTGCCCGGCGGCCCCGGCGACACCTCCAAGGCCAAGCGCGAGACGGTCGTGACCGAGGGCAGCGGCGGCATGCTGTCCGTCGCGGGCGGCAAGTGGACGACCTTCCGCCACATCGGCCGTACGGTCATGAACAAGCTCGCCGCGCTCCCCGGCCACCCGCTGGCCGGTGACATGGAGCCGATCTCGCACCTGCCGAAGAAGCTCCCGCTGCCCGGTATCGCCAACCCGAACGCGGTGGCGCACCGCCTGCTGATCGACGGCGGCGCCAATGGTCCGCAGATGGCGCCGGAGACCGCGCGGCACCTCGCCACGCACTACGGCTCGCTGTCGTTCGACATCGCGCGCCTGGCGAACGAGAACCCGGAGCTGGCCGGGCGCATCCACCCGGACGCGCCGGAGATCTGGGCGCAGGTCGCGTACGCCCGTGACCACGAGTGGGCCGAGACCGTGGACGACGTGCTGCGCCGCCGTACCACGCTGACCATCCGCGGCCTGGACACGGAGGACGTCCGCGCCAAGGTGAAGGGCATGCTCGAAGGCTGATCCCGGGGCGTACGCCGCGCGCGTACGGTCCGGCCGGAGGGGCGGTTCCCGTACGGGGCCGCCCCTCCGGCGTGTGCGGGTACGGAGGCGGTGGCCGCCGGGGGCCGCCCTTCCTGTGCCGCCCGGTACGCACCGGGCTGGGGCCGGGGCCGCAGGCCGGGCCATAATGGACCCAGACATCGGATGTCTGGGGAGATGTCCGGCGGGTCCGAAGGGGGAGGTCGGCCGTGGCGGTCACTGATGAGGCCATCGAGAAGATCAAGGGGATGATCGTCTCGGGGGCGCTGCGGCCGGGCGACCGGCTGCCGAAGGAGAGCGAACTCGCCGCGGAGCTGGGCCTGTCGCGCAATTCGCTGCGCGAGGCGGTGCGGGCGCTGTCGCTGATCCGCATCCTCGACGTACGGCAGGGCGACGGTACGTACGTCACCAGCCTCGATCCGCAGCTGCTGCTGGAGGCGCTGAGTTTCGTGGTGGACTTCCACCGCGACGACACGGTGCTGGAGTTCCTCGCCGTCCGCCGGATCCTGGAGCCCGCCGCCACCGCGATGGCCGCCGGACGGATCGATCCGGCCGAACTCGACGCGCTGGACGCGGGGTTGGCGGCGCTGGGCCCGGCGCCGTCGGTGGAGGAGCTGGTCGCCGGGGACCTGGAGTTCCACCGGCGGATCGTCGCGGCGTCCGGCAACTCCGTGCTCTGCTCCCTGCTGGAGGGCCTGTCGGGGCCGACCACCCGGGCGCGGGTCTGGCGCGGGCTGACGCAGAAGGACGCGGTGGCCCGGACGCTCACCGAACACCGCGCGATCCTCGCCGCCCTGCGCGACGGCGACGCGGAGGCGGCGCGGGCGTGGGCGACGGTCCATATCGCGAGCGTGGAGCAGTGGTTGCGGTCGACGTTGTGAGGGCCGGGCACCGGGGGCGGTGAGGCGGGCGGTGCGGGCACCGGAGCCGTGGCGGTCGGCCGGGCCGCGCGTCGTACCGCTCAGCCCGCCCCCCCGATCCCGTACACCCGCGCCGCCGTCCCCCCGAAGACCGCGGCGCGTTCGGCGGCGGTGAGGTGGGCGGTGGCGGTCTCGGCGAGGGTGTGGACGGTGGCGTAGCCGGCGGCGAGGGTGCAGACCGGCCAGTCGGAGCCGAAGAGGACCCGGTCGGGGCCGAAGGCGTCGAGGACGTGCCGGGCGTACGGCAGGAGCTGGCCGGGCCGCCAGTGCGTCCAGTCGGCCTCGGTGACCAGCCCGGAGAGTTTGCAGCTGACGTGCGGCAGGGCGGCGAGGGCGGCGAGGGCCGCGGCCCAGCCCGCGTCGTCGCCGCCGACCGCCGGTTTCCCCGCGTGGTCCAGGACGAACGCCAGCTCCGGTACGGCGCGGGCGGCGGCGAGCGCGGCGGGCAGTTCGCGCGGGGTGACCAGCAGGTCGTAGACGCGTCCGGCAGCCGCCACGGCGCGCAGTCCGCGCAGTACGCCGGGGCGGATCAGCCAGTCCGGGTCCGGTTCGTCCTGCACCTGATGGCGCAGGCCCACCAGGGCGGGCGGGTGCGCGGCGAGCGTCGCGGGCAGGGCGGGGTCGGTGAGATCGGCCCAGCCGACGACGCCCCGCACCGGGCCGGGGCCCGCCGCCACCGCCAGCAGCTCGGCGGTCTCCTCCGCGGAGGACGAGGACTGGACGAGGACGGTGGCGTCGATGCGGTGCGCGGCTAGCTGCGGGAGCAGTTCGGCGAGGGTGTGGTCGCGGCGCAGCGGATCGGCCCAGGGGCCGGTCATCCAGGGCTGCGGGCGGCGGGAGAGGTCCCACAGGTGATGGTGGGCGTCGATGCGCATCGGTGGTCTCCGGGTCGGTGGCGGGCGGCTCGGGGCCCCCGGGCGGCGGTTCAGGGCGCGGCGGTCGGCAGCGGTACGTCGGGGGCGAGCAGCCCGCGGTCGACGAGGGCGGGCCAGAGCGCGTCCGGGATGTCGTGGCCGAAGAGCGCGGCGTTCTCGGTGGCCTCCCGGGCGCCCGCCGCGCCGACGACCACCCCGGCGACCGCCGGATGGCCGAACGGGAAGCGGAGCGCCGCCGCCTTGAGCGGGACGCCGAACGTGGCGCAGACGGCGGCGAGTTCGCGGGCGCGGGCGACCAGGTGCGGCGGGGCGGGCGCGTAGTCGTACGGGGCGCCGGGCGACGGGTCGGCGAGCAGACCGGAGTTGTAGACGCCGCCGACGACGACGGAGGTGCCGCGGCGGGCGCAGACCGGCAGCAGATCGTCGAGGGCGGTGCGCTCCAGGAGCGTCCAGCGCCCGGCGCAGAGCACCACGTCCACGTCGAGGTCGGCGACCAGCCGGGCCAGGACGTCGCTGTGGTTCATGCCGAAGCCGATGGCGCCGACCCGGCCCTCGGCGCGGAGTTCGGCGAGCGCCGGGTAGCCGGTGGCGTACACCTCGGGCAGATGGTGTTCGACGTCGTGCAGATAGACGATGTCGGCGGTGTCGGTGCCGAGGCGTGCCAGGGAGGCGTCGAGGGTGGCGCGGATGCCGTCGCGGGTGAAGTCCCAGGTCCGGGCGCGGGCGGGGGTGGCGACGAACCCCTCCCCCGCGGGCGTCTCCCCCGGTGCGAGCGGTCGCAGGCGGCGGCCGGCCTTGGTGGCGAGGGTGTACCCGGCGCGGTCGTGGCCGCGCAGCGCCCGGCCGAGGCGTTCCTCGGCGAGGCCGACGCCGTAGTGCGGCGCGGTGTCGAAGTGGGCGACGCCCGCGGCGAGGGCGGCGCGGACGGTGGCCAGGGCGTCGTCCTCGGTCACGGCGCGGTAGAGGTTGCCGAGCGGGGCGCAGCCGAGGCCGAGCGGCGGGACGGTGACGGCGGACCGGCCGAGCCGGCGCGGGCCGCGGGGCGGTGGGGTCATGGCGTCCGGCTCCTCGTCAGTCCTGTTTCCCGCCGCCGGCGAACCGGGAGATGACCAGCGCGACGATGATGATCGCGCCGTTGAGGAACTGCGTCCACAGCGGCGGCACCCCGGCCAGCGTCATCACGTTGATGACGAGTTGGAGGGTGAGGACGCCGGTCAGCGCGCCGAAGAGGGTGCCGCGGCCGCCCTTGAGGCTGATGCCGCCGATCACCGCGGCGGCGAAGACCTGGAAGATCCAGCCGTTGCCCTGGCTCGCCGAGACCGCGCCGTAGTGGCCGGTGTAGAGGATCCCGGCGAACGCGGCGAGGAGTCCGCCGACGGCGAGGACGATCCAGGTGAGCCGGTCGACGCGGATCCCGGCCGCGCGGGCCGCCTCCGGGTTGCCGCCGACCGCGTACAGCGCCCGGCCGTGCCGCAGGTAGCCGAGGGCGGCGCCCCCGGCGGCGAAGAGGGCGAGGCAGATCCAGACGGCTGCGGGGACGCCCAGCCAGGTGGCGCCGCCGAGGTAGGCGAAGGACGGCGGGACGTCGCCGATGGAGCGGCCCTCGGAGAGCCCGACCTGGAGGCCACGGAGCGCGGTGAGCATGCCGAGGGTGGCGATGAAGCCGTTGACGCGGAGGGTGAGGATGAGGAAGCCGTTGACGGTGCCGATCGCGGCGCCGACGGCGAGGCAGAGCGGCACGGCGGTCCAGGCGGGCAGCAGCTCCAGGCCCGTGAAACGGTCGCCGTGCGCGGGCATCACCAGCCACAGCGCGACCACCGGCGCCAGCCCGATGGTCGACTCCAGCGAGAGGTCCATCCGGCCGCTGATGAGGATCAGCGCCTCGCCGAGGACGAGCAGGCCGAGTTCGGTGGACTGCTGGACGACGCCGACGAGGTTGTCGCGGGTGAGGAAGGCGGGCGAGACGATGAAGCCGATCACGCCCAGCACGAGGATCACCGGGACGAGCGAGAAGTCCCGCCAGCGGCCCGGTCGCACGGTGCGGGCGCGGGGCGCGGAGGACGGCGTCGTCGCCCCGGCGTCGGGCGGCGCTGCGGTCTCGGTCATGGCGCGGTTCCTTCCGTTGCGTCGGGGCGGGCGGCGGGGGCGACCGGGTCACCGACCGGGGGCGCGGCCGGACCGGCGGCCGGACGGACGGGCGGACCGGCGGGCGGCGCGGCGGCGCCGTGCGCGGGGCGCCCGCCCGGGGCTTCGACGGCCGCGCCCGGTGGCGCCATGCCCTCCATCGCCGCGACCAGCTCCCCGTCGCGCCATCCGGCGGCGAACTCCCCGGTCACCCGGCCGCGGAAGAGCGTCAGGACCCGGTCGCAGATCCGCAGGTCGTCCAGTTCGTCGGAGACGATCAGCGCGCAGGCGCCCGCGTCCGCGACCCGCCGTACGGTGCCGAGCAGCGCCTCCTTGGACTTGATGTCGACGCCGTTGGTGGGGCGTACGGCGACGAGCACCCGGGGCTCGCGGGCCAGGGCGCGGGCGATGACGACCTTCTGCTGGTTGCCGCCGGAGAGTCCGGTCACCGGCGCGGCGGGTCCGGCCGCCTTGATGTCCAGCGCGGTGATCATCCGCCGGGCGAACTCCCGGGCCCGGGACGGCAGCACGGTGCCGCCCGGGCCCAGCTGGTCGCCCACGGTCAGGGTGACGTTCTCGGCGACGCTGCGGGTGGCGATCAGCCCCTCGCGGTGCCGGTCCTCCGGTACGTAGCCGATCCCGGCGGCCAGGGCGTGCGGGACGGAGCCGGCGCGGACCGGGCGGCCGCCGACCGTGATCCGGCCGCCGCCGGGGGCCCGCAGCCCGGCCAGCGTCTCGGCGAGGGCGGTGGCCCCGCTCCCGGCGGCGCCCGCCAGGCCGACCACCTCCCCGGCGCGTACGGCCAGATCGGCGGGGGCGAAGTGGCCGTCCAGGGCGAGGCGTTCGGTGCGCAGCACCTCGGGGCCGGGCGGGCCGGACGGCGGACGGTGGGCGGCGGTGCCCGGCCGCTCCCCCGTCATCGCCTCGACGAGCGCGTCCCGGGACAGCCCGGCGACGGGCGCGGTCAGCACCCGGCGGGCGTCCCGGAGCACGGTGACGGTGTCACACAGCTCGTGGACCTCCTGGAGGTGGTGCGAGATGAAGAGGAAGGCGACGCCCCGGGCGCGCAGGGCGCGCAGCTCGGTGAAGAGCCGGTCGATTCCGGCGGCGTCGAGGCGGGCGGTCGGCTCGTCGAGGACGATCAGCCGGGCGCCGTGCGTCAGGGCGCGGGCGATCTCCACGAACTGCCGCTGCTCGACGCCGAGTTCACGGATCCGGGCGGCCGGGTCGACATCGACGCCGTACTCCGCCAGCACCTCGCGGGCGCGGGCGCGCAGGGCCTGCCAGCGGATGCGGCCGCGCGGGAGGTGGCCCAGGTGGAGGTTTTCCGCGACGGTCAGGTCCGGGACGGTCATCGACCGCTGGTGGACGCAGGCCACCCGGCGTTGCCAGGCCGCGGCGTCACCGAAGCGGGGCGCCGCCCGCCCGGCGAAGCTGACGGTGCCGGTATCCGGCCGCACCAGCCCGGTGAGGACCGACACCAGGGTGGACTTCCCGGCGCCGTTGCGGCCGACGAGGGCGTGGGCCTCGCCGGGCCGGACGGTCAGCCGGACGCCGTCGAGGGCGAGGGTCGGGCCGAAGCGTTTGCGGATGCCTTCGGCGTGGAGGGCAGGCGGGGCGCCGGGGTTGCCGGGGCCGGTGCGTGCACCGGGCGGCCTCCCGGCGTGCGGCCCGGCACCGTCGTCGGGGCCGGGCCCGGAAGGGCCGCCGGACGTGGTGCGCTCCCCCGGCGGCCCGCCCCTCCCCCTCATTTCTTCTCCCGCTGATTGGCCCAGAGCGCCCGGTCGTCGACGTTCTCCTTGGTGACGAGGGGTGCCGGAAGCTGGTCCTCCAGGCCGTTCGGGATCTTCACGATGGTGGAGCCGTGGCCGGTCGGGCCGGGCCGGAACGTCTTCTTCGCCAGGGCGGCGCGCGCGTAGAAGAGGGCGTACTGCGCGTAGAGGTCGGCGGGCTGGGAGAGGGTGGCGTCGATCTGCCCGGCGCGGATGGCGGCGAGTTCGTCGGGGATGCCGTCGTTGGAGATGACGGTGAGGTGGCCGGGGGTGCCCGCGGGCCGAAGGCGCTTCTCCTGCTTCAGGAGGGCGAGGACGGGCTGGAGGAAGGCGCCCCCGGCCTGGAGGTAGAGCCCGTCGAGGTCCGGGTGCTGGGCCAGCAGGCTCTGGAGCTTGGCGGAGGCGACCTCGCCCTTCCAGTCGGTGGCCAGCTCGTGCACGGTGATGCCCGGGTACTTCTTCTTCATGCAGGCGGCGAACGCCTCGGAGCGGTCGCGTCCGTTGACGGAGCTGAGGTCGCCCTGGAGTTCGGCGACCCGGCCGTGCCCGCCGAGCTTGCGGCCGAGGTAGTCGCAGGACTTCTCGCCGTACGCGCGGTTGTCGGCCCGTACGACCATGTAGACGGCGCCCTTGTCGGGGCGGGTGTCGACGCTGACGACGGGGATCTTCTTCGCCGCCAGGCGTTGCAGGGCGGTGGTGACCGCGCCGGTGTCCTGCGGGGCCATGACGACGGCCCTGGCGCCCTGGTCGGTGAGGGCCTGGACGTTGGAGACGACCTTCGCGACGTCGTTCTGGGAGGTGGACAGGGGCAGCGCGGGGACGCCGTCGCGGTCGATGTCGTGTTCCAGATAGCGCTGGTAGGAGCTCCAGAAGTCGGTGTCGGTGCGCGGTATGTCGATGCCGATCCGCCCGGCCGTGGCGTCGCTGCCGCGGTTGCAGCCGGTGAGTGCGGCGGTGGCCAGCAGCGCGGCGCAGGCCAGCGCGCCGGTCGTACGCGGTCCCATGCTCATTCCTCCGTCGTGCGGTCGCGGGTGGTCAGGTGGCGGGGCGCGGGCGCAGGCCCTGCATGCCGCCGTCGACGGCGAGCGCGGTGCCGGTGATGCCGGAGGCGCCCGGCGAGGCGAGGTGGACGATGGCGGCGGCGACCTCCTCCGCCGTCACCAGCCGGCCCATCGGCTGGCGGGCGCAGAGCGCGGCGCGTTCCGCCTCCGGGTCGTCGGCGAGGTCCAGCAGGCGGCCGACCCAGGGGGTGTCCGCGGTGCCGGGGTTGACGCAGTTGACCCGGATGCCGTCGCGGAGGAGGTCGGCGGCCGTCGCCAGGGTCAGCGAGAGGACCGCGCCCTTGCTGGCGCTGTAGAGGGCGCGCTGCGGCAGCCCGGCGGTGGCCGCGATGGAGCAGGTGTGGGTGAGCGAGACCCGGCCCGGTGCGGTGGCGGCGGCACGGCGCAGCCAGGGCAGCGCGGCGCGGGCGGTGCGCACCAGACCGAGGACATTGACGTCCAGCACCCGCGCCCACTCGGCGTCGTCGTTGTCCTCGACGGTGCCGACGGCGCCGATCCCGGCGTTGCCGACGACGGTGTGCAGCGCGCCGCCGACCGCGTCCACCGCCTCGTCGACGGCGGCGCGGACCGCCTCGTCCGAGGTGACGTCGGCGGTGACGCGGACCGCGCCGTCCGGGGCGCCGGACGGGTCGCGGTCGAGGACGGCGACGCGGGCGCCGCGCGCCAGCAGCAGCGCGGCGGTGGCCGCGCCGATGCCGGAGCCGCCGCCGGTGACGAGGGCGCCCTGTCCGGCGAAGTCGGCCGGTGCGCGGTTCATGCGGTGACCTCCTGGGTGCCGTGCGGTCCGGGGGCGCGGCGGGCGCGCCAGACCGGGCCGTCGGGGAAGCGGTGGGCGGTGAGCGAGGCGGGCTTCATCCGGGCGGAGAACCCGGGCGCGGCCGGGGCCCGGTAGCGGCCGCGTTCGACGACGACGGGGTCGGTGAAGTGCTCATGGAGGTGGTCGACGTACTCGATGACGCGGTCCTCCCAACTCCCGGACACCGCCACGTAGTCGAACATCGCGAGGTGCTGGACCAGCTCGCACAGGCCGACGCCCCCGGCGTGCGGGCAGACCGGCACGCCGTACTTGGCGGCGAGCAGCAGGATCGCGAGGTTGTCGTTGACCCCGGCGACCCGGGCCGCGTCGATCTGCACGATGTCGACGGCCCCGGCCTGGAGCAGCTGTTTGAACACCACGCGGTTGGCGGCGTGTTCACCGGTGGCGACCTTCACCGGCTGCCCGGCGCGCACCGCGGCGTGGCCGAGGATGTCGTCGGGGCTGGTGGGCTCCTCGATCCAGTACGGCGCGTACGGGGCGAGCGCGGTCATCCAGCGGACGGCCTCGGGCACGTCCCAGCGCTGGTTGGCGTCGACGGCGATCCGTACCGCCGGTCCGACGGCCGCGCGGGCCAGCCGCATCCGGCGCAGATCGTCGCCGAGGTCCGCGCCGACCTTGAGCTTGATCTGCCCGAAGCCGTCGGCGACCGCCTCCTCGGCGAGCCGCACCAGCTTCCCGTCGTCGTAGCCGAGCCACCCCGGGGACGTGGTGTACGCGGGGTAGCCCTCGGCTCTCAGGCGGGCGGTGCGGGCGGCCCGGCCGGGCTCCGCGGCGCGCAGGATCGCCAGCGCCTCGCCGGGCGTGAGGGCGTCGGTGAGGTAGCGGAAGTCGACGAGCGCGACCAACTCGGCGGGGGTCATGGTGGCCAGGAACTCCCAGACCGGCAGCCCGGCGCGGGTCGCCGCCAGGTCCCAGGCGGCGTTGACGACCGCCCCCGCCGCCATGTGCATCACGCCCTTCTCCGGGCCGAGCCAGCGCAGCGGCGAATCGTGGGTGAGGGTGCGGTGCAGCGCGCCGAGCGCGTCCGCGGTGAGCGGCGCGGGGTGGCCGACGACGTACGGCGCCAGGGAGCGGATCGCCTCGGCCATCACCTCGTTGCCGCGGCCGATGGTGAAGCAGAAGCCGTGGCCGGGCGGGCCGCCGGAGGTCCGCAGGACGGCATAGGCCGCGGAGTAGTCGGGGTCGGGGTTCATCGCGTCCGAACCGTCGAGCTGTTCCGAGGTGGGGAAGCGGACGTCGTGGACCTCCAGCTCCGTGACGGTGTCGGTGACGGCCATGCGCACGCCCCTCGGGTTGTGGTGGCGGGAACACACAGGAGCAGGAAGCTGAGAACAGAGGAGATCGGAGGAGATCGGAGGAGATCGGACCTTTCACGGTCATCCGATGTATAGCGCCGCCCGCGCGGCACCGTCCAGACCCCGTACGGAAGTGGCTCGAAGACCTTTCCGAACACCTCGGATGAATGGGCACCCATTCGTGCACAGGGGCTGCGGACGGGCGCCGCGGACCCCGTAGGCTGGGGGCGCACGCAAGGAAACGGGGTGCCGGCAGCCGCCGAGCGGCGGACGACCGGCCGGAAGGAGGCGCTGGGTGATCGAGCTGGAGGGTGTTCCCGACCTGATCGACCCGGTGATGGTGGCCGCGTTCGAAGGCTGGAACGACGCCGGCGACGCCGCCTCCGCCGCGGTCGCTCATCTGCACCGGGAATGGCAGGGCAAGGTCTTCGCGGCGCTCGACGCCGAGGACTACTACGACTTCCAGGTCAACCGCCCGACCGTCTTCCTGGAGGACGGCGTCCGCAAGGTCACCTGGCCCACCACGCGGCTGTCCGTCGTCCGCGTCGACGACGCCGACGGCAAGGGCCGCCGCCGCGATCTGGTGCTGGTCCGCGGTATCGAGCCGAGCATGCGCTGGCGCTCGTTCTGCAACGAGATCCTCGGCTTCGCGCACGAGCTGGGCGTGGAGATGCTGGTGGTGCTGGGCGCGCTGCTCGGCGACACCCCGCACACCCGGCCGGTGCCGGTCAGCGGCGTCACCTCGGACACCGACCTCGCCACCCGCATGGATCTGGAGGAGTCCCGCTACGAGGGCCCCACCGGCATCGTCGGCATCCTCCAGGAGGCGTGCACCCACGCCGGGGTGCCCGTCGTCAGCCTCTGGGCCGCGGTGCCGCACTACGTCTCCCAGCCGCCCAACCCGAAGGCCAGCCTGGCGCTGCTCAACCGCCTGGAGGACCTGCTCGGCATCCGTATCCCGCAGGGCGAGCTGACCGAGGACGCCCGCGCCTGGCAGCTGGGCGTGGACCAGCTGGCGGCCGAGGACAGCGAGGTCGCCGAGTACGTCCAGACGCTGGAGGAGGCGCGGGACACCGCGGATCTGCCGGAGGCGTCCGGGGAAGCCATCGCCCGGGAATTCGAGCGCTATCTGCGCCGCCGGGACCCGCAGCCCGACCCCGACCGCGCCCGGCCCCGGCTCCCCAAGGAGTCCCGGGACCCGACGGACGCCGGAGCCGACCCGTCGGACGGGCCGGAGGCCGACGGCGGGAGGTAACCGCTCGCGGACGGGCGGGGCCGGGGCGTTCCCGGTCCCGCCCGTCCGCGTTCCCGGCCCCGGGCTTCCCCCGTACGCGAAAGGGGCGCCCCCGCCGATGCGGAGACGCCCCGAGAACCGGTGATCCGTTACAGCGCGACGCCCAGCAGCGCGTCCACCGTCCGCGAGACCAGACCCGGCGCGCCCTCGTCGCTGCCGCCGCCGGACTCCTGCGCGGCGGCCCAGCGGTCGACGGCCGCCAGCGCCGCGGGCGAGTCCAGGTCGTCGGCGAGCGCCGTACGGACCTCCTCCAGCAGCGCCTCGGCGGGCGGGCCGTCGGGGCGGGAGACGGCGGCGCGCCAGCGCGCCAGCCGGTCCACGGCCTCCGCCAGCACCGCGTCGGTCCACTCCCAGTCGCTGCGGTAGTGGTGGGAGAGGAGCGCCAGCCGGATCGCCGCCGGGTCGACGCCGTCGCGGCGCACCGCCGAGACGAAGACCAGATTGCCCTTGGACTTCGACATCTTCTCGCCGTCCAGCGCCACCATCCCGGCGTGGACGTACGCCTTGGCGAAGGGGTGCTCGCCGGTCAGCGCCTGGGCGTGCGAGGCGCCCATCTCGTGGTGCGGGAACGCCAGGTCGGAGCCGCCGCCCTGGACGTCGAAGCCCATGCCGAGGTGCTCCAGGGCGATGGCGACGCACTCGATGTGCCAGCCGGGGCGGCCGCGGCCCAGCGAGCCGCCGTCCCAGCTCGGCTCGCCGTCGCGGGCGGCCATCCACAGCATCGGGTCGAGCGGGTTCTTCTTGCCCTCCCGCTCCGGGTCGCCGCCGCGTTCGGCGGAGAGCAGCCGCATCGCCTCGGCGTCGAGTCCGGAGACCTCGCCGAAGTGCGGGTCGGAGGAAACGGAGAAGTAGATGTCACCGTCCAGTTCGTAGGCGGCGCCGTTGTCGCGGAGCCGTTCGACGAGCGGGACGATGCCGGGTATCGCCTCGACGGCTCCGATGTAGTGGCGGGGCGGGAGCATCCGCAGGGCCGTCATGTCCTCGCGGAACAGCGCGGTCTCGCGCTCGGCGAGCGCCGTCCAGTCGTCCCCGGTGGCGACGGCCCGCTCCAGCAGCGGATCGTCGACATCCGTGACGTTCTGCACGTAGTGAACCTGGCGCTTCGTGTCGAGCCACACGCGCTGAACCAGGTCGAACGCGTTGTAGGTCGCCGCGTGCCCCATGTGGGTGGCGTCGTACGGCGTGATGCCGCAGACGTAGATACGGGCGACGGGACCGGGGGCGAGGGTCACCCGTCCGCCGGTCGCGGTGGAGTGGATCCTCAGGTCGCGGCCCTGACCAGGCAGGGCGGGGACCTCAGAAGCGGGCCATGCATGCATGTCTTGAGACTAACCGGATGCTGGTTCCGCATACGAACCGGAGGGCCGGTATTGACCGGATAGGCGTTCTTGCGTTCGATACCGGAACGTGCATCAAGCGGCGGCCCGCGCCCCCCGCACGCCGCCTTCGGACCACCCGTGCGCCGAGGCCCGGCGCCGTGTCAGACCGGTGGCCAGGGGATCGGTGGCCAGTCGCCGCCGGGCTCGGGATGACGGCCGGATGCCAACAGGGCGGCGACCCGGGCGCGCAGCGCGGCGGTCTCGGCGGCGGTGAGGAGTTCGGCCAGTCGGGCGGCGAGCGGACGGCCCGCCGCCAGCTCGGCGCGCAGCCGCTCCAGCACCGTGACCGCCTCCTCGGGCAGCGGCTCCCCGGCCCACCCCCACAGCAGGGTGCGGAGCTTGTCGTCGGTGTGGAACGTCACGCCATGGTCGATGGCGAAGAGCCGCCCGCCGGGCCCCGGCAGCAGATGGCCGCCCTTGCGGTCCCCGTTGTTGATGACCGCGTCGAGCACGGCCAGCCGCCGCAGCCGGGCGTCGTCGGCATGGACCAGCAGCGCCGGACGCCCCTGCCCGGTCTCCGCGAACCCGACCGCCTTCCAGCCCGGCCCCGGCTCGTCCGCCTCGACCAGCGCCAGCAGCGGCGGGATCTCCTCGCCGTCGGGCACCTCGATCCACCGCTGGACCATGCCGGGGCCGTACGGTCCCTCGCGCAGCACGGTGGCGGGGATCAGGCCCCAGCCCGTCGTCCGGGAGATCTCGTACGCGGCGGTCTCCCGCTGGGCGAGGTTGCCGTCGGGGAAGTCCCACAGCGGCCGTTCGCCCGCGACGGGCTTGTAGACGCAGTCGACGGTGCGGCCCTCGTGGGTGACGGTACAGAAGAGGACCGCGTTGGACGCCTCCTCGATACGGCCGCGGACGGTCAGCTCACCCTCCTTCAGGAAGGCTGCCTGAAAGGTCTCATCCCTCAGGGAGCCTTCCTGAAAGCTCCCACTGCTCAGGGAGCCTTCCTGAAGGGTCGCATCCCTCAGGGAGCCTTCCTGAACATCCTGGACCTCGTCGGCCTCGCGACCGGCGCCCCGCTCCTCTGCACCGGGCCGCTCCTCGGCCTCGGGCCGACCCGGCGGTGTCGCGGGGCCGGGGAGTACCGGTTCTGCGGTGGGTTCCATGGCGGTCAGGCGTCCCGCCGGTAGCCGTTCTGGCGCGGGCAGACGTGTCCCTCGGGGTCGAGCGGCAGGCTGCACAGCGGGCACGGCGGGCGCCCGGCGTTCACCACCTCCAAGGCGCGCTTGGCGAAGGCGCGCGCCATGGTGCCGGTCATCCGCACCCGCAGCATCGGCGGGCCGTTCTCGTCGTCCTGGAGCAGCCGCGCCTCGGCCTCGGCGAGGTCCTCCTCGCTGTCGGCTTCCAGCTCTACCAGCGCCTGCGCCTCGATGATCATGCGCTCGTCCTCGCCGTCCCAGGCGAGCGCCATGGTGCCGACGCGGAACTCCTCCTCGACCGGCGTCTCCAACGGCGCGGTGTCGGCCAGCTCCGCGGGCGCGACGGCGGGCACCGGGGCGTTGCCGCCGCTGCGCCGCACCACCTCGTCCAGCAGCTCGTCGATCCGCTCGGCGAGCGCGGCGACCTGCGTCTTCTCCAGGGCGACACTGGTGGTCCGGCCGACCGCGGTGGCCTGGAGGAAGAAACTACGGCGGCCAGGCAGCCCGACCGTACCGGCCACGAAGCGGTCCGGCGCGTCGTAGAAGAACACCTGACGGGACAACGTCCTGCTCCGATTGCTCGACTGCGGGGCTGAGCGGTCGCTGCGGCCCCTGTGTTCAGTACGGTCAGTGCGCTCACGGCACGGTTCGCAGAGGTGTCACGGGCAGCGCCGTCGCACCACCCTACTGCGCCCGCTGATCACGGTGCTCCCGCACCACCGCCCACGGCCGCCTCACCGCCGTCCCCGGCGCCCGCCGCGTCCGGCGGGGGCACCAGCCCGCCGAAGTCCCCGGTGTCCCCGAGCCGTACGAGGAAGGGCCGCAGCCGGGTGTAGCGGATCGCGGTGACCGAACAGGGCTCCACGGCGATGCGCTGGAAGAGGTCGAGGTGGAGGCCGAGCGCCTCGGCGACCAGCGCCTTGATGATGTCGCCGTGCGAGCACATCAGATACGTCGCATCCGGGCCGTGCGCCGCCTCGATCCGGGCGTTCCAGGCATGCACGGCGTCGGCCGCGCGCGCCTGCATGGCCCGCATCGACTCGCCCCCGGGGAAGGCGGCGGCCGACGGGTGGCGCTGCACGACCTCCATCAGCGGTTCGCCGCTCAGCTCGCCGAGCTTGCGGCCCGACCAGTCGCCGTAGTCGCATTCGTTGATGCGGTCCTCGGTGTGCAGCGGCAGCTCGGGTCGGGCCTCCAGTAGCGGGCGGAGCGTTTCGCGGCAGCGCTGGAGCGGGCTGGTGACGGCGGCGGCCAGCGGCACCCCCGCCAGCCGGCCGGGAAGCGCCGCGGCCTGCGCCGCGCCGCGGTCGTCGAGGGCGATTCCGGGAGTCCGGCCCGCGAGGACGCCGGAGGTGTTGGCGGTGGAGCGGCCGTGCCGCACCAGGATCAGCGTGGGCATGGCGGCCACCCTACGTTCCCCAGTGGGTGTCTTTCCGGTCTTCGTGGGCCTGTGAACGTCCGGCACCGCACCTCGCGGCGTTGTCGCCCCACCCACGGACACCCATCCGCGGGAGAGGCTCCGCCTTGCGAGGCACGGCACCGGACGCCACAGCCTGATCCACGAAGACCGGAAGGACACCCCATGGCAGGAGTCCGGGGGCGGGGTGAGAATGCCTGGTGTGATCGTGGACTGCGCCATCTACCGGGACGGGCGCCGCACGGAGCGGCCCGACGACTTCCCGACCGCGCTCCGGGAAGCCCGCCGCCAGCGCGGCCACGCCTTCCTGTGGCTGGGCGTCCACGAACCGACCCCGGAGGAGTTCGAGCGGATCAGCGGCGAGTTCGGGCTGCACCCGCTGGCCGTCGAGGACGCCCTCAAGGCGCATCAGCGGCCGAAGCTGGAGGTCTACGACGACTCGCTGTTCATGGTGCTCAAGCCGGTCGACTACGACGCGCGCACGACCACCGTGACCACCACGGAGCTGATGGTCTTCGTCGGCGACGCGTTCGTCGTGACCGTCCGGCACGGCGAGACCGGCCCGCTGGCGGCCGTCCGGCGGCGCCTGGAGCACCGGCCGGGCACCCTCCGGCACGGCCCGACGTCGGTGCTCTACGCGGTCAGCGACGCGGTGGTCGACCATTACATCGAGGTGGCCACCGCGCTCCAGGGCGATCTGGAGGAGCTGGAGGCCGAGGTCTTCTCACCGGACCGCACGGAGAGCCGGAACACCGCCGCGGAGATCTACGCGTTCAAACGCCAGGTGCTGGAGTTCCGGCGCGCCACGGGCCCGTTGACCGAGCCGATGACGCGTCTCCAGGAGAACGGCGTGCCGTTCGTCCACGACGGCTCGCGGCCCTTCTTCCGGGACGTCAGCGACCATCTGGCGCGCGCCAACGACTCGGTGGAGGGCCTGGACCGGCTGCTCTCCGACGTCCTCGCCGCGCATCTGGCGCAGATGGGGGTGCGGCAGAACGACGACATGCGCAAGATCTCCGCGTGGGCGGCGCTGGCCGCCGTCCCCACCCTGATCGCCGGGATCTACGGCATGAACTTCCACCACATGCCGGAGCTGGGCTGGCGCTTCGGCTACGCCGGGGTGCTGCTGGCGATGGCGGCGATCGAGTTCTCGTTGTACCGGCTGTTCAAGCGGCGCGGCTGGCTGTGAGCGGCACCGGACGGCTCACCCGTCTCAGGCGTGCTCGCCTCAGGCGTACTCGGTGACCGGCCCGCCCAGGGCGTCGCGCCGCTCGGGCATCCGGAGGCTGACCATCCGGCGCCAGCCGACGAGGCGTTCGTAGCCGTACAGCAGGCGGATGCCGACGGCGAGCAGGGCAGCCTTGGGGGCGGGCCAGCCGAGGATGCGGCCCATGTGGTCCACGACGGCGAGGCTGACGTCCCGGTAGACGGCGATCTCGGCGAACGCGCAGTCGCGCAGGATCCGCTGGATGGTGCGGCCGTGGCCCTCCCGGGCGAGGCGGAGCAGCTCCTCGTGGCAGTAGGCGAGGTGGTTGTCCTCGTCCTGGGAGATCATCCGGACCGCGCGGCCCAGCTCGGGATGGTCGCCGAAGTGCTTCCGCAGCAGCTGCATCTGCTCGGACGCACGCTGCTCGGTGACCCGGCTGTGCGCGAGGTAGGTGACGACGTCCTCCTCGGTCAGCGGCACGGTGCCGCGGAGCCGGTCGTGGGCGAGGCCGATGCCGCGGCGTTCCAGGAGCATGGTGTAGTCGGTGGCGGCGGGGACGGTGGCCGCGTCCAGGCCGCGTCTGTGCAGCAGGGCGCGGAAGATCCGGCCGTGCTTGTCCTCGTCGGCGCCGTGCCGGGCGGCCTTCGGTGCCAGGTCCCGCCGGTCCTCGGGGATGAGGGCGGCGATCCGCCCGTTCTCCCAGCCGCCCTGGGACTCCCCGCCGGCGGCGATGGAGCAGAAGAGTCGGTACGCCTCGTCGTTGTCGAGGATTTCCTGGAACAGGCTCCGGGCCGAGAGCATCAGCGCCACCTCCGAAGGACATGCCTGGAGGAAAGTCAAGAGCGGGGCGGCGGGCCCGGCAACCGGAGGAGAAGGATCGTTCCTCCGTGCGAACGAGCGGGGCGTAACCGGGTGGAAGGCAGGGCGTTGTCCCCGGTGACGGCCGTGGCGAGGAGGACCCCGAGCCCCCACCACGGCCGCGGTCCGCAAGCCGCCCGGCGCCCCGGCACCGGGCGGCTCCCGTATCAGGCAAGCCCGGCCTTCTCCAGCGCCTCGGTGCCCGCGCGGAGGGCGGCGAGCCGCTCGTCCAGGGTGAATCCGGCGGGCGCCAGCGTCAGGGTGGTGACGCCCGCGGCGGCGTACGCCTGCATCCGCTCCGCGATCCGCTCGACGGGGCCGAGCAGCGCGGTCTGGTCGATCAGCTGCCGCGGGACGGCGGCGGCCGCGCCGTCCTTGTCGCCGGAGAGGTACCTGTCCTGGATCTCGGCGGCTTCCTTGCCGTATCCCATGCGGGTGGCGAGCTTGTTGTAGAAGTTCTGCTTGCGGCTGCCCATGCCGCCGACGTACAGCGCGGTGTAGGGGCGGAAGATGTCGGCGAGCGCGTCGATGTCGTCGCCGACGGCGAGCGGCAGCGTCGGGCAGACGTCGAAGCCGTCCATCGTCAGCCCGGCCTTGGCGCGGCCCGCCCGCAGGGGCGCGAGGGCGTTCTCCTCCAGGTGTGCGGCCGAGGGGAAGATCAGCAGCGCGCCGTCGGCGATCTCACCGGTCTGCTCCAGGTTCTTGGGGCCGATCGCCGCAACGTAGAGCGGGATGCGCTCGCGGGTGGGGTGGACGGTGAGCTTGAGGGGCTTGCCGGGGCCGTCGGGGAGCGGCAGCGTCCAGTGCGCGCCCTCGTACGACAAGCGCTCGCGGGAGAGCGCCTTGCGGACGATGTCGACGTACTCGCGGGTGCGGGCGAGCGGCTTGTCGAACTTCACGCCGTACCAGCCCTCGGAGACCTGCGGGCCGGAGACGCCGAGGCCCAGGCGGAAGCGGCCGCCGGAGAGCGAGTCGAGGGTGGCCGCGGTCATCGCGGTCATGGCGGGGGTACGGGCCGGGATCTGGAAGATCGCCGAGCCGACGTCGATCCGCTCGGTGCGGGCGGCGACCCAGGACAGGACCGTGGCGGCGTCGGATCCGTACGCCTCGGCGGCCCAGCAGACCGCGTAGCCGAGCCGGTCCGCCTCCTGCGCCACGGCGAGGTTGTCGCCGTCCATCCCGGCGCCCCAGTAACCGAGGTTGATGCCAAGCCTCATGCCACTCCCCTTACCGATCAGTAACGTCATGTTGCGGGGACTCTAGCGCGCACCGGCGTCCGGCGTCATGAGCAGGTTGTCCACAGGGCTGCTGCGTGGGACCGATGACAACTAACCTCGGGCCGCATGGAGCAACGGCATCTCGGCCGTACGGGTCTGCGCGTGTCCCGTATCGGGCTCGGCACACTGACGTGGGCGCGCGACACCGACGAGCGGGCAGCGGCCGAGCAGCTCAAAACGTTCTGGGAGGCGGGCGGCAGCCTCGTCGACACCGCGGACATATACGCCGACGGCGGCGCCGAGCGGCTGCTCGGGCGGCTCCTGGAGGGTCTTGTGCCGCGCGCCGATCTGGTGATCGCCACGAAGGCGGGCAGCGTCCTGGAGCCGGACCGCCGGGTGGACGGCTCGCGCCGCCATCTGCTGGCCGCGCTGGACGCCTCACTGCGCCGCCTGGGCACGGACCACGTCGACCTCTGGCAGCTGCACGCCTTCGACCCGCACACCCCGCTGGAGGAGACGCTGCAGGCGCTGGACACCACCGTCACCAGCGGCCGCGCGCGGTACGCCGGGCTCGCCGACTTCTCCGGCTGGCAGCTCGCCAAGGCCGCCACCTGGCAACTGGCCGAGCCCACGGTGCGCACCCGGCTGGCGAGCGCGCAGCTGGAGTACTCGCTGCTCCAGCGCGGTGTGGAGCGGGAGGTGCTGCCCGCCGCCCAGGACCTGGGGCTGGGCCTGCTGCCCGCCTCGCCACTGGGCCGCGGCGTGCTCACCGGCAAGTACCGCCGCACCCCCCCGGCCGATTCGCGGGGCGCCTCGGAGCGGTTGGCCGGGTTCGTCGCGCCGTATCTGGACAAGCGGTGCGACGGCATCGTCGACGCGGTCATCACGGCGGCCGACGGGCTCGCCGTCACCCCGCTCCATGTCGCGCTCGCGTGGGTGCGCGACCGCCCCGGGGTCGTCGCCCCGCTCGTGGGCGCCCGCACGTCGGCGCAGCTCGCGGCGGCATTGTCAGTGGAGGCGCTTACGCTTCCTGACGAGATCACCCGGGCGCTGGACGACGTGTCGGCCCCGGCCCACCACTATCCCGATCACCACTGGAGCACGCTGTGAGCACCGACCGCCCCGCCGGCGAGACCGCGCCCGAGCAGGAGGCCGCGCCGGGCAGCCCGCCCGCACCGGCGGAGGCTGCGTCTTCGGGGGGCCAGGAGGGGGCGGCCTCTTCGGGTGGCCGGGCTGAGGTGGCTCCTTCGGGTGACCAGGCGGAGGCGGCTTCCCCGGAGGGCCGGGCCGAGGCCGGGCGGGCCACGGGCGAGGCGGAGCAGGGTGCGGGCGCGGCCGGGGCGGCGCGGGCCTCCGGCGGCGCGGCGCCCGGCGCCCCGGCTCCGGGCGGGGAGGCCACGGCGGCGGCGCTGGCGGCCGCGGTACGGGCGGTGGAGAGCGGCGAGCGCTCCGCCGCGTCCTTCTTCAGCAACGCGCCGCGGCCCCCGGCCACCCGGCCCGCAGCGTCGCCGCCCGCGGGAGGCTCGGCGGGCGGCGGACGGCCTCCGCAGGGCGCTCCGGGGACGGCCGGTGGCGCCCCGGCGCGGGCGGCGGCCCCATCCGGCCCGGAGCGGCGGCCGGTGCCGCCCGCGCCACCGCGCCCGCTGCCGCCCACCGCCCAGGGGATCGACGGCGTACGCCAGGTGCTGGCGGTCGGCGGCGCCCCGGAGGCGCTGGCGGGCAAGGCCGCCGAGGTGCTCGGCGAGCGGGCCGGCGAGACGCTGCGCGAGGACCCGTGGCAGCTGCTGGCGGTCCCCGGCGTACGGCCCGAGCAGGCCGACACCTTCGCGCGGGCACTGCTGGGCACCGCCTGCGGGCCGGGCGACGAGCGACGCGCCGCGGCCCTCGTCGGCTGGCTGCTGGAACAGGCCGCGCTGGCCGGGCACTCCGCGCTGGAGGCGTCGGCACTGCAGGAAGCACTCGCTGAGCGGGCGGTGCCGGACCCGGAGGAGGCCCTGCAACACGCCCTCGCCGAGGGTGCCGCCCTCGTCTTCCAGGACGCCCTCGACACCCCGGCCACGCCCCGGCCCGCCCCGGACGACGAGGAGGAGACCCCCGTCCGGATACTGCTGGGCCTCGACCGCTACGCGATGGCCGAGGAGAGCGCCGCCGATGGGTTGGCCCGTCTGCTCAGCACGTTCGAGGTGGTGGGGGACGCCGGGTCGGAGGGCGTTGAGGCCCCGGCCGGGCCGGAAGCTGGAGAGGCCGGGCCGGAATCCGCTCGCGCAGCCGGGCCGGAGGCCGTGGAGACAGCTGGGGCGGAGGCCGGGGAAGCGGAGCCGGAGGCCCGGGACGGGGCCGGTGCGGAGGACGCGGAGGACGCGGAGGCTGCCGAGCAGACGGCGGGCTCCGGGGACAACGACGCTGCGGGTCCCGAGGCCGGAAGCCGTACCGCCGCGGAGAACAGTCCTGGTCAGCCCACCGGTGACAGCGGGGACGCCCCGGCCGAGGAACGGGCGCGGCCCTCCGCGGCAGCGTGGGAAGCCGCAGCATCGGCAGCACCCTCCCCCTCCGCGGCCGAGCTGATCCGGGCCGTGGCCCACAGCGGCCTGGTGGCGCACACCGGTGCCGAGGCGGCTCGCGCCGAGCCCGCCGCGCTGGTCGCCGCCGCCCGCGCCCTGGGGCTGCGCGCCTACGCCGCCACACACACCGGCAACGGCCGCGCCCGGCTGGCCACCCGACTCGCCGCGGCGGCCACCCCGGAAACGGTGGTGGACCCCGGTGCGGCGGCCGTCACCGTCGCCGGGCTGCTGTCAGGCCGGGAGGGGCCGGGCCGGGACGCGGACGGGGCGCTCGCCCTCGACCTCCTCGTCGTCCTCGACGCCCCGCAGCTGGACCTGGAGACCGCGGCAGCACTCATCGAGTCGCTGGCCGACGGGGTCCGGCTGGTTCTCAGCGGCGACCCGGGGGTGCTCGGGTCCGCGGGGCCCGGCCGCCTCTTCGCCGATCTGCTGGCCGCCCGCTGCTGCCCGCAGATCGCCTCGCGCACCCCGGACTTCGGCCCGATCGGGGAGCTGGTCTCCGGCATCGGCATCGGGGAGCTGAACCCGGTGGAGGCGCCCGGCATGGAGGTGGTGATCGTCCCCGTACGGGACGCCCAGGAGGCGGTGCACCGCACGGTCCAGCTGGTGGCCGACTCGGTGCCGCGGGCGCTGGGCGTGCCGCCACAGGAGACGCAGGTCATCACCGTCGGCCACGGCGGCTCGGTCGGCACCCGCGCGCTCAACGCCGCCCTCAAGGAACGGCTCAACCCCGGCCCCGGCCGGTTCGGCGGCTTCGACCCCGGGGACCGCGTCGCCTACTCCCCCGCCCCGGGGCGCACCGTGCCCGCCACGGTCACCGGCGCGGACGCCGACGGGCTGCGGCTGGACTGCGACGGCGCGGCCCTCGTGGTCGAGCGCGCCCGCGTCGAGGCGGGCGCGGTCCGGCACGGCTGGGCGCTCACCGCCCACCAGGCGGCCGGGATGCGCTGGCCCGCGGCCGTCGTCGTCCTGCCCGGCGACGCCGCCCAGGGGCTGAACCGGGCCTGGGTCTACACCGCGTTCAGCCGCGGCGAACGCCATCTCTCGGTGGTCCAGGGCGTGGACCAGGCCCTCCCCCGCGCCGTCGCCGACATCCCTGCCAAGGAACGCACCACCCGCCTGCGCACCCTGCTCCAGCAGCAGAACGCCGAGGCCACGGGGGAGGACGCGCAGGTGGGCTGAGGCCCCTGGTGCCAGGGCGGGGCCCCGACCCGTCGCCCCGCTCCCGCCGGGTGCCGGGTGCCGGGACAAAGCGGTCCCGCCCGGCCTCCACCGCCCCCAC
>NZ_VKJP01000699.1 GCF_007280575.1 Streptomyces benahoarensis
TTTTGATTCATGAGCGTCTCGTGGGCTCGGAGATGTGCATAAGAGACAGCGTCCGGCGACCGCGCGGACCGGGCGTCCATCACGATGAGGAGCGCCGGATGACGATCGACGCCGGTATCGAGGAAACCGCCGCCGCACAGCAGAGCCTGGGCACCGCCGCCGCGCGGAACCTCGCGACCACCACCAAGTCCGCACCCCAGATGCAGGGCATCACCTCCCGCTGGCTGCTGCGGATGCTCCCCTGGGTCGAGACGAAGGGCGGCGCCTACCGCGTCAACCGCCGCCTGACCTACACCGTCGGCGACGGCCGCATCGACTTCGACCAGACCGGCTCCCGCGTCGCCGTCATCCCCCAGGAACTGGGCGAACTCGCCCCGCTGCGCGGCTTCGGCGACACCGGCGTCCTCGCTGCCCTCGCCGGACGCTTCGCGCAGCGCGAGGTCGCCCCCGGTGAGGTCCTCGCCGAGCAGGGCAGCCCCGTCGACCAGGTCTTCCTGCTGGCCCACGGCCGCATCGCCCGCTCGGCCGACGGCCGCTACGGACAGGCCGCCGGACTCGGCGTCCTCGCCGATGGCGACCACTTCGGCGCCCAGGGCCTGACCGACCCCGACGCCGTCTGGGAGTACACCGCCAAGGCCGAGACCGCGGGCACCGTCCTCGTCCTCGCGCGCCGCGACTTCGCCGCCGTCCTGGACACCGCGCCCGCCCTGCGCAGCCACCTCCAGGAGTTCGCCGCCCTGCCGCAGCAGGCCCAGAACAAGCACGGCGAGGCCGAGATCGCCCTCGCCGCCGGCCACACCGGCGAACCCACCCTCCCCGGCACCTTCGCCGACTACGCACTCTCGCCCCGCGAGTACGAACTGAGCGTCGCCCAGACCGTGCTGCGCGTCCACACCCGCGTCGCCGACCTCTACAACGAGCCGATGGACCAGACCGAGCACCAGCTGCGGCTGACCATCGAGGCGCTGCGCGAGCGCCAGGAACACGAGCTGATCAACAACCCCGAGTTCGGGCTGCTGCACAACGCCGACTACCGCCAGCGCATCCAGACCCGGTCTCTTATACACAGCTGACGCTGACGAAGACTTAA
>NZ_VKJP01000700.1 GCF_007280575.1 Streptomyces benahoarensis
GACATGCACCCGCCCGCCGCCCCGGCGATCCTGGGAGGGGCACGTTTCCCGGGGCCGGGCGTGTACGGGGCCCGGCCTCCGCAGCCGAGGAGGAGGGCGCATGGGACACCACCATCACAAGCCGAACAAGGCGGTCGCGGGGGACCCGGACGACGGCCACGGGCGCGGGATGCCCCGGCGCCCCGACGGGCGGGAGGCCGAGCGGCGTACCGAGGAGGACCGCCGCGAGGTGGGCCTGCCCGACGGCGCCGGGAAGGACGACGCGACCCGGTACGCGGAGGAACGGGCCGAGGTGGAGCGGGAGGCCAACCAGGGCACCATGCCCCGCAGCGTCGCCCCACGGAAGAAGCGGAACCCGTTCCCGCCCTCCGGCTACGGAAAGTGAGCGCGGGGCCGCTCGCGCGGGCGGCGGCCGGATGGCCGCCTCGCCGAGCAGCCACAGGTACGGGCAGGTCAGACGTACGGAGCAGGAATGAGTCAGGAACCCGAACCGATCAGCGCCGCCGAGCGCCGCGCCCTGGAGCGGGACCGCGACGCACTGCGCGCCGCCCGCTCGGCCGACGCCCCGGCGCCGCAGGACTCCGATCAGGCGGGCGACCGCGGCGACGCCGCCGACCAGTCGGAACGCGTCGACGAGGCCACCCACGTCGGGGTCCGCCTGGCCGAGATCACCCTGCGCCTGCACGAGGGCGAACGCGCAGGCGTGCCGCCCGTCGACGCGGTCGGCGTGGGCAGCACCGTCACCGTGCGCTTCCCGGACGGCGACCGGGCCACGCTCCACCTCGCCCGACTGGCATCGGACCGCGACCCGACCCTCGTCACCGCCGACAGCCCCCTCGGCCACGCCCTCCTCGGCCACGAGGCGGGCGACCGCGTCGAGTACGCCACCCCCGACGGCCGCGAGACCGTCCACCTGCTGTCGGTCGGCGAACCCGGTCCGGAGAACGGACGGTAGCGGGCCGGCGGCCCAAGCCGGCGCTCCTTGACGGGTGGCCGGTGCCGGCCGGGGCACGGCGCACCGGGGCTCTCCGGGCAGCTTCCGCAACCCCTGGCCGCTGCCGCCCGCCCGGCTCCGCCCGAGCATGGCCGCCACCAGCCGTCCGCCCGTGTCGGCCCGCCCC
>NZ_VKJP01000701.1 GCF_007280575.1 Streptomyces benahoarensis
ACGTAAACCTCGGCAACAACGGAGCTGCCAGCTCCCACAGTTCGTCCGGAACCAGCCGACGCGACAGATCAACCCTCACGGTGCAACATCATGCCGCATCAGTGAACTGCCACGTGAGACACCCTTTTAGCCCAGGTCAAGGCTATCCGGACCATCTGGCGGTGAGCAAACAGTCAGCATCGGACTCCGGAGTCAGCAAAACCATGGCAACCAAAGCACTGGCCCGCGGCATGGGCACCTTCTTCAAGGACTGCGCGCACCCCGAGTCCCGGTGATCCAAGTGCCCGCACTCGTACCCGATCAGGTACCGCAACGCGGCAGGCAAGCAGACGGAGGAGGACGGCTTCTCCACCCAGGACCAGGCCATCGAGCGTTTGACGGACATCTGCAACGAGAAGCGCAAGACTCCCCCGTCGAAGGCCGAGCGCATCCAGAAGTACGGACAGATGCGCTTCAATTCAGTGGGTTCTTGTGGCTGTTCAATTTATGGATGTCAAGCAGACCGCCGAGTTTTTGAATGTATCCGCCCAGTGGTTGTATCGGGAGGCTCCACGGGTCAAGGAGTACACCGAGGAATGGAAGGCCGGCCTGGACGGCTACCTGCTCCGGCACCCCAAGGACCCGACCCAGCCTTGGACGTGGCACTGACCACCTGACAGCAATGGGGCGCCTCGCTTCAGAGGAAGCGAGGCGCCTTACTCATGCGGCCCAGCCAACCCCGAGAAATATCACCAGTTAGACACCCTTTGCTACCTGGCCCACACTTCTATGGTTGATGAGCAGCCAGTCGCGCCGGGGCCGCTGGGCCGCTGCGTCTCGTATTCGAGTTGCAGCCGGGGATCCCCCAGTGGCGGTCGCCCTTCGGGACGACCGAGGAGCTGACGCCCTGCTCGTCATCCCGGACGGAACGACCTACCCCAGCGTCGAGCACGGCCTCGCCGCGCTCGGATTCGACGGGGCCTTCACCGGCACCTACCTCGACTAAAAGGGTGTCTCACGTGGCAGTTCACTGATGCGGCATGATGTTGCACCGTGAGGGTTGATCTGTCGCGTCGGCTGGTTCCGGACGAACTGTGGGAGCTGGCAGCTCCGTTGTTGCCGAGGTTCACGT
>NZ_VKJP01000702.1 GCF_007280575.1 Streptomyces benahoarensis
CACCGTGGCCCCGCACCGTCCGCCCCGTCACGACCCGTACCTCCACCAGAACCGGCGATCCACGTGAGCTCCTCCTTCTCCGACACACCGCGACGCCCGCGCCCCCGCGCGTCGCGGCGGGACGCCCCCGGCCCGTACCGCCTGGTGCGGACCGACGTGGGGCCCATGGAGCCTCCTGCCTTGGACGCGGCGCAGCGCGCGGTGGTTCAGCACCGCGACGGACCGCTCCTCGTCCTCGCCGGGCCCGGCACCGGCAAGACCACCACCCTCGTCGAGTCCGTCGCCGCCCGCGTACGCCGCGGCACCGACCCCGAGCGGATCCTCGTCCTCACCTTCAGCCGCAAGGCCGCCGTCGCCCTCCGCGACCGCCTCGCCGCCCGCCTCGGCACCACCGCCCTCCCGCAGGCCACCACCTTCCACTCCTTCTGCTACGCCCTGGTCCGCGCCCACCAGGACGCCGACCTCTTCGCCGACCCGCTCCGGCTGCTCTCCGGCCCCGAACAGGACCTCGTCGTCCGCGAACTCCTCGCCGGACAGGCCGACCTGGCCGCCGCCGGACGCGCCCGCGTCACCTGGCCCGACGAACTCCGCGCCTGCCTGACCACCCGCGGCTTCGCCGACGAGGTCCGCGCCGTCCTCGCCCGCAGCCGCGAACTGGGCCTGGGCCCCGACGCCCTCGCCGCCTTCGCCCGCCGCACCGGCCGCCCCGACTGGGGTGCCGCCGCCGCCTTCCTCGCCGAATACCTCGACGTCCTCGACGCCCAGGGCGTCCTCGACTACGCCGAACTCGTCCACCGCGCCGTCCTCCTCGCCGAGGACGCGGCCACCGGCGTCGCCGCCCGCCTCACCACCGCCTACGACGCCGTTTACGTCGACGAGTACCAGGACACCGACCCCGCCCAACTCCGCCTGCTGCGGGCCCTCGCCGGGCCCGGCGCCACCCGCGGCGCACCCGGCACCCCCGGCCGCACCCTCCTCGCCTTCGGCGACCCCGACCAGTCGATCTACGCCTTCCGCGGCTCCGACGTGAACGGCATCCTCGACTTCCCCACCGCCTTCCCCCGCGGCGACGGCACACCCGCACCCGTCGCGGTGCTCACCAC
>NZ_VKJP01000703.1 GCF_007280575.1 Streptomyces benahoarensis
GAGGTACGGGGCGCGGATGCAGATGCGGGTGCGGGGTGCGGGTGGGTCAGGTGTGGTCGACGACGGTGTCGGCGAGGACCGGGGCGTCGTCGCGGTCGGCGGCGGTGACCAGCACCTGGATGCGGCCGGGCCTGGGGGCGTCGCGCCACAGCCGCAGGCGCAGTGTCTCGCCGGGGAAGACGACCCCGGCGAAGCGGGTGGTGTAGGCGCGCACCCGGGAGACGTCGCCGTCGAGGGCGGTGTCGACGACGGCCTTGAGGGCGACGCCGTACGAGCACAGGCCGTGCAGAATGGGCCGGTCGAACCCGGCGAGCTTCGCGAACGACGGGTCGGCGTGGAGCGGGTTCCAGTCGCCGGAGAGGCGGTAGAGGAGGGCCTGGTCCTCGCGGATGCGGCGTTCGGTGGTGAGGTCGGGGGCGCGTTCGGGCACCTGGATGCGGGCGGACGGGCCGCGGTCGCCGCCGAAGCCGCCCTCGCCGCGGACGAAGATCTGGGTGTCGCAGGTCCACAGCGGCCCGTCGTCGTCGGCGACCTCGGAGCGCAGCACGATGACGGCCGCCTTGGTCTTGTCGTACACGGCGGGCACGGTGGAGGTCTGGGTGGCGCGGCCGCGGACCGGGAGGGGGCGGTGGACGGTGACGGTCTGGCCGCCGTGGAGCACGGCGGCGAGGTCGACGTCGATGCCGGGCGCGGCCATGCCCCCGGCGACCGCCCTACCTTCCCCACGCTCTCGACCTTGCTCAAGCAGGGGAGACCCCGTTCCGGCGACGGTGGCGAAGCTGGGCAGCACGTGCAGCGCGCTCTCCAGGGTGTAGCGCAGTTCGTCGGGGTCGGTGGCGGGGTGTTCCTTCTCCGGGGTGGGCGCGCCCGCGCCGATGCCGAGGTGGTAGAGCTGAACGTCCTTGTGGTCCCAGGTGAGTTCGGTGGTCCGCGGCGGGGCGGCGGTGGCCTTGGCGACGTCGATGGGCATCGGGCTGTTTCGCTCCTTAGGGGTGCGAGGACCCCGGCCCGCCGTCCGCACCGTCGACGGGCCGGGGCCGTACCGGTTCGGCGGGGACGCGTCCGGCGGCGCGGGGGCCGTCCCTTATACACATCTGACGCT
>NZ_VKJP01000704.1 GCF_007280575.1 Streptomyces benahoarensis
TACACCTATTAAGTCGTCGGCAGCGTCAGATTTGTATAAGAGACAGGTGCTATCGCCGCGGCCGCAGCCGACGCGCCTGCGGCGAGAGCCGCGGATATGCACCGCTTCATACGGCTCACCTTCCGGCGCCCGACGGGCCTGCGCGCGCGGAGTTACGTCATCCGGCGGGCGCGCCGGATTCCCGGCTTCCGGTGCGGCAGAGGAGTGACGGGCCCCGGCTCTGCGGTGCGGAGGGCGCCGTTCCCGTCGGCGCTTCCGGGTGCGCCGGTGGCCGTCGCGTTCTCGGCTTTCGCCGCTGGTGCCGTGGCCCCGGGGTGCCCGGCCGTCCCGGAGGCGCCCCGGGTGAGCGGTCGGCAGGCGAACCCGATCAGTGCGGCGGTGAAGTGCCCGACATCGGTGAAACTGCGGCTGACCAGCAGCGGCGCACCGTAGAAGGCGAGAACGCCGAGCGCGTAGGCGTACCGCCAGGGTCCGGCGAGGCGGTACGCGAGGACGGCCACGACCCCGGCCAGCGCATAACTGACGCCCACATCGAGGGTGTTGACCGCCGCGTGCGGGGCGGCGCCCGTATGGATGGCGACGGCCAGGACCCCTTCGCTCAGATACGTCGCGCCGATGTGCGCGGTGCCGAGGACGGTGAGCCAGCGCCGGGTGCCGAGCCAGCGTTCGGCGGGGACGTGGACGAGGTGGTAGAGCACGAAGTAGAGCGGCCAGCCGCCGCCGTCGAGCCACAGTGCGCTGGTGAGGAGTACCCGGCCGGGCGAGTGCAGCAGGTTGTGGATGTTGGTCGAGCGCTGCTGGAGGAAGTCCGCCAGGACGTCCGGGCTGAACCGGTGCATGACCACCGAGGTCACCAGCAGGATCCCCAGCCAGAGGAAGGTGCCCGGCGCCCGGCACAGATGGGCCCACAGGCGCTCGGCGAAGCCGCCCGGCGGTGCGGTGGGGCCGGTGGGCGGCCGTCGTATGCGGTGCCGTGTGCGCGTCGGGCGGGATATCCGACCGGTGGCGAACTTGGACCTGGCGCGCATAGCGGACAAATTACCAAGGGGTGGGATGTCTCTTATACCCATCTGACGCTGCCGACGACGTTATATGT
>NZ_VKJP01000705.1 GCF_007280575.1 Streptomyces benahoarensis
CTTCAAGTCCTTGCCGCCTTCTCTGATTCATGAGCGTCTCGGGGGCTCGGAGAGGTGTATAAGAGACAGCGTAGAGCCCGGGGCGCCGGTCGGCGAGGTAGGGGTTGCCGTCCCGGGACGCCCGCAGGAAGGCGGGGTCCACCTCGGCGGTGACCAGCTGTTCACCGCGTCCGGCGCGGGCACGGACGATGCCGTCGGGCCCGGCCAGAGCGCTCAGACCGACGAACTCGAACGCGCCCTCGGGGCCGGTGCGGTTGACGTACGCGACATACAGCTGGCTCTCGAAGGCGCGCACCGGGATGACGGATTCGGCGACGAACTGGAAGGGGTGCATCTGGGCGGTGGGCACCAGCAGCAGATCGGTACCGGCCAGCGCGTGCCCCCGGACGTTTTCCGGGAACTCCACGTCGTAGCAGATCAGCAGGCCGATCCGGAGGCCGTCCAGCTCCGCCTGGACGACCGGTTCGGTGCCCGGCGTGAAGTGCGCACGCTCGAAGTCGCCGAAGAGGTGGGTCTTGCGGTAGGTGGCGAGCCGGGTGCCGTCGGGGCCGGTGAGCTGCACGGAGTTGTAAACCTCGGGGCCCTCGGGGGCGCGCTCCGGGTAGCCGTGGGCGAGGGCGATGCGGTGTTCCGCGGCGATCTCGCAGACCCGGCGGGCGGCGGGCCCGTCGGCGGTCTCGGCGAGGCGGCGGACGTCGTCGCCGATGGCGTAGCCGGTGAGGAACAGTTCGGAGGTGACCAGCAGTCCGGCGCCGGAGGCGGCCGCGTCACGGGCGGCCGCATCGAGGAGCGCCAGGTTGTGCGCCGGGTCGCCGGGCCTGCCCGAACTCTGGAACAGGGCGGTGCGCAGCGACGACATGGGACCCCTCGGCGGACGGTTCGTGGTGGGACGCAATGACCGTACGGGCCGCGCTGACCTGCGACAAGGCGCCTCCGTTGCGTCCCGGCGAGCGATTTGTTGCGCGTATCGGGGGCGTGGCGGCGATTCGTTGCGGGGACGGTTTCAGGGGGTTCGCGCTGTCTCTTAAACACATCTGACG
>NZ_VKJP01000706.1 GCF_007280575.1 Streptomyces benahoarensis
CGGCCCACCCGATCCGCTCGGCCCCGATCCACCCACCCCGGGATCCGCTGCTTCCGCCGCCGCACCGATCGCGTGGTACGCGTCGAGGATCAGGGCGGTGAGCAGGTCATCGCGGCTGGGGAAGTAGCGGTAGAGCGCGGAGGAGGCCATTCCCAGGGCGCGGGCCACGGCGCGTAGGGAGAGCTTGGCGGCGCCCTCGGCCGCGAGTTGCGTGCGGGCCTCGTCCTTGATGGCCGCAGTGATTTCGCTGCGGGCCCGTTCCCTGGCCCCTCGGATCGCCGTCATGGCAGGGAGTCTGCCATCCATCGGATCACCGCACCACAAAGCGGTCGGTGAAACAAAACGAGAGCAGCGCTCTTGCCTACTCGCGCCTCGCTCGTGCACACTGCTCTCAAGCGAGAGCAGTGCTCACACTTTGGTGATCGAGCCCGTTCTTCGCACCACCGCAGTGCAGAAATCAGTCCTGAGCGCCCCGGAGGGCCAGATGTCCCGCTACCTCAAGCCCGGCCGTACGACCGCCCGCTTCAACGCCGCCGTCGGCTGGCTGGCCCGCCGCGGTATCAGCCTCGCCGGTGCGGCGGACCTCTCCGTCCGGGGCCGCAAGAGCGGCGCCTGGCGGCGGGTCCCCGTCAACCCGATGACGTACGCCGGTGCGCGCTATCTCGTCTCCGCGCGCGGGGAGTCCGACTGGGTGCGCAACATGCGCGCGGCCGGTGGCGGACAGCTGCGGGTCGGCCGCCGCACCCGTGCGTTCACCGCCGTGGAGCTGCCGCCGAGCGAGACCCCGGAGCTGCTGCGGGCCTATCTGCGGCGCTGGGGCTGGGAGGTCAAGTCGTACTTCGGCGAGATCACCGCCGACTCCCCCGACGAGGCGCTGCACGCCGCGGCCCCGCGTCACCCCGTCTTCCGCATCACGGAGGCGTGAACCGGCCCGCCGGCCGGCAGGGGCGAGGCGCTGTCACGCCGGTACGGAACGCGGCAGGACAGCGGGCCGATATGACGGGGGACGGGCCACGGCCGAGAAGTACCCGCCCCTGTCCCTTATACACATCTGACGCTGCCGACGACTT
>NZ_VKJP01000707.1 GCF_007280575.1 Streptomyces benahoarensis
CCCCCGGACCGCACGCCCCGGAAGCCCACCGGCACCATCGCGCTGCGCGGTATCACCCTGCACAATCTGCGCGGACTCGACGCCGACTTCCCGCTCGGCGTCTTCACCGCCGTCACCGGCGTCTCCGGCTCCGGCAAGTCCACCCTCGTCACCCGGGTCCTGGCCGACGTCGTCCGCGACCACCTGGGGACGGCCGAGGAACCGGCGGGAGCCCAGGACCCCGAGGCCGAGGACGCGGCCGACGACCGTGCCCGGATCGCCTCCGTCGAGGGCCTGTCCGCCGTCGGCCGGCTGGTCCGCGTCGACCAGAAGCCCATCGGCCGCACCCCGCGCTCCAACCTCGCCACCTACACCGGGCTGTTCGACGCGGTCCGCAAGGTCTTCGCCGCCACCGACGAGTCCCGCGCCCGCGGCTACACCGCCGGACGCTTCTCCTTCAACGTCGCCGCCGGACGGTGCCAGACCTGTCAGGGCGAGGGCTTCGTCGCCGTCGAACTCCTCTTCCTGCCCGGCACCTACGCCCCCTGCACCGCCTGCCACGGCGCCCGCTACCACCCCGAGACCCTGGAGATCAGCTACCGCGGCCGGAGCGTCGCCGACGTCCTGGCGATGACCGTCGACACCGCCGCGGAATTCCTCGCCGACGTGCCCGCCGCCGCCCGCAGCCTGCGCACCCTGCGCGAGGTGGGCCTCGGCTATCTGCGGCTCGGCCAGCCCGCCACCGAACTCTCCGGCGGCGAGGCCCAGCGCATCAAACTCGCCACCGAACTCCAGCGCACCCGCCGCGGCCACACCCTCTACCTCCTCGACGAACCCACCACCGGCCTGCACCCCGCCGACACCGAGGTACTGCTGCGCCAGCTGCACGGCCTGGTGGACGCCGGGCACACCGTCGTGGTCGTCGAGCACGACATGGGCGTGGTCGCCGGCGCCGACCACGTCATCGACCTCGGGCCCGGGGGCGGCGCGGACGGCGGCCGGATCGTCGCCGCCGGGACCCCGAGGGAGGCTGTCCCTTATACACCTCTCCGAGCCCACGAGACGCTCAT
>NZ_VKJP01000708.1 GCF_007280575.1 Streptomyces benahoarensis
CCCGAGGCCCCCGCCGCCCGGACCGTCATCGACCGGGCCCGCCGCGACCTGCGCACCCACGGCTGCACCGTCCTCGCCGACTTCCTCCGCCCGCCGCAGCGCGACACCCTCCGCGAGGAGTGCGCGGACCTCGCGCCCCGCGCCCACTTCGCCACCGAGACCGTCAACGTCTACAACATCGCCACCGACGCCCCGCTGCCCGACGGCCACCCCGGGCGCCGCACCTTCCGGCGCGGCAACGCCTTCGTCCCCCGTGACCGCATCCCCGCGGACGCGCTCATCAGCCACCTCCACACCGACCCGGACTTCCAGCGCTTCCTCGCCGCCTGCTTCGGCCTGCCCCGGCTGCACCCGCTCGCCGACCCGCTCGCCGGACTCGTTCTCAACGTCGTCGAACCGGGCATGGACCACCCCTGGCACTTCGACACCAACGAGTTCACCGTCAGCATGCTCACCCAGGAGGCCACGGACGGCGGTGACTTCGAGTACTGCCCCGGCATCAGGTCCGCGGCCGACGAACGTTTCGACGACGTCCGCGCCGTCCTCGACGGCCACGGCGACCACCTGGTCCACCGCCTCCCGCTGCGCCCCGGCGACCTCCAGCTCTTCCGTGGCCGCTACTCCCTGCACCGGGTCAGCCCGGTGCGCGGCGCCCGGGCCCGCCACTCCGCGATCTTCGCCTACAGCGAGCGGCCCGGCGTCATCGGCAGCGTCGCCCGCACCCGCCAGCTCTTCGGCCGGGTCCTCCCCGCCCACCTGGCCGCCGCCCGCCGCACCGTCCGCGGCGACACCCTCCTGGACTGACCCAACTCCCGTACGATTCCGGCTCGTTGAGCCCGTTGTCCCGTACGCCCCTGTCGAAACGAGAGCCGCCATGCCCACACCCGAGGACACCGCACCCGGCACCACCTTCGCCCACGACGACCAGCTCCCGAAGGTGCCGCTGCCCACCCTTGAGGAGAGCTGCGCCCTCTTCCTGGAGTGGTGCCGCCCGCTGCTGACCGACGCCGAACGCGCCGCGACCGAGGCCGAGGTGGCGGCCTTCCTCGCCCCCGACGGCCCCGGCCC
>NZ_VKJP01000070.1 GCF_007280575.1 Streptomyces benahoarensis
GGGGAGCGGCGGGGCGGCGTGGGCGTCGTCCGGCATGGTGCCGGGGCGCTGCTCGGCGCCGCCGACGGGCTCCAGCCGCAGCACCCGGCACTCGGCCGCCCAGCGCTCCAAGATCGCCTCCGCGTCCGGGGCGTTGAGCCGCTTGCCCTTCAGTTCGTCGACCGCGGTGCGCCACGCCGCACTGTCCGGCGCCGTCTCCACGACGCGCGCCTGCCATGCCACGAGGCGGCCGCCCTTGTCCTTGCTGCGGACGGTGACCGTCGCGGTGGTGCCGTCGGCCAGCCCCAGATCCGCCAGCGGCTGCTCGCCCGCGCCATCGCCGACCAGGCACGCCGCGCCGTCCACCCACAGATGCCACAGCGCCCGGGACGGGCCGGTGGCCCCCCGTACCCAGATCAGGCCGGACTTCTTCGTGGCCTCTTCGATGAGCGCGCGGTCCTGGAGCGCCTGCGACGTGGTCGATGTCATGCCCGTCAGCCTAATCGGCCTGGTACGCGCGCGCCCCCGGGCGCGTCAGAGCCAGCCGTTGCGCTTGAAGCCGCGGTGGATGCCGAAGCAGAGCGCGACGGTCGCCACCAGCACCGCCGGGTAGCCGTACTTCCAGTGCAGCTCCGGCATGGAGTGGAAGTTCATGCCGTAGATCCCGGCGATCATCGTGGGGACGGCGAAGATCGCGGCCCACGAGGTGATCTTGCGCATGTCCTCGTTCTGCGCGACGGCCGCCTGCGCGAGGTTGGCCTGGAGGATGGAGTTGAGCAGGTCGTCGAAGGAGAGCACCTGCTCGTTGACGCGCGCCAGGTGGTCGGCGACGTCGCGGAAGTACTTCTGGATGTCGGAGTCGACGGGCCGCATCGGCCGCTCGCTCAGCAGCTGCAACGGCCGCAGCAGCGGCCCCACCGCGCGCTTGAACTCCAGCACCTCACGCTTGAGTTGGTAGATCCGCCCGGCGTCGCCGCCCCGGGTCGCCCCCCGGCCGGTGCCCGAGCTGAAGACGTCGATCTCCACCTCGTCGATGTCGTCCTGTACGGCACCGGCGACCGCGATGTACCCGTCGACGACCTGGTCGGCGATGGCGTGCAACACCGCCGACGAGCCCTTGGCCAGCAGCTCGGGGTCGTCCTGGAGGCGGTGACGCAGCGCCCGCAGCGAGCCCTGGCCGCCGTGCCGGACGGTCACGATGAAGTCCCGGCCGGTGAAGCACATCACCTCACCGGTCTCCACGACCTCACTGGTCGCGGTCAGCTCGGCGTGCTCGACGTAGTGGACGGTCTTGAAGACCGTGAACAGGGTGTCGTCGTAGCGCTCCAGCTTCGGCCGCTGATGGGCGTGGACGGCGTCCTCGACGGCGAGCGGGTGCAGCCCGAACTCCGCGGCGATACCGGCGAATTCGGCCTCCGACGGCTCGTGCAGCCCGATCCAGGCGAAGCCGCCCTCGGCCCGGACGCTCGCCATCGCCTCGGCGGGGGTGCAGGCTTCCTGCACCCGGCGGCCCTCACGGTAGACGGCGCAGTCGACGATGGCGCTGTTCACACAGGCCGGGGCGGACTTCTCGTAGCCGAAGGCGGCGCCGTCACGGCGGCGGGAGGGACGGACGGCGGCGCGCAGGTCACGGATCATCGACATGGCAAGCTCCTTCACGGGCCGGCCGTCGTGCGCGGGGCGTAACGCAACCCGGAACGTGGACGTACGAGGCGTCATCGGCCGTACGTCCGCAAAGCGGGCGGCGTTCGGTGCCGGGGCACTGACGGCGCGCGGAGAATTCGAGGAATTCGCTGAGAGATACGGAACAGAAGGGCGAAGGCGCTCTTCCGTCATCTCCGTCCGACGCGAAGGAACTTCGCATGTTTCCCCGCTGGACTGCGGGGTACGGAAGCCTTCGGCTCAGAAGATTCGCTGCGCGAGCGGGATGACAGGAGAACTATCGGTACTGCACGGTCGACTCGGATCCACCGCAGCCCCACCTCCTCCGGCCGGTCCCCGCTGGGGGACAGCGTCATTCCCTGACCAGATGGCAGGCTATCAGCCGTCCGTGGTGCCACCGCGCCGCTTTGCCTGTTCGATACGAAGCCGATTCACGGCCTTCTCCGACGCGCCCGCATCCGGGTCCGCCGCCCGGCCCCGGGGCCGGGCGGCGGCGCCGTCGGGTGGCCCTCCGGACGCCTCGCGGGGCCGTTTTATGCTCGCCCCATGTCTGACGTTCTCGATCTGGTCGAAGCCCGGCTGCGCACCGCCCTGGGCGAGCCGGACGCCCGCGCCGCCGTCACCTTCCTCGGCACCGACCGCATCGAGGTGCTGCGCTTCGTCGGTGACGGCGTGGTCCGCTACGCCTCGCTCGGGATGTCCGCCCACCCGATGACGGACCCGGCGGGCTCCGCGCCGGGCCTGGGCGCGCCCCCGTCGGTGGTCTTCGCCGACCCGGTGGCCGGGCCCCGCGCCGAGTTGGTGATCACGCTGCGGCCGGGCCGCGCCGATATCGACAAGGTGCTGCGGCCGCTCGCCGTGCTCGCCGCGTCACCGCAGGTCGAGGGCGTGGTGGTGGCGCCGGGCGCCTCCCTGGACACCGGCGAACCGCTGTGGCCCGGCGCCGGGTTCACCTCCGTCCTGGTCGCCGCGTCCGGCGGCCTCGTCGAGGATCTGGAGCTGGACGCGCCGCTGGATCCGGTGCGCTTCCTGCCGCTGCTGCCGATGACGCCCAACGAGGCGGCGTGGAAGCGGGTGCACGGCGCGGAGGCGCTCCAGGAACGGTGGCTGGCGCAGGGCACGGACCTGCGGGACCCGCTGCGCGGCGGCGCGGACCTGTCGTGAGGCGCGCCCGCGGCCGGACCGTGCGAGGCGTCGCCGGGGCCCGTGCCGGGTGCGCGGCGGCCTCCCGGGCGGTGTCCGGCGGGCCCCGTTCCGGTGTGCGGAACATTCCGACCGGTCGGGTGATCGTCCTTGACGCGACCGCGTGGCTGGAGGACCGTGGATCCCTATGAGGGGTGAACCCAGTTGCCCGAAGTGCGGTGGCCGCGTCCGGGCGCCCGGTCTCTTCTCCGACTCCTGGCAGTGCGCCGTCCACGGCACCGTGCAGCCGCTCCAGCCGGTCGTCCCGCCGAGCGTCGAGGCGCTCGGCGTTGTCGTGAACCGTTCACAGGTCCCGGTGTGGATGCCCTGGCCGCTGCCGGTCGGCTGGCTCTTCACGGGTGTGGCCTGCGCCGGTGACGACCGCAGCGGCGGCCGTGCCACCGCCGTCGCCTGCTCGGGGCCCGGCCCGCTCGGCGGTCCCGGCGAACTCCTGCTGATCGCCGAGGAGCTGGGCGTGGGGCTCGGCGCCCGTTACGCCGGGATCGACTGCCCGGACCCCGGTCCCGGTATGCACGTCGACGCCGCCCCGCACACCAAGATCCTCACCTCCGGCCGCCCGACCCCGATGTGGCATGTCGAGGGCTCCCCGGCCGACCGCGTGGTCTTCGCCGGGGAGGCCCGCGGGCTCTGGCTGTGGGCGATCGTCTGGCCCGAGCAGTCCGGCCTGCTGATGTACGACGATCTGGTCCTCACCGATCTGCGTGAGGCGGGCGCCGAGGTCGACCTGCTGCCGTGCGGGGCGCTCTCCCCGCGGCTCCTGTCCTGATCCCCGGGCCCGGCCCCGTACGTCCTGGGCGTACGGCAGGTGCCCCCGTACGTCCTCCCCGAGGCGGACGGGGGTCTTCCGCGGGCCGGTATCCTTGCCGGGACGCCCTGTGGCGCGCCGACGACGGCCGCACGGGGCGCCCGTCCGGTCACCGTCCCGTCCCGCAGGGGGGAGTTCAGCGTCGTGCGCATCGATCTGCACACCCACTCCACCGCGTCCGACGGTACGGACACCCCCGCCGAGCTGGTGGCCCACGCCGCCGCCCGCGGGCTGGACGTCGTCGCACTGACCGACCACGACACCGTCGCCGGGCACGCCGCGGCGCGCGAAGCGCTGCCCGCCGGGCTGACGCTGGTCACCGGCGCCGAGCTGTCCTGCCGGATCGAAGGCACCGGGCTGCACATGCTCGCCTACCTCTTCGACCCCAAGGAGCCCGCGTTCGCCCGCGAGCGGGCGCTGCTCCGCGACGACCGGGTGCCGCGCGCCCAGGGCATGGTCGCCAAGCTCCGTGAGCTGGGCGTCCCGATCACCTGGGAGCAGGTCGCCGCCATCGCCGGTGACGGCGCCGTGGGACGGCCGCATGTGGCCACCGCCCTGGTCGACCTGGGCGTCGTCCCCACCGTCTCCGACGCGTTCACCTCGCAGTGGCTGGCCAACGACGGCCGCGCGTACGTCGACAAGCACGAGCTGGACCCGTTCGAGGCGCTGCGGCTGATCAAGGGCGCGGGCGGCGTCGCCGTCGTCGCGCACCCCGCGGCCGTCAAGCGTGGCGCCTGTGTGCCCGAGGGCGCCCTCGTCGAGCTGGCCGCCGCCGGTCTTGACGGCATCGAGGTCGACCACATGGACCACGATGCGCCGACCCGTGCCCGGCTGCGCTCTCTCGCCGCCGAGCTGGGGTTGCTGACCACCGGCTCCAGCGACTACCACGGCAGCCACAAGACCTGTGAGCTGGGCGAATACACCACCGACCCGGAGATCTACGGCGAGATCGTGCGCCGGGCCACCGGCGCCTTCCCCGTCCCCGGCGCGGGCGGCTGAGCCTCCGCCGCCGGAGTCCGGCGGTCCCTTCCTTCCGGCGCCCGTGCAGATGCGGTGCGCCCGCGCGCCGCCGTGCCGGTGCGCCGTCCCCCTCCGCTCCATCTCCCTCGCAAGGCCATTCATCACCGTGTTCGACGTCGCTGCCTTCAGTACTCTCTTCGTCACCCTGTTTGTCATCATGGATCCCCCCGGGATCACCCCGATCTTTCTCGGGCTGGCCGCCGGGCGGCCCGCCAAGGTCCAGCGCCGGATGGCCTGGCAGGCGGCGACCGTCGCGTTCTGCGTCATCGCCGTCTTCGGGCTCTTCGGCCGCCAGATCCTGGGCCGGCTGCACATCAGCACGCCCGCCCTGATGATCGCGGGCGGTCTGCTCCTGCTGCTGGTCGCGCTGAACCTGCTCACCGGCAAGTCCGAGGAGCCCACCCAGACCAAGGACGTCAACGTGGCGCTGGTCCCGCTGGGCATGCCGCTGCTGGCCGGGCCCGGCGCGATCGTGTCGGTGATCCTTGCCGTCCAGCACGCCCACGGCTTCACCGCACAGCTGGCGGTGTGGACCGCCATCGTGGCGATCCATGTCGTCCTCTACCTGGCGATGCGGTTCTCGCTGCTGATCATCCGGGTCATCAAGGACGGCGGTGTGGTGCTGGTGACCCGGCTCGCGGGCATGATGCTCTCCGCGCTCGCCGTGCAGCAGATCATCAACGGCGTCACCCAGGTCGTCCAGGGCGCCTGACGGCGCCCGGCCCCCGGACGCAGTCGCGCCCCCGTACGGCACTTCCGTACGGGGGCGCATCCGTGCGTACCGCGCGGGGCGGCGCCGGTGTTACCGGGCGGCGACGGTGTCGGCCGGGCGGATGTAGATGCGCTGGCCGATTGCGGCGGCCTGCTGCACGATCCGGTTGACGGAGGCGGCGTCCACGACGGTGCTGTCCACGGCGGTACCGTCGACATCGTCCAGGCGCATGATCTCGAAGCGCATACGGCTTCCCTTCGTCTGATCCTCCTGCAGGAGAACTGATGGATGGCGAGCGCGGGCGTCGCTGCCCGAGCTTCTGACCTGTCCAACGTCCTGGCCCCCTGCAAACATTCCCTACGCTAAGGAAAATTTTCGATGGTCTAAGTATTTGCAGGTGAGGAAGCGACGACGAGCCCGGCCGGAACGCCGCGGACACCGGTTCGTACGGCCGCAGGTCAGCGCGCGCCGTCACCGGGTACGCGTCCCGGACGGCTCAGTGCTCGCCCCAGAAGGCGGCCAGCGCGGCGGCGGTCTCCATGGGGCGCTCCGCGTTGGGGGAGTGCTCCGCGCCCGGGACGACCGTGCGGCGGGCGGCCAGCCGCGCCGCCATCTTGTCGATCAGCGGCACCGGCCAGGCGTAGTCCACCGTGCCGGAGACGAGGTGCTTGGGCAGCGGCACCGCGGCCAGCTCGTCGACCCGGTCCGGCTCCTCCAGCATCTGCCGCCCTGTGGTGATCAACTGCTCGGGGACGGTCGCCAGCCAGCGGCGCCGCAGGAACTCCCCGATCTCCGACGGCGTTCCGGCGCCCGGCGCCTCCGGCGGGTCGAGCGCCCGCATCGCCTGCCAGACCGTCGCCATGTCCAGCGTGCCGAGCGCGTCGATCAGCATCCGTACGCGGTTCTGCTGCGCCGGGTCGATGGCCGCCGGGCCGGAGCTGAGCACCGTCAGCGACCGGAACGGCCCCGGGTCCGTCAGCACCGCGGCCCGGCACACCAGCCCGCCGCACGAATGCCCCAGCAGATGCACCCGGCCGCCCAGCGCCCGGGCCTGCGCCAGCACGTCCTGCGCCAGCGCGCCCTGCTCGTAGGCGGCGACGTCACGGGGGCCGGGGGACTCGTACTGCCCGCGGCCGTCCACCGCCACCGCCCGGAACCCGGCCGCCGCGAGCGGCGCGAGCAGCGCGATGAAGTCCTCCTTGCTGCCCGTGAACCCCGGGACCAGCAGCGCCGTACCGAGCGGCGCCCGCTCGGGCCGGGCGTCGTGCACGGCGAACTCCCCGCGCGCGGTGACGAGGCGGTACGCGCTGGCGCACGGGGGCAGCGAAAGTGTCGGCGGCCTGCTCATGATCCGAGGCTATCCGGCCACGGCGGGCACGCCCCCGCGCAGGGACGCGCCGACGCCCCGGAACACCCCGACGGCCCGCCCCCGCCGGATGGGCGGGAACGGGCCGTCGGTCGTGCGCTGCGGATCAGCTCTCCGGCGTCGCCTCGGCGGCCGGGGCCTTCGCGCGGGTGCGGCGGCGGACCGGCTTCGCGGGGGCGTCGGACGCCTCCGCGGTGTCGGCGGCCTCCGCCGCCTTCGCCGCGGCGGTCTTCCGGGTGCGCTTCGGCTTCGCCGGGGCCTCCTCGCCGGAAGCCTCCGGTGCGACGGCCTTGGCGGCGGTCTTCCGCGTGCGCTTCGGCTTCGCCGGGGCGTCGGCGGCCTCGGCGGTGTCCACGGTCTCCGTCGCCTTCGCCGCCGCGGTCTTCCGCGTGCGCTTCGGCTTGGCGGGGGCCTCGGCGCCCTCGGCGGTTTCCACGGCCTTGGCCGCGGCGGTCTTCCGGGTCCGCTTCGGCTTGGCCGGCGCCTCCTCGGCGACCGGGGCGGCGGGCGCCTCCACGGCCTCCACCACGGCCTGCGCCTCTACGGCCTCCACCACGGCCTGCGCCTCGGCGGGCTTCGCCGCACGCGTCCGGCGGCGGCGCGGCTTCGCCGGGGCGGCCTCCGCCTCCTCGGCGGCGGGTGCGGCGGGCTGCGCGTCCGCGACCGGCGTCACGGCCTCGGCCGCCGCCCGGCCCGTACGGGTACGGCGCCGACGGCGCGGCTGCCGGGACTCACCCTCGGCCGGGGCGCCCTCCGCCGTGTCCAGCGCGGCGTCCGCCTGCGGCTGCGGGGCCGCGTCACCGTCGACGGCCGAGCCGCCACGGGTACGCCGCCGCTGCCGCGGGGTACGGGTCCGCTGCGGGCGCTCCTCCGTGGCCTCCGGGGCCTGGCCGCGACCGCGACCGCGGCCGCCGGTCTCACCGAGGTCCTCGACCTCCTCGGCGGCGAGCCCGGCCCGGGTCCGCTCCGAGCGCGGCAGCACGCCCTTGGTGCCCGCCGGGATGTGCAGCTGCTCGTAGAGGTGCGGGGAGGTGGAGTACGTCTCCTCCGGCTCGTCGAACGAGAGGTCCAGCGCCTTGTTGATCAGCTTCCAGCGCGGGATGTCGTCCCAGTCGACGAGGGTGACCGCGGTGCCCTTGGCGCCCGCGCGGCCGGTGCGGCCGATGCGGTGCAGGTAGGTCTTCTCGTCCTCGGGGGACTGGTAGTTGATGACGTGCGTCACGCCCTCGACGTCGATACCGCGGGCGGCGACGTCGGTGCAGACCAGGACGTCGACCTTGCCGTTACGGAAGGCGCGCAGCGCCTGCTCGCGGGCGCCCTGGCCGAGGTCGCCGTGGACCGCGCCGGACGCGAAACCGCGCCGTGCGAGCTGGTCGGCGATGTCGGCGGCGGTCCGCTTCGTCCGGCAGAACACCATCGCCAGGCCCCGGCCGTCGGCCTGGAGGATGCGCGCGACCATCTCCGGCTTGTCCATGGAGTGCGCGCGGAAGACGTGCTGGGTGGTGTTGGCGACGGTCTGGCCCTCGTCGTCCGGCGCGGTGGCGCGGATGTGGGTGGGCTGCGACATGTAGCGGCGCGCCAGCGAGATGACCTGGCCGGGCATCGTGGCCGAGAACAGCATGGTCTGCCGCTTGGCCGGCAGCAGCTGGATGATCCGCTCGACGTCCGGCAGGAAGCCGAGGTCCAGCATCTCGTCGGCCTCGTCCAGCACCAGGCTGCGGACCTTCGAGAGGTCGAGCTTGCGCTGGCCCGCGAGGTCGAGCAGGCGGCCCGGGGTGCCGACGATGACGTCGACGCCCTTCTGCAACGCCTCGACCTGCGGCTCGTAGGCCCGGCCGCCGTAGATCGCCAGCACCCGGACGTTACGCACCTTGCCGGCGGTGAGCAGGTCGTTGGTGACCTGCTGGCACAGCTCGCGGGTGGGGACGACGACGAGCGCCTGCGGCGCCTCGGTCAGCTGCTCGGGCGTGGACCGGCCCGCCTCGACGTCGGCGGGGACGGTGACGCGCTCCAGCAGCGGCAGGCCGAAACCCAGCGTCTTGCCGGTGCCGGTCTTCGCCTGGCCGATGACGTCGCTGCCGGAGAGCGCGACGGGGAGCGTCAGCTCCTGGATGGGAAAGGGGGAAATGATACCGACGGCTTCGAGGGCCTCGGCGGTCTCGGGGAAAATCCCGAGCTCTCGGAACGTAGACAGAATCTTGCCTCTTCTGTGAGACGCGGCGTGAGGCGGCGAAGGGGGTCGTACCGCGCTTCGTACGGGATGTGTACGGGCCGGGTTGCAAAGCCGACGGCGCGCGGGACCACTGCCAACGCTCAGGCACTCCTGCCGCGAGCGGTGTCCCTCCTGCTGATGCGTACGTCGCGTACGCGCCGCGGGGGAGGGCGGTCGGGTTGGAGCCGATCGGGCCACCGACCGGGCATCCGCATGCATGGAACGACCCGCCGATACTCGGCAGGCGCATTACCACTGTACCCCGGATGCGACGGGACATCCGAAGGCTTGTCTGAGTGAGAAAGGGAACAAGCCGCCCGCGCCGCGCGGCCGGGCACGGTCCCGGCCGGTCGGGGCGGGCGCCACGGGACCCGGCGGCCCGGCGCTGCGGGGGCCGTCCGGCGACTATTGTGCCGGTCATGGAGACGCCAGACACCGCCACCGCCGACGCGCCGGAACCGACCGGGATCGCCGCCCAGACCTGGACGGAGGCATCCGCCGAGCCGCACTACCGCGCCGCCGTGATCGACCTGCTGGGCGCCCTTGCCTACGGCGAGCTGTCCGCCTTCGAGCGGCTCGCGGAGGACTCGAAGCTCGCGCCGACCATGGACGACAAGGCCGAACTGGCCAAGATGGCGTCGGCGGAGTTCCACCACTTCGAGCGGCTGCGGCGGCGCCTCGCCGACATCGAGGCGGAGCCCAACGAGGCGATGGAGCCGTTCGCCGCCGCGCTGGACGAGTTCCACCGCCAGACCGCGCCGTCGGACTGGCTGGAGGGCCTGGTCAAGGCGTACGTCGGCGACTCGATCGCCAGTGACTTCTACCGCGAGGTCGCCGCCCGGCTGGATTCCGACACCCGGGACCTGGTGCTGACCGTCCTGGACGACACCGGCCACGCGACCTTCGCCGTCGAGAAGGTGCGCGCCGCGATCGAGGCGGACCCGCGGGTCGGCGGGCGGCTGGCGCTGTGGGCGCGGCGGCTGATGGGCGAGGCGCTGTCGCAGGCCCAGCGGGTGGTCGCCGACCGCGACGCGCTTTCGACGATGCTGGTCGGCGGCGTCGCCGACGGCTTCGACCTGGCCGAGGTCGGCCGGATGTTCTCCCGGATCACCGAGGCGCACACCAAGCGGATGGCGGCCCTGGGCCTGGCGGCGTAGGCGACGCCCCGCGGACATGACGACGGCGCGGCCCCGGACCACCCGGTCCGGGGCCGCGCCGTATGTATACGGGGGTGTCAGGCGGGGGCCGAGCCGCGCAGCGCCCCGCGGGCCGGGCGGATCAGCACCGAGAGCAGCGCGGCGCCCACGGCGACGGCCGCGGCGAGCGTCTGGACGGGGTGGCCGGGGCCGAGGATCGAGCGGGTCAGCAGCGCGCCCAGCAGAGCGGCGACCGGGCCGGTGGCCAGCGCCAGGGAGCGGACGGGGAACCGTTCCGGCAGTTGGCGGGTGGCGGTGAAGGAGAGGGCCAGACCGACGACGACGGCGCCCATAGCTTCCCAGATCATGCGTGTTCCCTCCCGCGTTACGGCTGACGACCGGACCGACCGGACGAACAAATCGGTCGTAGGCGGTGGTACCCATCAGCCACGCTCAGCAACCCTCATGCCTCCGTTCCGCCGAACCTGTGGGGAAGCAGGGGTGCATGGGGCGGATGAGGCGAGCCGTTCCGGCCGGGAGCGCGGACGGTGGCGGGGTGTCCTGGGTGCGGGAGGGCGCACCGGAAGGGGAAGTGGAAGGCCCCGGAAGCGGGAGAGGGGCGGCTCCGCAAACCGGCGAGCCGCGGCCCCGCAACTCGTACCGCCGTGGTCCCCGTCGGGCCGCGCCCCCGGAAAACGCCGACGGCGGCCGGGATCGGAAATCCCGGCCGCCGTCCGCGGTGTGCCTCGGGCGCCTGTGGGGCGCCCCTGGGTCAGAGTGCGCCGAAGCCGACCTTGCGGACCGACTGCTCGCCGATCTCCACGTAGGCGAGCCGGTCCGACGGGACCAGGACCTTGCGGCCGTGCTCGTCCACCAGGCTCAGCAGCGGCGACTTGCCGCCGAGGGCGTCGGCGACGGCGCCCTCCACCTCCTCGGCAGTCTGCGCGCTCTCGAGAACGATCTCGCGGGGCGCGTGCTGCACGCCGATCTTGACCTCCACGGCTGATGTCCCTCCGACGGTCAGTTGGGTGCGCGGTCAGCCGCGCCGTACGCACCACACATTAGCCCGGTACGGGGAGGTGCAGGGCGCCCCGGGGCACGCCGGGAGCGAACACGGTCAGTGGGCGTCGATGCCGTGCAGCGGGAAACCTGCGATGCCCTTCCACGCGAGGGAGGTCAGCAGGCCCACCGCGGTCTCCCGCGGGACCTTGCTCTCGGCCGCCAGCCAGTAGCGCGCCACCACCTGCGAGACGCCGCCGAGGCCCACGGCCAGCAGCATCGACTCGTCGCGCGAGAGGCCGGTGTCCTCGGCGATCACCGCGCAGATCGCCTCGGCGCACTCCAGCGAGACCTTGTCGACCCGCTCGCGGACCGCCGGTTCGTTGGTCAGGTCCGACTCGAAGACCAGCCGGAACGCGCCGCCCGGGTCCTCGACGTAGGCGAAGTAGGCGTCCATCGTCGCCGCGACGCGCTGCTTGTTGTCGGTCGTCGACGCCAGCGCCGTCCGCACCGAGTGCAGCAGCGCCTCGCAGTGCTGGTCGAGCAGGGCCAGGTAGAGGTCCAGCTTGCCCGGGAAGTGCTGGTAGAGCACCGGCTTGCTGACGCCCGCCCGCTCGGCGATGTCGTCCATCGCCGCGGAGTGGTAGCCCTGCGCGACGAATACTTCCTGTGCCGCACCCAGAAGCTGGTTGCGCCGTGCTCGGCGCGGCAGACGTGTGCCCCGCGGGCGTGCCGCCTCGGTCTGCTCGATGGCGCTCACGCTGCCTCCCAGAAGTCGTTCCGTACGCGGCGTACGCAAGGTGGTACACCGCGCCCGCCATCGTACTTTTGGGTAACCGGGCTGTGGGCGGTCGGAGCCGAGAAAATCCGGTCCGGGCCCTTGTGGGAAGGTGACATAACACCCCAGGTCATCGATATTCGTCTTCGTTGAGTTCCACGACGCGGGCCTGTTCGGCGCGGTCCGCCTCGTTCGCGGCGTCGAGGTCGGTGCCGGACAGTGTCTCGTCGCGGTGGGGCGCGACGTCCGCGTGCTGTTCCTGGGCGTCGGCCTCCGGAGCCTCGTCGGAGAAGCCGGTTTCGTTCTCCTCGTCGAAGGTGTCCGGGTCGCTCGGATCGACCGGCATGATGCTCCCTCTCTGGAGTCTCTCGGTCCGCTGTGCCTTCCTCGCCCCGGGCTGCGGGCGGTTCGGATCCTCCGGCCGCGGGCGGGCCGGGGCGCCCTTCGTATCGAGCCTAGGAGAGCGGGCGCGGCAGCGCGATGCGGTGTGTGACGGCGAACACATCGGTACGCGCGTGATCATCTCGTAACATCGACGGCATGTCTTCGACGGAGTCGCCCGACACCCGGACCGCAGCCCTTCCGGTGCCGCCCGGTGGTCCGGGACGGCCCGGCCCGCAGGAGGCCGCCGAGACGCTGCGACTGGTGCCGCTCTCCGGCCTGACGCTCGGTGTGCGCACCCCGGCGCCGCTGTCGGAGTCCGGTGCGGCCGCGGTGCGGGAGCGGGAGCCCGCGCTGTACGTCCACGGGCTCGGCGGCTCGTCGCGGAACTGGTCGGCGCTGATGCCGCTGCTCGCCGACCGGCTCGACGGCGAGGCGCTCGATCTGCCCGGCTTCGGTGAGGCGCCGCCGCCCGACGACGGCAGCTACGCGGTCGCCGCGCAGGCCCGCGCGGTCATCCGGTATCTGGACGCGGCCGGGCGCGGTCCGGTCCACCTCGTCGGCAACTCCATGGGCGGCGCCGCCGTGACGCGGGTGGCCGCCGCCCGGCCCGATCTCGTCCGCACTTTGACGCTGATCTCGCCGGCCCTGCCGGAGCTGCGGCCGCAGTCGACGGCGGTCCCCACCGCGCTGCTCGCGGTGCCCGGCACGGCCCGCCTCTTCGCCCGCCTCACCCGCGACTGGACGCCCGAGCACCGCACCCGCGAGGTGCTGGGGCTCTGCTACGGCGACCCGCGCAACGTCACCCCCGACGGCTTCCGCGACGCGGTCGAGGAGTACGCCAAGCGGCTCGAACTCCCGTATTTCTGGGAGGTGATGGAGCGCTCCGCCCGCGGACTGGTCAATGCGTACACCCTGGGTGGGCAGCACAATCTGTGGCGGCAGGCGGAGCGGGTGCTCGCGCCGACGCTCCTCGTCTACGGTGGGCGCGACCGGCTCGTCTCGTACCGGATGGCGCGGCGGGCCGCCGCCGCCTTCCGCGGGGCGCGGCTGGTGACGCTGCCCGAGGCCGGGCACGTGGCGATGATGGAGTACCCGCGGACGGTGGCGCGGGCCATCCGGGAACTGATCGACGACACAGCGGCGGCCGATACGGGCAGGAGCTGACGGAGCGGTGGGACGGCACAGCCGAGGCGGGACACCGGACGGGCACGACACGACGGAGACGGCGGTGCCGCGCCCGGCGCCCGCGGCCGAGCCGGGCACCGGGCGCCGCAGGCGCGGACCGGGCGACGGTGAACGACCGCACCCGGCGGAGCCCGCCGCCCGCCCGTACGGCGCCGCCCACCCGGGCCCCGCACGCGAGGGCGTGCGCGGCGGCCACCCCGAGCAGCGGGAGCCGGGCGGCGGCTGGGGCCTGCCGCCGTCGGTCCCGGGGGCCTCGGCGCCCGGCCCGCCCGCCGTCCGCCGCCCCACGTCCCGGCCGTCCGCCGCGGCCGCGCCGCGGGTGCCGCGCCCGCGCGCGGCCGCCGAGCCGGACGCCCGGCTGCCGGACCCCGCCACCGCCGAGGTCCGCCCCGGCGCGGACGCGACGGCCGGTGCCGGTGCGCCCGGTGGCGCCGGGCCCCGGCCGGAGTATCTGGAGGCGTTCGACGTGCCGGCCGCCGGGGCGCCGCGCGGGGAGGACGGGCCGGTGGACACCGGCCGTTCCGTGGTCTTCGCGCGGGAGACGGCTCCGTCGGACGGCGCTGTCCCCGTCGGTACGGACATGGTGGACGGGGACGGTGGGCCGGACGGGCCGCCGTCCGCCGGTGCCAGGAAGGGCGGGCTGGGCCGGACGTTCACCGGTGTCGCGGCGGCCGCGGTGACCACCGTGCTTGCCGTGGTGGTGGCCGGTCAGGTCGCCGAGCAGCGGCCGGACGGCACCGGCCACTCGGGCGGCGGGCCCGACCGCACCGACCCGCAGGACGAGGGCGCCTCGCGCTCCGGGGACCGGCCGCAGGACGCCAAGCCCGCCTCGTACGCGCAGCGGATGGCCGAGCCGTTCCCGCTCGACGCGAAGCTGACCGCCTCCGGGAAGTTCATGCCCGTCGGCGGCGCCGCGAAGGCGCCCGGCCGCGGTCATGTCGTCCGCTACCGCGTGGACATGGAGACCGGACTGCCGCTGGACGGCCAGCTGTTCGCCGACGCGGTGCACAAGACCCTCAACGACGACCGGAGCTGGGCGCACGGCGGCACCCGGACCTTCGAGCGGGTCGCCTCCGGCGGCGCGGACTTCGTCATCACGCTGGCCAGCCCCGGCACCACCCATGTGTGGTGCGCCAAGTCGGGTCTTGACACCTCCGAGGACAACGTCTCGTGCGACTCGGCGGCGACCCCGCGCGTGATGATCAACGCGTACCGCTGGGCGCAGGGCGCGAAGACGTACGGGCCGGACAAGATGTACGCCTACCGTCAGATGCTCATCAACCACGAGGTCGGCCACCGGCTCGGCCGCGACCACGAGGCTTGTTCCCGGTCCGGGGCGCTTGCTCCGGTGATGATGCAGCAGACGAAGTTCCTGACGACGGACGGTGCCACCTGCCGCCCCAACTCCTGGCCGTATCCCGGCAGTCGCTGAGCCGGGCGGGGCGGCGGGCCCGTCGGGCCGGGGGCACGCCGTCCTCGTATGTGAGATATGCGGTCTCTCATCGCGAGACACCTTTGCCAGAAATCGGCCACGCGTTCCATAGTTCTGCGCATGCCGCACCGTCACGCCGTCGCCCCCGCCGCCATAGAGCTGGCGCTGATCGGCGTGTCCGTGCAGTCCGTGGCCGACATCGACTGTCGCTGAGGCCCCACCCGCGCCACGGACCGTGACGCCCCGGCAATCGCCGCGCGGCCGACGGTCCCGGGCCGGTTTCCTCCCCCTGCGAACCGTGTGACCTCTTCCCGCACGCCCGCGCCGGGGTGGCCTCGTGCGCACCGCGCCCGCCGCCCCGCAGCCGGGCGCGGTCCCGCTGCGAAAGGCGAACCCGTCATGGCCGAACCGGCCCGCACCCCCCTCCGCTCCCGCCGGCTGCTGCTGACTGCGCGCCGCGTCGCCGCCGCCGCGATCGGCGTCACCCTCGCCGCCGGTGCCACCGCCTGCGGCCCGAAGGACGCCGCGGACGCGGGCGCCGACGCCGCGCCGCACAAGGGCGGCACCCTCACCGTCCTCAACTCCGAGCCGCAGACCGATTTCGACCCCGCCCGGCTCTACACCTCCGGCGGCGGCAAGGTCCCCACGCTCGTCTTCCGCACCCTCACCACCCGCAAGCGCGCGAACGGCGCCGCGGGCACCAAGGCCGTCCCGGACCTCGCCACCGACACCGGACGGCCCAGCAAGAACGCCACGGTGTGGACGTACACCCTCAAGGACGGCCTGAAGTTCGAGGACGGTACGCCCATCACCAGCGCCGACATCAAATACGGCATCGAGCGGTCCTTCGCCGCCGAACTCTCCGGCGGCGCCCCCTATTTGCGGGACTGGCTGATCGGCGGCGAGAAATACCAGGGCCCGTACAAGGACAACTCCAAGGACGGGCTGAAGTCCATCGAGACGCCCGACGACAAAACCCTCGTCTTCCACCTGAAGAAGCCCGAGGGCGAATTCCCGCTGCTCGCCACGCAGACGCAGTTCGCGCCCGTACCGCGCGCCAAGGACACCGGCACAAAATACGAGGAGCACCCCGTCTCCTCCGGCCCGTACCAGGTCGTCAAGAACACCGGGGACGGCGAACATCTGCTGCTGAAGCGGAATCCGCACTGGTCGGAGAGGACCGACAAGGAGCGGCACGCCTACCCGGACACCGTCGACGTCCGCTCCGGTCTCGACTCCGCCGTCATCAACCAGCGCCTCGCCACCGGCTCCGGACCCGACGCCGCCGCCGTCACCACCGACACCAACCTCGGGCCCGCCGAACTCGCCCGCGTCTCCGGCGACAAGGAACTCGAAAAGCGCGTCGGAACCGGCCACTTCGGCTACACCAATTACCTCGCCTTCAACCCGAAGGTGAAGCCGTTCGACAAGCCCGAGGTGCGGCAGGCCATCGCCTACGCCGTCAACCGCCGCAGCGTCGTCAACGCCGCCGGCGGTTCCTCCCTCGCCGAACCGGCCACCACCTTCCTGCCCGATCAGAAATCCTTCGGCTACACCGGCGCCGACCCCTTCCCCGCCGGAAGGACCGGAAATCCGGAAAAGGCCCGGGAACTGCTCAAGAAGGCCGGATATCCGCACGGCCTGAAGATCACCCTCACCCACTCCACCGCCAAGAACTTCGCGACCAGCCCGGAGGTCGCCACCGCCGTCCAGGACGCGCTGAAGAAGGCCGGCATCACCGTCGAGCTGAAGGGGCTGGAGGACAACGACTACAAGGACACCGTCCACAGCCTCAAGGACGAACCGGGCCTCTTCATCGGCGGATGGGGCGCCGACTGGCCCTCCGGCGGCCCGTTCCTCGCCCCCATCTTCGACGGCCGCCAGATCGTCAAGGACGCCTACAACTTCAACCACGCCCAGCTCGACGACCCCGCCGTCAACCACGAGATCGACGCCATCAACAAGCTCACCGACCTCCACACGGCCGCCGCCCGCTGGGGCGCCCTCGACGACAGGATCGGGGAGCAGGCCCTCTCCGTCCCGCTGTTCCACCCCGTCTACAAGCGGCTGCACGGCAAGTCGATCCGTAACGTCGTGATCAGCGACTGGGACGGCGTCCTCGACATCTCCCAGGTCGCGGTCAAGTAGGCGCGGCACCATGAACGACACCCCCTCCACCGGAGCATGGCGGCGGCTGCGCACCCGCCCCTCGGCCGTCGTGGCCGCCGCCGTGCTCGCGGCCCTCGCCCTCCTCGCCCTCGGCGCCCCGCTGCTGACGGCGCTGGAGGGCCAGGACCCCACCACGTACCACGACCAGCTCGTCGACTCCGCCCGCGGCGGGGTCCCCTACGGCTCCTTCGGCGGCATCAGCGCCGACCACTGGCTCGGCGTCGAACCCGGCACCGGCCGCGACCTCTTCGCCCGCCTGCTGTACGGCGCCCGCGTCTCCCTCCTCGTCGCGCTCGGCGCCACCGTCGTCCAGGTGGCGCTGGGCGTCGCCATCGGGCTCGCCGCGGGCGCCGGGGGCCGCCTCCTCGACTCCGTCCTCAGCCGCTTCACCGATGTGCTGGTCGCGCTGCCGATGCTGGTCTTCGCCGTCGCGCTGACCGCGATCGTCCCGGCCGGATTCCCCCGCCCGCTGCTGCTGATCCTCGTCATCGGCCTGCTGAACTGGGGCGGCACCTCCCGCATCGTCCGCGCCCAGACGCTGTCGCTGCGCCAACGCGACCATGTCGCGGCGGCCCGCCTCGCCGGGCGCACCCCCACGCAGATCGCCCGCCGCGAACTGCTGCCCGCCCTCGCCGCGCCCGTCCTCACCTACGCGGCGCTGCTGGTCCCCACCAACATCGTCGTCGAGGCGTCCCTGTCGTTCCTCGGCATCGGCGTCACCCCGCCGACGTCCTCCTGGGGCCAGCTGCTCTCCACCGCCACCACCTGGTTCCGCGCCGACCCGCTGTACGTCCTGCTGCCCTCCGGCTGCCTGCTCGTCACCGTGCTGGCCTGCACCGTCCTCGGCGACGCCGTCCGCACCGCCCTCGACCCGCGCGAACGCTCCCGCCTCGCGGTCGGCACCCGCGCCGCCGCCCGACCGCCGAAGGGCGCCGCCCGATGACCGCCTACGTCCTGCGCCGGACCGGCGGCGCCCTCCTCGTCCTGCTGCTGCTCTCCGTCGCCGTGTACGCGCTGTTCTACGTCGCACCCGGCGACCCCGCCACACTCGCCTGCGGCCCGCGCTGCAACGCCGAGCAGATCGCGCAGGTCCGCGACCAGCTTCAGCTCGGCGAACCGCTGCCGGTGCAGTACCTGCACTTCCTCCAGGGCCTGGTCACCGGCCGCGACTACTCCACCGGCACCGGCGTCCTGCACTGCCCCGCGCCCTGCTTCGGCCTCTCGTACCAGAACGACCAGCCGGTCGCCCAGCTCCTCGCCTCCCGGCTGCCGGTCACCGCCTCGCTCGCGGTCGGCGCCATGGTGCTGTGGCTGCTGCTCGGCGTCGGCACCGGACTGCTCTCCGCGCTGCGCCGCGGCGGCGCCACGGAACGCGTCCTGACGGTGCTGACCCTCACCGGCACCGCCACCCCGGTCTTCATCACCGGACTGCTGCTGCTGATGGTCTTCTGCGCCACCCTCCAGTGGCTGCCGTTCCCCACCTACGTGCCGCTGACCGAGGACCCCGAGCAGTGGGCGTGGAACCTGCTGCTGCCCTGGACCACCCTCGCCCTCCTGGAGTCCGCCAAGTACGCCCGGCTGACCCGCTCCGCCACCCTGGAGACGCTCGCCGAGGACCACATCCGCACCTTCCGCGCCTACGGGCTGTGCGAACGCCGGATCGTCGGGCGGCACGCGCTGCGCGGCGCCCTGCCGCCCGTCGTCGCCCTCAACGCCGTCGACCTCGGCACCATGTTCGGCGGCGCGATGCTCACCGAATCCCTCTTCGGGCTGCCCGGCCTCGGGCGGCTCACCGTCGAGTCGGTCCGCACCGTCGACCTCCCCGTCGTCGTCGGCGCCGTCCTGGGCGTCGGCGCCGCCGTCGTCCTCGCGGGCGCCGTCGCCGACGTCCTCTACGCACTCGCCGATCGAAGGGTGACGCTGACATGACCGCCCCCCTGGCCACGGAACCGGCCACGGAACCGGCCGAGGCCCCGGCCCCGGCCGACCCGCTGGTCGAGGTCCGCGACCTCACGATCACCTTCCCCGCCACCGGGGGCGCCGACGCCGTACGCGCCGTCGACGGGCTCTCGTTCACCCTCCGGCCCGGCGGCGCCCTCGGCATCGTCGGGGAGTCCGGCTCCGGCAAGTCGACCGTCGCCGCCACCCTCCTCGACCTGCACCGCGGCACCGGCGCCCGCACCGAGGGCACCGTCCGCGTCGCCGGGACCGACGTCCTCGCGGCGCCCGAGGCCGACCTGCGCGCCCTGCGCGGCGCCACCGCCGCGATGATCTTCCAGGACCCGCTGTCCTCCCTGGACCCGTACCACTCCCTCGGCGACCAGATCGCCGAGGTGCACCGCGTCCACCGGCCCGGCGTCTCCCGCCGCGCCGCCCGCGCCCGCGCGGTGGAAGCCCTGGACCGGGTCGGCATCCCCGACGCCGCCCGCCGCGCCCGCTCCCGCCCGCACGAGTTCAGCGGCGGCATGCGCCAGCGCGCCCTGATCGCCATGGCCCTCGCCTGCGAGCCACGGCTGCTGATCGCCGACGAGCCGACCACCGCCCTCGACGTCACCGTCCAGGCGCAGATCCTCGACCTGCTGCACACCCTGCGCACCGAGACCGGCACCGGACTGCTGCTCGTCACCCACGACCTCGGCGTCGTCGCGGGCAGCGTCGACGACGTCCTCGTGATGCGCGGTGGCCGCGCCGTCGAACACGGCCCCGTCACCGAGGTCCTGGGCGCGCCCCGAGAGCCCTACACCCGTGCCCTCCTCGCCGCCGTCCCCCGGATCGAGACGGCGCGCGAGCGGGCGGCGCACGCCGGGGTGGCGTACGAGGAGGAGGGGCGCGAGGCGGGTGCCGCGCGCCGTGGAGCCGATGCCGGGCGCCGTGGCCCCGCGGCCGGGCGACCGGCTGATTCTCCGCGTCCGGCCGGGCCCGCGCGCCCGGACGATTCCGCGCCTCCGGCCGATTCCGCGCGCCCGGACGAGCCCGTGCGTCCGGCCGTCCCCGCGGCCCGTACCGCCGTCGCGACCGTCACCGACCGCGTGCCTCGGCCCACCACGGGCGACGACGACCACAACGGCGCCCCGCTGCTCGAAGCGCGGGGACTGCGCCGGGAGTTCGGCCGCGGCGGGCCCCTGGGCTCGGTCCTCGGCGGCGACCGCACCGTCGCCGTCGACGACGTCTCCCTCACCGTCGCCGCGGGTGAGACGCTCGGCCTCGTCGGCGAGTCCGGCAGCGGCAAGACCACCGTCGGACGGATGCTGGTCCGCCTCCTCGACCCCACCGCCGGGACCCTCCGCTACCGGGGCCGCGACCTCGGCACCCTGGGGGAGCGCGCGCTGCGGCCGCTGCGCGGCGAACTCCAGATGGTCTTCCAGGACCCGGTGTCCTCCCTCAACCCCCGCCGCACCATCGGGGAATCGGTCGCCGACCCGCTGCGCGCGGCGGGCGGCCTCGACGACGCCACCGTCGTCCGCCGGGCGCGCGAACTCCTCGAACGCGTCGGCCTCGACCCGGCGTGGTACCACCGCTACCCGCACGAGTTCAGCGGCGGCCAGCGCCAGCGCATCGGCATCGCCCGCGCCCTCGCCCCCGGGCCCCGCCTGCTGGTCTGCGACGAACCGGTCTCCGCCCTGGACGTCACCACCCAGGCTCAGGTGATGGACCTCCTCGCCGAACTCCGCCGTGACCTCGGCCTGTCCGTCGTCCTGATCGCCCACGACCTCGCCGTCGTCCGCGCGGCCAGCGACCGCGTCGCCGTGATGCGGGCCGGACGCATCGTCGAGGAGGGCCCCGTCGACACCGTCTACGACCACCCCCAACACCCCTACACCCAGGGGCTGTTGGCGGCCGTACCGGTCCTCGATCCGGAGGTTGCCGCCGAGCGGCGGGCGGCGCGCGCCCGTGTCTGAGCCGTCCGGCACGCCGTGCGCCGGGGGAGTGGTGCGGGCCTCGGGGAGATGCCCCGGGCCGCGTCCGTGGGATCCCGTCCGACCGCGCCCCCGGACCGCACCCGCACCAGGGCGCCCCGGGGACGAACTCACTGCTTAGCGCATAAGAACGCCCCGTGGGGTGGAAAGTTACGACCGTTCACCCCTTCCGGTGGCGCGATGGACAACCGTCCATCGCGCCACCGGGCCTTTTGCGTAGCGTCGTTCCGCAACCGGCGGCCCGGACCGTACCGCCGGATGCCGACACACGCCGAGACCGCAGAACGGGAGTGGACACGTGCACATCGGACTGCTCACCGACGGTGCACACCCCGCCGCGCCGTGTGGCGCCCGGCGCTGGTACGACCGGCTCGTCCAGGGGCTGCCCGGCCACGAGTTCACCGAGTTCGCCCTCCCCGCACCGCCCGCCGCCCGCCCCACGGACCCGTCGTACGCCGACGGGGCGCGCCGTACCGGTCCCGTGCCCGGCCCGGCGGCCCGCCGCGCCGACGGCCGGGGCCGCACCCCGGACCGCGCCGCCCGCCGCCGCTTCGCCCGCCACTTCGCCGAACTCGCCGCCGCGCTCACCGTCCAACCCGGCGGCACCGCCACCCAGGCGGACCGTTTCGCCGCCGGTCTCCACGGCCTCGCCGACCTCGCCCGCGACCACGCCGACCTGCCCGCCCTGCTCCGCTCCGAGGCCGCCCTGCGCCTGCTGGAGCGCGCCTGCCGCGCCCCCGGCGCACTCCCCGCCGCGCACGCCGCCCAGGTCCCCGACCTCCTCGCGGTCACCACCCACCTCGACGAGGCGCTGCGTCCGCTCTCCCTCGACTGGTACGGGGACGGCGCCCCCGGCCTCGACACCGTCGACCTCTGCCACGCCACGGCCGCCGGTCCGACCGCCCTCGCCGGGCTGCTGGCCAAACGCTTCTTCGGCACCCCGCTCCTGGTCACCGAGGACGGCCCCGGGCTGCGCGCGCACCACCTCGACCGCGCCACCACCCCGCTGAACGCCCCGGCCCGCGCCCTCCTCGCCGCCTTCCAACGGGCCCTGGCCGCCGAGACGTACGCCCGCGCGACGCTCATCACCCCCGGCACCGCCCATGCCCGCCGCTGGCAGGAGCGGTGCGGTGCGGCGCCGCAGCGGCTGCGTACCGTCCACCCGGGCGTGCCCGCCGGGCCGTTCCTCCGGGTGCCCGACGCCGTGGCCGACGGCGCCACCACCCTGGTGTGGGCCGGTCCCGTCGAACCGGCCAAGGACCTCGCCGGACTGCTGCGCGCCTTCGCCCACGTCCGCACCGCCGTGCCCGACGCCACCCTGCGGATCGTCGGCGGGCCCGGCGACGCCCCCGACGCCGCCGCCTACCTCGCCCACTGCCGGGCCCTCGCCGACCGGCTCTTCCCCGGGGCCCCGGGCCCGGTCCGCTTCGAGGAGCCGGCCGCCCCCGGGGCGCCCCCCGTCGCCGATGCCTACGCCACCGCCGCCGTCGTGGTGCTCTCCGGCGTCGACGAGGGGTTCCCGCACACCCTGGTGGAGGCGATGTTCAGCGGCCGGGCCACCGTCTCCACCGACGCAGGGGCGGTCTGCGAGGTCATCGGTGGCACCGGCCTGGTCGTCCCCGCCGGTGACCCCCGCGCCCTCGCCGACGCCTGCCTCGCCCTGCTCACCGACCCGGCCCGCCGCGCCCGCCTCGGCGCCGCCGCCCGCGCCCGGGCCCTGGAACTCTTCACCGTCGACCGCCACCTCACCGCCTTCCGCGGCATCTACCTCGAACTCCTCGCCCACGCCCACCCGGAC
>NZ_VKJP01000709.1 GCF_007280575.1 Streptomyces benahoarensis
CGGCACCGACACCTATTAAGTCGTCGGCAGCGTCAGATGTGTATAAGGGACAGGGGTGGGCCGTTGCCCTCGCCCTCGGGCCGTGGTGGTGCGGACCGTTGCTCTTGTCTTCGGGCCGTGATGGGGCCCTCGCTTCCGGGCGGCGTGCCGGATGGCCTGTTCCGGGCGGATTTCGGCCCGTGCGCCGGGCGGGTTTCCGGTCGTGCTCCGGGCGGGTGATCTTGGCGGCCCGGGCGACGGCGCCCCGCGCGATGCCTTGACGGGGACACGTAAACGAGAGCAGATTGGGCCCGCTCGATAAGGAAACTTTCCTCATCGAAGGGTTCCCCAGTGCGGACAAGAAACCTTGCTCTCGCCACCGTCGCCGGCGCCGCGCTGCTCACCGCGGCCGCCCTGCCGGCCTCCGCCCAGGCCACCGCGCCCGCCGTCGCCACGGTCCACCCCGTACAGGAAGGCAGCGTCAGCGCCGCCGACCTGCTGGCCAAACTCAAGGACTGCGGTCAGATCTCCAACGGCAAGTACCGCACCGATGAGGAGACCTCCGCCACGGTCCCCGTCTGCGGCAAGAGCGGCGCGGTCTTCTGGAAGGCCGACATGGACATCGACTGCGACGGCCAGATCACCGACCAGTGCAACGAACAGACCGACCCCTGGTTCCAGGACGACACCCGGTTCCACCAGTCGGACGACAAACCGCTCAACGCCGCCGAGCTGCCGTTCGTCGTCGTGCCCAGCTCCAGCAGCATCTGGGACTACACCAAGGACGGCATCAAGGGCGGCGGCGTCGTCGCCGTCATCTACAACAACCAGGTCGAATACGCCGTCGTCGGGGACACCGGCCCCGACAAGATCATCGGCGAGGCGTCCTACGCGACCGCCAAGAGCCTGGGCATAGACCCCGACCCGGAGACCGGCGGAGCCGACTCCGGCGTCACCTACATCCTCTTCAAGAACTCCCAGGCATCGCCCATCGAGAGCCATGGTGACGCGGTCAGCCGGGGGGACGAACTGGCCAAGAAGTTCTTGCAGGAGAACTGAGGGGTGGCTCGGGGCGGGCGAGGGCCCGGG
>NZ_VKJP01000710.1 GCF_007280575.1 Streptomyces benahoarensis
CGCCCGCCCGCACCGCCGCCGCGGACCGCACCACCGCCGGGGTCATCGCCTCCCTCCGCAGCCGCCTCCCCGCACTCGCCGGGGCCGCCGCCGCCCAGCACGCCGCCGCCCTCCGCCTCGCCGCCCGCGTCGAGGAGGCGTACGCGGAAGCCGCCACCCGCGTACGGCGCGAGATCACCGCAGGCGAGGTGCTGTCCGGCGACGCCCGCGCCCACTGGCGCGACCACGCCCTCGGTGGCCGCCCCGACGACCTCCTCGACGCCCTCACCCACGGCCTCACCGCCCTCCTCGCCTGCGCCGTCGAACGGGCCGACGAACGCACCACCGACGCCTGGCGCCGCGACCCGGCCGCCGCCGACATCGCACCGACCGCCGCCGCCGGTGCCACCGGCGCACCCGACCGCCTCGGCGTCGCCGTCCGCCGCTGGCGCCGCTGCCTGGAAGAACTCACCGAAGAGGAGATCCGCGAGGCCCGGGGCGGCCGGGCCGCCCGACGGCCCGGCTCCGTCACCCCCGACGAACCCACCACCCTGCTGGCCACCGCGCTCCTCGGCGGCGACCGCGCCCGCGCCGCCGCCGAACGCCTCGCCACCCTCCTCGGCGCCCAGAGCACCCTCCGCCTCCACGACCGGGGCACCCGCCTCCTGACCACCTACCTGGACCGCGCCCTCACCGCCGAACGCCAACGCCGCCTCGCCCCCCTCGAACGGCTCACCGTCCCCCCCGACCAGCAGGCCGAACTCATCGCCGCACTGTCCGTACTGCAGAGGGAGAAGGTGACCGGATGAACGGGGCGAGCGGACCCGACACCCCCGGCGGCACCGATCCGCACCCGGCGCCCGCACCGCCCGACCCGTGCGGGGCATGCGGCCGCACCGGCATGTGCCGCGCCTGCCGGACCTGCGGCGAACGCGTCGACGCCACCCCGCCCCGGGGGCACACGCACGACGAGCCGGAACCGGAACCGGACGTGGCCGTGTCCCCGGGCTGTCTCTTAAACACATCTCCGAGCCCACGAGACGCTCAT
>NZ_VKJP01000711.1 GCF_007280575.1 Streptomyces benahoarensis
GGCGGGGTGGGTTCGCCGGGCGCGGCGTGCGTGGCGTGCCGTACGGGGCGTGCTGGGCCTCGCCGCGCGCCCCGACGAGGCCCCGCGAGCCCCTTACGAGCCGGAGCCGGACGGCGGCACCGGCACCGGCGTGGCAAGCGGCTGCGCGCACCCCTGGGCGCCGCGGGCGGTGGTGCCGCAGGCGGTGGCCGTGCCGGAGGTGCCCGGGACCGTGACCATCGGGGTGGTGGCGGCGCCGCTGCGGCCCGCGGTGGCCCGGGCGCTGTGGCCGTGGGCGCTGACGCTGACCTGACTGCCGGGGTCGGCGCCCACCATCCAGGCCCAGGCGGCCCGGCAGTCCGCGCTGTAGCGCACCTCGATCAGCACGCCGCCCGCCGTGCCCCGGGCGGTGGTGACCGCCTTCGCCGCGCAGCCGGACGCCTCCGGGTCGCGCCCCATGCAGCCGTCGGCCGTGCACCGTACGCCCGGCGGCGGGACGGGGCGATCGCTCCGCTCCGCCGTCGCCGCGGAGGCGGGCTCCCGAGGCGCCGCGTCGCTGCTGCCGGGCCGGACCAGCAGCCCCGCGGCGGCCACCACCACCAGCAGCGCGCCGCCCGCACCCGCCGCCAGGAGGATGCGGCGCCGACGGCCGCCCCGCGCGCCGTCACCGGGCACCCCGGGCGGGCCGTCGCCGCGCTCCGCACGGTGCCGCCAGGCCGCCGCGGCGGCCTCTCCCATGGCGGCCAGGTGCGCGGCGGGCACCCCGGCCACCCGGGCGAGCGCGGCGACCGCCTCGCGCGGCGGCGGCTGCCGTCCGTCGAGGTGGCGCACCCAGTCGGCGCGGGGCGTGCCGGTCTGCTCCGCGACGTCGGACACGCTCAGCCCGGCGCGGTCCACGACGCCGCGCATCTGCCGGACGAACTCCCTTATCTCCGGCTCCAGTTCCTCCGGAAGCGCCCGCCAGCGCGGCATGCCTCCCCCTCTCCCCCGTACGCGTGCGTCGCGCCGTACGGTCACCGTTCGTCCCCGGGCCGCCCACCGGCACCGGCCGTTCATCAGATCCCCCACCCCATCGAACCAGGCG
>NZ_VKJP01000712.1 GCF_007280575.1 Streptomyces benahoarensis
ACGTAAACCTCGGCAACAACGGAGCTGCCAGCTCCCACAGTTCGTCCGGAACCAGCCGACGCGACAGATCAACCCTCACGGTGCAACATCATGCCGCATCAGTGAACTGCCACGTGAGACACCCTTTTAGAGGAAAGAACCGTGATGGTTCGGTTCTCCCGAGGAGGCCGCTCATGACCGCTCGCACCCCTGACGCCGAGCCGCTGCTTACCCCCGCCGAGGTCGCCACGATGTTCCGCGTGGACCCGAAGACGGTGACCCGTTGGGCCAAGGCAGGCAAGCTCACGTCCATCCGCACGCTCGGAGGACACCGGCGTTACCGCGAGGCTGAGGTCCGCGCACTGCTCGCGGGCATTCCGCAGCAGCGCAGCGAGTCCTGAATAACCGCATAGCCGGGCTGTTTTCGGGGCCCCCAACCCGAAAAGCGCCCACGCAGTACCCCTAGCTTCACCATGCTCCACACAGCTCCATACGACGCGGCGCCCGCCCCAACGGGCCCACACCCGCAGCAGCCGGGTACGTCATCGATCGCGCTGGACTCCGCCGGGTCCAGCGCGATCTTTTTTGTGCGCGCGCTCCGGAGCCTCCCGGCGGCGCGGACTGCGGTCGTTACGCCGCGCCCGCCGGCGCCCTCGCAGGGGTCCCTCGCGGGCTCTCCGGGCCACTCTGCGGACAGACCCTGCGGTCTCCTTTGAAAGGCCCCGAAGGGTAGTGCAATTGCACATATTAAATGGACTAGTTGTAGGACGGGGGTAAGTTCCCCACTTCTGGAAACTTGTACGGTGACACCCGTCACATGGTGGAGAGGTTGAAGCTCCGCTTGCCTCTGCGGTAAGGGCTGGGTTCATCCGACGCTCTGTCACCAGCCTCCCACCGCAAGGGAGATGGATGAGCCTTCTTCAGTCATCGGCCATCGGGCGGCGGAGCTTTCGGCCTTCGGCGCCAGCGGCCCGTGAGCGGCCCGTGACGGGCTCGGAGCGGACGGCGGGCGCCGAGGCATCCGAACGGCCCGCACGCGGCCGCTGAGCTGTCTCTCATACACCTCT
>NZ_VKJP01000713.1 GCF_007280575.1 Streptomyces benahoarensis
GTCAGATGTGTCTAAGAGACAGCCCCCCTCCCACGAACGGGTGGAACGTTCGTCCCCGGTGGCTACGCACCGTACCGGGAAAGTAACTTAGGGCTGCCTAATGGCTGCCCGTCGCGACGACGGAACGGCCCGCTCTCACCCCAACTCTCCACATGGAAGGGCACGTTCATGCCTGTGCCCGCCGCCGACGCCGCCCTCGCGGGCGGTATCGAAGGCCCCCGCGCGCTCCGCCCCCTCCTCGGCACCGTCCTCGACGCCCTCGCCAACGGCGCCGCGGACCGCGCGGGCCCCCTCCCCGCCGGTGGACCGGACGCCGTCGCCCGTACCGTCCGCGCCACCTGTGCCCCCCTCCTCCCCGACGACGGCGACGGCGCGCACGCCGCGCTCGCCACCCTCGTCCGTACCCTGGCCGCCGGCGCCGCCGACCCGGCCGACCCGCACTGCGCCGCCCATCTGCACTGCCCCCCGCTGGCCGTCGCCGCCGCGGCCGACCTCGCCGCGTCCGCCCTCAACCCCTCCATGGACTCCTGGGACCAGGCCCCCGCCGCCTCCGCCCTCGAAGCCCTCGCCACCCGCGAACTCGCCGCCCTCGTCTTCCCCCACGCCCCCCGGTGCGCCCGGACACCGGACGACACCTACGCACCCGGCGACGGCCCGGACGCCCTGCTCACCACCGGCGGCACCGAGTCCAACCAGCTCGCCGTCCTCCTCGCCCGTGAGGCCGCCCGCACCGCCCGGCACACCACGGGATACACCGCGGGGGAGCGGCACGCCCGGGGAGAACGTCCCGCGGCGGCCGTCCGCACCCGCGCCGCCCACGCCGCGGGCCCCGCGCCGGCCGCCACCCTCGCCCCGGTCATCGGCGCACCGCGCCGACCCGTCGACGACCTCCCGCCCGTCACCGGCGCCGCGCCGGACGCGCCCCCGCTCCGTATCGTCTGCGGCGCCAACGCCCACCACAGCATCCACCGCGCCGCCTGGCTCCTCGGGCTCCCCGCGCCCGTCACCCTCCCTGTCTCTTATACCCATCTGACGCTGCCGACGA
>NZ_VKJP01000714.1 GCF_007280575.1 Streptomyces benahoarensis
GCCGGGGGCGGGCCGGGGTGCGGATGGTGGCAGGCGACGCCGCCGGACGGTTCGGGGCGGACGGCGCACCGGGCGTCCGCGCGGGCGCAGCGGGCGGCGAAGGCGCAGCCGTCCGGCAGGGCACCCAGCTCGGGCGGCAGTCCGGGGATCGGAGTGAAGGCGCGGCCGGGCAGCGCGTCGAGCAGCCCGCGGGCGTACGGGTGGCGGGGGCCGGGCGTGCCGAAGAAGGTGGCGGCGTCGGCGTGTTCGACGATCCGTCCCGCGTACATGACGGCGACGTGGTCGGCGATCCGCTCGGCGGCCGCCAGATCGTGGGTGATCATCAGCAACGCCCGGCCGTCGTCGGCGTGGGCCCGCAGCGCGTCGACGGTGCGGTCGACGAGGTCCCGGTCGAGGCCGGTGGTGGGTTCGTCGGCGAGCAGCAGCCGGGCGTCGCCGACCAGCGCGAGGGCGCTCGCCGCGCGCTGGGCGAGACCGCCGGAGAGCTGGTGCGGGTAGCGGTCCAGGTGGTCAAGGGGGAACGCGGCGCGGGTCGCGGCCCGCTCCACCGCCGCGTGCAGCGCTTCCCGCGCCGCGCGACGCCCGGGCCGCCGTCCGGTCGGCGGGTCGGCCGTCGCCGGTTCGGCTCGCCCGCCGGTCAGCTCCCTTACGGTCTCCTCCAGTTGGGCGCGGATGGTGCGGACGGGCGTGAGGTGGGCGGCGGGGCTCTGCGGGACGAGGCCGATGCGGCGGCCGCGGACGGTGCGGGCCAGCTGCCGTTCGTCGGCGGTGAGCAGTTCCACGGCGGGCGCGCCGTCGGCGGCCGTCAGGTGGGCCGCGCCGGACGTCTCGGCGTTGCCCGGCAGCAGGCCGAGCAGCGCGGAGGCGAGGACCGACTTGCCGCAGCCGCTCTCGCCGACCAGGGCGAGGCAGCTGCCCGGCGCCAGGTCGAAGGAGGCGCCGGAGACGGCGTGGACGTGCCGGCCGCCGCGCATCCGGAAGCGGACCGACAGATCGCGCACCGACAGGACGGGGGCCGGGGGCGGGGCGGTGCGG
>NZ_VKJP01000715.1 GCF_007280575.1 Streptomyces benahoarensis
GACCGTGAAGTTTTTTTTTTTTTCAAGCAGAAGAGGTCATACGAGATTCATGAGCGTCTCGGGGGCTCGGAGATGTGTATAGGAGAGAGGGGGACGTTCGGGGCATGACCGTGACTTCTTCGCCGTCCGCTGTTTCCGCGGGGCCTTCGGGTGCCCGGCCGTACCGGTCCGCCGTGGGGGGCGGCGGGGAGGCCCGGGCGCCCGGTGGGCAGCCCGGGCTGCGGCGGGCCGACGGGAGTCCGGTGCGGGTGCTGGTGGTGGACGACGAGTCCTCGCTCGCCGATCTGTTGTCGCTCGCGCTCCGCTACGAGGGCTGGGACATCAGGTCCGAGGGCGACAGCGCCGGAGCGCTGCGCTGTGCCCGGAGCTGGCGGCCGGACGCGGTGCTGCTCGATGTGATGCTGCCGGACATGGACGGGTTGACGGTGCTGGCCCGGCTGCGGCGTGAACTGCCGGACGTTCCGGTGCTGTTCCTGACGGCCAAGGACTCCGTCGAGGACCGAATCGCCGGGCTGACGGCGGGTGGCGACGACTACGTCACCAAGCCGTTCAGCTTGGAGGAGGTGGTCGCCCGGCTCCGGGGCCTGTTGCGCCGGGCGGGGGCCGCGGCGGCGAAGAGCGCCTCGGTGCTGACGGTGGGCGATCTGACGCTGGACGAGGACAGCCATGAGGTGACGCGCGGTGGGGACGACATCCGGCTGACGGCCACCGAGTTCGAGCTGCTGCGGTACCTGATGCGTAACCCGCGGCGGGTGCTGAGCAAGACGCAGATCCTGGACCGGGTCTGGAGCTACGACTTCGGGGGGCAGGCCAACGTCGTCGAGCTGTACATCTCGTATCTGCGACGGAAGATCGACGCCGGGCGGGAGCCGATGATCCACACCCGGCGCGGCGCGGGCTATCTGATCAAGCCGGCGGGCTGACGCGGACGCGGACGGGGATGCGGATGCGGAGATGCGGAGATGCGGACCTGTCTCTTATACACCTCTGACGCTGCCGACGACTTAATAGGTGTAGATCTCGG
>NZ_VKJP01000716.1 GCF_007280575.1 Streptomyces benahoarensis
ATGCGGACGGGGCGGTTCCGGGGCGCGGGGCCTGCCGTCCGCATCGGCCGCCCCGGACGCGTCCCCCGGTGACGCCGGGCCCACCGTGGAGCTGTCCCGCCGCCGCCTGCTCGGCACCGTCGGCGCCGCCGGGGCGGCCGGACTCGTCGTCGGCGGCGCCGGGGGCGTGATCGGCGCGTCCGCCGCCCGCGGCGACGCCCCCGCCCCGCTCACCACCGTCGGCACCACCCGCGTCCCCTTCCGCGCCGACCGCGCCGCCCACCAGGCGGGCATCACCACCCCGCTCCAGGCCAGCGGCCACCTCCTCGCTTTCGACCTCGCCCCCGACGCCGACCGCAAGGCCGCCGCCGCCCTGCTGCGCCGTTGGACCCGCACCGCCCAGGACCTGATGGAGGGGCGCGCCCCCGCCCACGACACCGCCGTCGCCGCCGACGCCGGACCCTCCTCCCTCACCGTCACCTTCGGCCTCGGCCACTCCTTCTTCGACCGCACCGGCCTGACGAAACAGCGCCCCGTCCAGCTCGACCCGCTGCCCGACTTCTCCGCCGACGCCCTCGACGCCCGGCGCAGCAACGGCGACCTGTGGCTCCAGATCGGCGCCGACGACGCCCTCGTCGCCTTCCACGCCCTGCGCACCCTCCAGAAGGAAGCCGCCCCCACCGCCCGTCTGCGCTGGCAGATGAACGGTTTCAACCGCACCCCCGGCGCCACCGCCCGCCCCATGACCACCCGCAACCTCATGGGCCAGCTCGACGGCACCAACAACCCCAAGCCGTCCGACCCGGACTTCGACACCCGCATCTTCGTCGGCCGCGACGCCGACGCCACCTGGATGCGCGGCGGCTCGTACGCCGTCGTCCGCCGCATCCGGATGCTCCTCGACGACTGGGAACAGCGCCCCCGCACCGACCAGGAGAAGATCATCGGGCGGCGCAAGGACACCGGCGCACCCCTGACCGGCGGCGACGAGACCACCCCCATGCGCCTCGACGCCAACCGCCCCGACGGCCTCCCCGTCATCCC
>NZ_VKJP01000717.1 GCF_007280575.1 Streptomyces benahoarensis
GACAGGGTCTATCTGGGGCGCGGGGCGGACGGGCGGACGGTGGCGGTGAAGACCGCGCGGGCCGAACTCGCCGACGACCGTGGGTTCCGCAAGCGGTTCGCCCGTGAGGTGGCGGCCGCCCGGCGGGTCGGCGGGCCGTTCGTGGCGCCCGTCGTCGACGCGGCGCCGCACGACGAGATCCCCTGGATGGCGACGGAGTACGTGCCGGGCGTCTCGCTCAGCGACGCCGTGCACGACACGGGGCCGCTGCCGGTGCCCACGGTGCGGGCGCTGGCGGCCGGGTTGCTCCAGGCGCTCGCCGCGGTCCATGCGCAGGGCCTCGTCCACCGGGACCTCAAACCGTCGAACATCCTGCTCACCGCCGAGGGCCCCCGCGTCATCGACTTCGGCATCGCCCACTCCGCCACCGACACCGCCCTGACCGCCACCGGCACCGCCCTCGGCACCCCGGGCTTCATGGCACCCGAACAGCTCACCCTCTCCGGCGGCGACATCACCGCCGCCGCCGACGTCTTCGCCCTCGGCGGCGTACTCGTCCACGCGGCGACCGGCAGCGGCCCGTACGGCAACGCCGAACCGCAGATCCTCATGTACCGCACCGTCCACGAGCAGCCGCGACTCGACGAACTGCCGCATGCGGTCCGGGCGTTGGCGGCGCCATGCCTGGCGAAGGAGCCGGAGCGGCGGCCCGCGGTGGCGGACCTCGCGGCCCGGGTGGGGGCACCGGGCCCGTACGGGGACTGGCTTCCGGAACCGGTGACGGCGCAACTGCGCGGTCTGTCCGAGCGGTTGCGGGACCCGAGGAAGCCGGGGGTGGGCCTGCGGGGTCCGGGCGGTGCGGACGGCTCGGGCCGGACTCCGGACGGTACGGGCCCGAGGCCGGACGGTACGGGCCCGAGGCCGGACGGCCCGGAGGGCACGGACCGCTCGCCGGACGGTACGGAGCGGACGCCGGGCCCTGTCTCTTATACACCTCTCCGAGCCCACGAGACGCTCAT
>NZ_VKJP01000718.1 GCF_007280575.1 Streptomyces benahoarensis
CGCTGCCCGCCGTGGAGGTGGACGTCACCCCGGTCTTTCCCCGCGAGTTGACGCTCCGGATCCACGATGACTTCGGCGCGTTCGAGACGTGGCGGACCGCTCTCGGCATCAGCCCCGAGGCCGTGACCTACTCCGAGTGCTGCGCGGGACAGGTGCGGGTGCTGAAGGCCACCACCGCCTACGCCGGTGCGGACCTGACCCTCGCCGCCTTCGGAGACGTTGCCGCCCCCATCGCCCCCGCGCCTGGCGGAGAGGAGGGGGCAGCATGAGCCACCAGGACAATGCCCTCACCGCCGCTCACGCGGAGGTCAAGGCCGAACTGGCCCGCACCGACACCAAGGCGTCGCTGTTGTTGGCGTTCACCGGCGCGATGCTGGCGGGGGCGTGGACCGTCGCCACCAGCACCCACCTGACCGTCCTAGCGATCGTGGTCGGGGCCGCCGGGGTCGCGGTCCTGCTGGCCGCGTCCACGCTGCTGCTGATGACGGTCCGCCCCCACCTCGGCGGCGGCACCCCGCAGGGGTTCCCCAAGTGGGCCACCCTCACCCCCGACGAGATTCGCGACGCCCTCGCCCAGGACGACCGCCCGCAGCACATCGCCGTCCTCTCCCGCATCGCTGTCGCCAAGTTCCGCTGCCTCCAGCGCGCCATCGACCTCACCCGCATCGCCGGAGCACTCCTCGTCATCGCCGCCGTCCTCGCCTGGGGCGGTGCCGCATGAGCACTTCGAGCCCGGCCGACCACCCCGCTTTCGAGGAGGCATCGTGATTCGCATCGTGACCCGCGCCCGCCTCGCCGCCCTGGAGGCGGCGAGCGAGAGCGCACACGCCCACAGCACCAAGGTGCAGGCTGCCGCGGATGAGGCGGCTTCCTGCCACGTGCGGTCGGTGCAGCGGTTGAGCACGGCGCTGGCCAAAGCCCGCGACGACGCCGCAGACCACCAAAACGACGCTGAGATCGTCCGAGAGATCCTCACGGACGCCGAGGGCGAGCTCGCCGACGCGCGGACGACGGTGGC
>NZ_VKJP01000071.1 GCF_007280575.1 Streptomyces benahoarensis
CAAGCCACACTCACCCCGAACACACGGATGCCCGTGGCCGCACCCTCTCGGGTACGTCCACGGGCATCCATCTCTCAGCGCTCGACCGAGCCAACCGCACGACGGGGATGGGCACGGGCGGCGAATCGCCCGCCCCGCCCCCCGCGGTCAGCGGATCTCGGTGATCTCCGGCCCGCGCTCCAGGCGCTCCACCCCGCCGCCGAAGCGGGAGCCTTCGGCCGGCTCCTGCTGTACGCCGTCGGGCACCATCTGGGCGTCGTCCGGCAGCTTCAGGACGATCGGGTCACGCGGCGCCATCGGGGCGTCACCGCGGATGACGACGGTGTCCCGGAAGATGTGCTCCAGCACGCTGGCGGCCTCCGGCTGCACCGCGCCCTGACCGGAGATGACACCGCGCAGGAACCATCGCGGACCGTCGACGCCGACGAAGCGCACGACCTGCACACCGTTGGTGCCGTCGGGCAGCTGCACGGGGACCTGGGCGCGCAGTTCCCAGCCGAGGGGGCCCTCGACCTCGTCGATGACACCGCCCTGCTGCGTGATGCCGGAGGCGATCTCTTCGCGGACCTCGCCCCAGATGCCTTCGTTCCTGGGTGCGGCGAACGCCTGCACCTGCACGGCGCTGTCCTGGAGGACGACGGTCGCGGCGACGATCGCGTCACCCGCGACCTCCACCCGCAGCTCCATGCCGTCGACGCCGGGGACGAAGAGTCCTCCCAGGTCTACGCGGCCCTCGCCGGGGTTCTTGACCTCCGACACGTCCCAGGGTCCGTCGGGACGGGGCGCGGGCGGCAGGGCGACCCTCTCCTCCCTCGCGTCCGCGTCGGTTTCGCTCACCGCGGCCTCGTCGGCGAGTTCCGTGTCCTCCGCCGGCTCGTGCGCGCTCTCGTTCTTCTTGCGACGTCCGAACACGTCACTGTCCTTCCCGGTCGGCACCGACCGATGCGTATTCATTCCCGCCCGTGGAGCCGCCCACCGCCGCGTGACCGCCGGTGGACCCGAATCCCCCCTCGGCCCGCGCCGAGCCGGGAAGTTCCGCCACCTCGTGGAAGCGCACCTTCTCGACCTGCTGGACGACCAATTGGGCGATCCGGTCGAACCTCTCGAACCGCACGCTCTCGCGCGGATCCAGATTGACCACGATCACCTTGATCTCTCCACGGTACCCGGCATCGACCGTCCCAGGGGCATTCACCAGCGCCAGTCCGCACCGGGCGGCCAGGCCGGACCGGGGGTGCACAAAGGCGGCGTACCCGTCGGGCAGGGCGAGGGAGATGCCGGTGGGCAGCACGGCGCGCTCCCCCGGGGCGAGGTCGGCGGCCTCGGTGGTCACCAGGTCGAGGCCCGCGTCGCCGGGGTGCCCGTACGAGGGGACGGGCACCTCGGGGTCGAGGCGGCGCAGCAGCACGTCGACCGGGTTGCGTCGTTCGCTCACGGGTTCACCTCGAAGGCGCGGGCGCGCCTGGTCTGGTCCGGGTCCTCCATGGCGGCCCGGATCTCCTCGCTGCGGCCGTTGTCGATGAAGTGGTCGACCTTGACCTCGATGAAAACGGCGTCGGCGCGTACGGCGACGGGGCCGTCGGGGGCGCCTATGCGGCCGACGGCGGTGGAGTAGATCTTGCGACCGTGGACGGCGGTGACATGTGCGTCGAGATGCAGGACGGTGCCCAGAGGGACGGGGCGCAGGAAGTCGCTCTCCAGTCGGCCGGTGACCGCGATCACACGCAGCAGCCAGTTCAGCGAGCCCAGGGTCTCGTCGAGCGCGGTGGCCAGCACGCCGCCATGGGCCAGGCCGGGAGCACCCTGGTGGGCCTCCTTGACGGTGAACTCGGCGCGTACGCTCACGCCGTCACCGGCGCGGGCCTCCAGGTGGAGGCCGTGCTGCTGGCCTTCGCCGCAGCCGAAGCAGCGGTCGTAATGGGCGCCGAGGAGTTCGCCGGGGGCCGGGGCGTCGGGGTGCCGGACCGGGGCGACGGCGCCTTCGGGGGGCGTCAGCCGCGTCCTGGGTTCGTCAGTTCCACTCACGAGTGCAGACCCTACCCGCGCGCGCCGAGGGCCCGCGCCGCCGTGCCAAGCTTGTGCCATGCAGTCGTACGAAGAACGTCTCACGGCGCCCCGTTCCTGGTGGCTTGTCGCCGTGCTGGTCGGTGTGGCCTGTGCCTTGATGCTGCTCCCCGTGGGGACGCTACCGATGCTCGGCGGGCTGATCGGCGGGTGCGCGCTGTCGGCCGTGGTGGTGAGCGCATACGGGTCGGCGCGGATCCGGGTGGTCGGTGACGCGCTGATCGCGGGGGACGCGAAGATCCCGGTGGCGGCGCTGGGTGACGCGCAGGTGCTGGACGCCGAGGAAACGGTGGCCTGGCGGACGTACAAGGCCGATGCGCGGGCATTCATGATGCTGCGCAGTTACATCCGGACCGCGGTGCGGGTGGAGATCGTCGATCCGTCGGATCCGACGCCGTACGCGTATCTGTCGACGCGGGATCCGGAGCGCCTGGTGGCGGCGCTGGCGGCTGCGCGCGCCTGACCGGCGGCCGGGAGGTTACGCGGTTTCCTGCGGCCCAGGCAGTGGGCCGGGGGCCGCGACGTCGGGGAGGGCGCCCCAGGGGACCTGGCGGGTGCGCAGGTCCTTGCGGAGGGTGTCGGCGAGCTTGCCCGTCTCGCGGCGGTTGAGGAACGCGCCGACCGCGGCGCCGACCATGAACGGGGTGAGGTTGGGCAGATTGCGCAGGGTGCGCTTCATGATCTGCTGGCGCAGCTCGCGTTTCATCTGGCCGCCGAGCGCGAGGTTGAGCGTGGCGGGCCGGACGACGTCGATGCCGCGTTCCTCGGTCCAGGAGGTCAGGTAGGCGAAGCCGCGCTGCCCGGTGGTGCCCTGGGGGCGCAGGCCGTAGACCTCGTGGAGTTCGGCGATGAGCTTGATCTCGATCGAGGCCACGCCGACGACTTCGGCGGCCAGCTCGGTCGGCATCGCCGGTGGTACGGGCAGCATGGCTGCCGCCCCGACACCGGCGCCGACGGCCGCGGTGGCCCTGGTGGCACCCGCGACGAGCTTGTCGGCGAGCTCCTCGGGGGTCAGGCCGGGGAACTGGGTGCGCAGGGCCGCGAGGTCGCGGACGGGGATCCGCGGGGCGATGGCGATGAGCCGGTCGGCGAGTGCGACGAGCTGGGCCCGCACGCTGCCGCCGCCGCGTACGGCGCCTTTGCCGATCGTGGCGGCGAGCGAGGCCACACGGCCTCGCTCCTGCGGTGAGCCGGCCGTCCGCTCCGTGGGGAGGGCGGTGGGGTCGGCGGGCACGGGCGCGTGTTCTCCGCGTGATCGTGCGCCGGCCGCCGGGCCTTTCCCGCCCTTGAGGCCCTTACGGAACGGGTTCACGCCTGCCACGGCGCCGACCGGTCTCAGGCCGCGCAGTCGCGGCAGATCGGGTTGCCGTTCTTGTCCTCCGCCGCGAGCTGGCTGCGGTGGTGGACCAGGAAGCAGCTCATGCACGTGAACTCGTCCTGCTGCTTGGGCAGGACCCGTACGGCGAGCTCCTCGTTGGACAGGTCGGCGCCGGGGAGTTCCAGGCCCTCGGCCTGCTCGAACTCGTCGACGTCGACCGCCGAGGCGGACTTGTCGTTCCGCCGCGACTTCAGTTCCTCGATGCTGTCCTCGTTGAGGTCGTCATCGGTCTTGCGTGGGGTGTCGTAATCCGTAGCCATGTCGCTCTCCCCCTCTGGGTGTCTGCGGTGTCTCAGCGCTCGTAACGCGTGAGAGGCCGGACTTGTGCCCGACCTGAGGCGGAGATTTTGCCTCACATCAAGGTCTGTTACTCAATCGACACCCAACCGCACCCGGAAGGGGTGATCGGTTTGGATGGCGAACTGGACCGTACACGGTCCGAATGCCGCATCGCGCGGATGCCAACCCGTGTACTTCCCGTGATCAGGGCTCCGGGAAACCCGGATTTTCCCGGCTTTTCGCCGGGTGTTTCGATCACGGAGGGTGGAGGGGCGGAATGCAACCGCTGTGAGCGATCACACATGGAAAGGGCGGCGGGCAGGCCGTCCGAATTCCGCGCAAAGCGAACTCGGCGAAGGATGACCGCCCGGCCCCCGTTCCGTCAAACCGCACATCGTCCCCATGGCGCTGTACGGCCGCCCAGCGGGCGTTCGTACACGCATACGCCCGTTGACGTACGAAAGCCTCTGTCCGCGCCCCAGCGGGCCGCACAGCGCGCCCACGCCGCCCCGCCGGCCGCTCGGGGCGACGGCCGACTCAGAGCGGGAGCACCACGCGCATCGTGAGGCCACCGCCTTCGCGCGGCTCCGCCGTGATGGTGCCGTCGTGGGCGCGAGCCACCGAACGCACGATGGACAGCCCCAGGCCGACGCCCTTGTCGCTGCCGGTCCGCTCGGTGCGCAGCCGCCGGAACGGCTCGAAGAGGTTCTCCACCTCGTAGGCGGGGACCACCGGGCCCGTATTGGCGACGACCAGCACCGCGCAGCCCGGTTGCGGCTCAGTGGTGACCTCCACCCAGCCGCCCTCGGGGACGTTGTAGCGCACGGCGTTCTGGACGAGGTTGAGCGCGATCCGCTCCAGAAGGACGCCGTTGCCCTGGACGAACACCTGACGGCGCGCCCCGCGGAACTCGATGCCCTTCTCCTGCGCCTCGCCGCGGGCCTGGTCGACAGCCTGGGAGGCGACCTCGGCCAGGTCGACCGGCTTTTTGTCGACAATCTTGTTCTCGCTGCGGGCGAGCAGCAGCAGTCCCTCGACGAGCTGCTCACTGCGTTCGTTGGTGGCCAGCAGCGTCTTGCCCAGCTGGGCCAGTTCCGGTGACGCGTCCGGGTCGGCGAGCTGCACCTCCAGAAGGGTGCGGTTGATCGCCAGAGGGGTGCGCAGCTCGTGCGAGGCATTGGCGACAAAGCGCCTTTGTGACTCGAAGGCCCGGTCAAGGCGGTCAAGCATCTCGTCGAAGGTGTCCGCCAGCTCCTTCAGCTCGTCGTCGGGCCCGCCCAGCTCGATCCGGCGGTGCAGATCGGAGCCGGCCACCCGCTGCGCGGTGCGGGTGATCCGCCCCAGGGGCGACAGGACCCGCCCCGCCATGGCGTACCCGAAGGCGAACGCGACGACCGTCAGGCCGAGCAGCGCCAGCAGCGAGCGGTTGAGGAGGGTGTTGAGGGCGAAGGCACGCTGGTGCTGGATGCACTCGCCGACCGCGCGGTTGAGCTGATCGACGTCGGCGACCGACGACAGGCCGCTGCAGGTGCTGCTGGAGATCCGCAGACTCTGCGCGTCGATGATCTTGAACGGCAGCTGGTTCCCGGCGCCCAGGGCATCGGCCGCGAGGATGTAGATGATCGTCAGCAGCACGATTCCGGCCATCAGGAACATACCGCCGTACAGCAGCGTGAGCCGTATCCGGATGGTCGGGCGCAGCCAGGGGAAGGGCCGGACGTTGACCGGCTTCGGATCCCAGGTCGGCTTGGGCGGGGTGGGGGGTGGCGTGGGGGTCGCCTTGGAGAAGGAAGGCATGTGTTCAGATCCGGTATCCCGAACCGGGGACGGTGACGATCACGGCGGGCTCACCCAGCTTGCGGCGCAGCGTCATGACCGTGACGCGGACGACGTTGGTGAACGGGTCGGTGTTCTCGTCCCACGCCTTCTCCAGCAGCTGCTCGGCCGAGACCACCGTTCCCTCGCTGCGCATCAGCACCTCCAGGACCGCGAACTCCTTGGGCGCGAGCTGCACCTCCCGGCCGTCCCGGAAGACCTCGCGGCGATTGGGGTCGAGTTTGATACCGGCGCGCTCTAGAACGGGCGGCAGGGCGACGGTCGTACGGCGCCCCAGGGCGCGCACCCGGGCGGTCAGCTCGGTGAAGGCGAACGGCTTGGGAAGGTAGTCGTCGGCGCCGATCTCCAGGCCCTCCACCCGGTCGCTGACGTCCCCGGAGGCGGTGAGCATCAGGACACGGGTGGCGATGCCCAGCTCCACGATGCGGCGGCAGACGTCGTCGCCGTGCACGAGCGGCAGGTCACGGTCGAGGACCACGACGTCGTAGTCGTTCAGCTCGATCCGCTCCAGGGCTGCTGCGCCGTCGTAGACCACGTCGACGGCCATGGCCTCCCGGCGCAGTCCGGTGGCCACCGCATCGGCGAGCAGTTGCTCGTCCTCGACGACGAGAACACGCACGTCGCAAATCCTTCCGCAAAGCCCCGCAGGCAGGGCACATCAATGTCTCAGAGCCCTTCCATCCTGCCCCGAAGAGCCATAAACCGGCGGTAAGGGGGGCTCGGGGAGCGCACAGGCCCCGATTCGCCGGATTCGCGGACGGGTTGAGGTTTCCCTGAGGTGGCGCGGGGGGAGGACGACTGCACACCCGCGATCACGCCCCGGCAGGCGTCTCTTGACGACCCTCCGCAGGGATCACGCCGTGATCGACCCACCCGTCGGCACACCAGTGCCAACCCGGACCCACGACGAGGGGGCGCACCATGGACGCGTTCACCGCAGGCATTCTGCAGCGCATACGGAACACCGAAGCCGTTCTGGACCGGGCTCGTGCGTCGGGCGACGACTACCTCGTCGACGTCGAGCAGGCAGAGCTTGAGGACCTGCAGCGCCTGGCCAGCGAGTACGGAGTGGAGGTCGGCGCGGTCCGCGCCTGACGTCCACCGCACGCCGCCGCGCCCCGGTCACCGCACAGGTGCCGGGGCGCAGTCGTGGCGTGACGCCGTCAGTCGTGCCAGGCGCCCAGATCCTCCAGCAGCGGCTGCAGCACGCCGAACACCTCGGGCGACGCGGCGACGGTCAGCTCGTGGGAAGCGGGCTCGCCGGGGCGGCCGCCGGTGAGCGCCCCGGCCTCGCGGGCGATGAGCACCCCGGCCGCCAGGTCCCAAGGGTTCAGGCCGCGCTCGTAATAGCCGTCGAGGCGGCCGCACGCCACATCACACAGGTCGATGGCGGCCGATCCCCCACGCCGGATGTCGCGGACCTGCGGCACCAGCGTGCGCACCACCTCGGCCTGCGCGGCACGACGCTCGGCGAGATAGCCGAAGCCCGTACCGATCAGGGCCTGGGAGAGTGGGGGCGCGGGCCGGTGGCTCACGCGCTCCCTGTTGTTGAATGCGCCACCCCCCAGAACCGCGTGACAGGTCTCACCGCGCATCGGAGCGGCCACCACGCCGACGACGGTCTCGCCGTCCTTCTCCGCGGCGATGGACACGGCCCAGGAAGGCAGTCCGTAGAGGTAGTTGACGGTCCCGTCCACGGGGTCGATGACCCAGCGCACCCCGCTGGTGCCGACGACGCTGGCGCCTTCCTCGCCGAGAAACCCGTCGTGCGGCCGGTGCTCGGTGAGAAAGCCGGTGATCAGCTTCTCGGAGGCGATGTCCATCTCGGTGACGACATCGATGGGGCTGGTCTTCGTGGCGGCCACACCGAGGTCGGCGGGACGACCGTCACGCAGTAGCCGGCCGGCCCGGTCGGCGGCCTCAAGGGCCAGCTGGAGAAGTTCGTCGTGCAGCGGGTCGGACACGGGGCTCCTTGCTCGGTCGAGCGGCGGGCGGAAGGCAGCTGGCGGCGTGCGCGCCTTGTGGGGCGGGCCGCCGCGCTAGGGGGCGACGGGGGCGGTCCAGTCGGCGCCGGCGGCCGCCGGACGAGGCGCGCGGGCCGGGCAGCAGCCGACGGGGCACAGGTCGTGCGAGGCGCCCAGCGCTCCCAGGGCGCAGCGCCGGGGGTCCAGGCCGCGTTCGGTGGCGGCGCGCTCCAGGAGGAGGTCACGTACGGAGGCGGCGAAGCGGGGGTCGGCCCCGACGGTCGCCGACCGGGCGACGGGCAGACCCAGCTCCGCGGCCTTGGCGGTGGCCTCGGTGTCGAGGTCGTACTTGACCTCCATGTGGTCGGAGACGAACCCGATGGGGGCCATCACGACGGCCGGAACGCCCTGCCGATGCTGTTCCTCCAAGTGATCGCAGATGTCGGGCTCCAGCCACGGGATGTGGGGGGCGCCGCTGCGTGACTGATAGACGAGGCGCCAGGGGTGATCGACGCCGGTCTCCTCGCGCACCGCGTCGGCGATCACCCGGGCCACGTCCAGGTGCTGGGCGACGTACGCGCCGCCCGCCCCGTCGGTGGTGTGGTCGGCCGGGGTGCCCGAGGTGTCGGCGGCGGCGGCGGGGATGGAGTGGGTGGTGAACGCGAGGTGCGCGCCGTCGCGGACGTCCTCCGGGAGCGCCGCGAGGGAGGCGAGCACGCCGTCGACCATCGGGCGGACGAACCCGGGGTGGTTGAAGTAGTGCCGGAGCTTGTCGACCTGCGGGACGGCCAGCCCTTCGGCCTTCAGGGTGGCCAGCGCGTCGGCGAGGTTCTCGCGGTACTGGCGGCAGCCCGAGTACGAGGCGTACGCGCTGGTGGCGAGGGTCGCGATACGGCGATGGCCGTCGCGCACCATGGCGCGCAGGGTGTCCGTCAGATAGGGCGCCCAGTTGCGGTTGCCCCAGTAGACGGGGAGGTCCAGGCCGTGGTCGGCGAAGTCCTTGCGGAGCGCGTCCAGCAGGCTGCGGTTCTGGGCGTTGATGGGGCTGACGCCGCCGAACAGGAAGTAGTGCTGCCCCACCTCCTTGAGACGCTCGCGGGGGATGCCGCGGCCGCGGGTGACGTTCTCCAGGAACGGGACGACGTCGTCGGGGCCCTCGGGGCCGCCGAAGGAGAGCAGCAGCAGGGCGTCATAAGGACGGGGATCGCACTGTTCGGGCATGTCTCGATCCTCCCACCCCCCTTCGCCACGACGCGACGGGGCAGGCCCCGGCAGCCCCGTGTGCGCAGCACGGTGCCGCGCTCCCCATGGGCCCACGGGTGATGGCATCGGTCCGTCCCTCTGAGGCAGCTGTCACAGCGACGCGCCCTGGGGACGTCGCCCAGTCCCCAGGGGGAGGGCGGAAACGGGGGCGCAGCGGGCCGCGCGGGTCGAGGCGAACGGGCCGGAAATGCGGAGGCGGCCGCTCCTCCGTCCCCCGTAAGCTGTATCGGCCACAGACATCCCTTACCGATCTTCGGTCCTCACCCGGCGGAGCACCCTCGTTGCCCAGTCCCTACCGCGCCATATTCGGCCCGCCCGGCACCAAGTCCTTCTCCGCCGCCGGACTCCTGGGGCGGATGCCGCTGTCGATGCTGGGCATCGGCGTGGTGACCATGGTTTCGCAGCTGACCGGCCGCTACGGCCTCGCCGGGGCACTGTCGGCGACACTCGCGCTGTCCGCGGCGCTCATGGGGCCGCAGATCTCCCGACTGGTGGACCGCTACGGGCAACGCCGGGTGCTGCGCCCGGCGACGCTGGTGTCGGTGACCGCCGTCGCCGGTCTGCTGCTCAGCGCGCAGCAGCGCTGGGCCGACTGGACGCTGTTCGTGTTCGCGGCGTGCGCGGGGTGCGTGCCGAGCGTCGGCTCGATGGTGCGGGCACGGTGGGCGGCGCTCTACCGGGGTTCGCCGCGCGAGCTGCACACCGCGTACTCGTGGGAGTCCATCGTCGACGAGTGCTGCTTCATCTTCGGCCCCATCCTGTCGATCGGGCTGTGCACGGCATGGTTCCCGGAGTCGGGTCCGCTGCTGGCGGCCGTCTTCCTGGTGGCGGGAGTGTTCTGGCTGACGGCGCAGCGCGCCACGGAGCCGGTGCCGCATCCGCGCGTCGAGCACGCCGCGGGGTCGGCCTTGCGGGCGCCGGGGCTGCGGGTGCTGGTGGTGACGTTCGTGTCGACGGGCGCGATCTTCGGCTCGATCGACGTGGTGACTGTCGCCTTCGCCGAGGCGGACGGCCACAAGGGGGCGGCCAGCCTCGTACTGGCCGTCTACGCGCTGGGTTCCTGCCTGGCGGGCGCCGTGTTCGGGCTGTTGCACCTGAAGGGGCACGCGTCCCGCCGGTGGGTGGTGGGTGTGTGCGTCATGGCTGTGAGCATGGTGCCGCTGCAACTGGCGGGAACGCTGCCGCTGCTGGCCGTCGCCCTGTTCGTCGCGGGGCTGTCGGTCGCGCCCACGATGGTGACGACGATGGCGCTGGTCGAGGAGCACGTCCCCCGGGAGAAGCTGACCGAGGGCATGACGTGGACGAGCACCGGCCTCGCGGTAGGTGTCGCACTCGGCTCCTCCGCCGCCGGCTGGGTGGTGGACGCCGCGGGCGCGGGGCGCGGCTATCTCGTCCCGTGCGCGGCGGGTCTCCTCGGCGCCGTGGTGGCCCTGCTCGGATACCGCCGCCTCCGCCCCGGGGCCACGGCCGCTGGGCCTGCCGGGGTTGTGCAGCAGGGCGGACCGACGGGCAGCGAGGCGCAGGCCGATGGGGAGCGGGTGCTGTAGGTGGGGTGGTCGGTTCGGGGGCGTGTCGCGAGGAGGTGGTGACTGCGCGAACGGGCGGGATGACTGGTGACTGTCACACTCACGTAAGTCGCTTTGTCGATAGTGCCGCACGGCGACCTGGCCAGTGCACGACATCCACCCGATGGCTCGCCGGAACGACGCGCCGTACGCATGCCTATTGGGGCGCGACAGCGACAGCGACAGCGACAGCGACAGCGACAGCGACAAAAGCCAACACCCAATAGCCCTCGGACGATGTCGACAATCCCTCGGCGCAGTGACCGTGACCGCACGCTTACGGAGACACCCCTGGGCGCACCAGCTTGCACTGACACGTAGCCACCACCACGTCAAGTTCCCCCTCGTGCGACCTCGTACGGCCAACGCGCCACTCCAACGAAGCGCAAGGTGATACGACGTGCCCGAGAGGCGGCGACTTCCACTCACTCCCGCCTCGTGTGATTTCCATCACCTCCCCTGAACTGGCCAGTAACGGCTGGCATCATGCGCTCAACTCAGACCGACGGCAGCCCTGTCAGGGGCCGCCCGCGCAGGGAGGGGACGTCACCATGGCAGTCAGCGACGCCGTCGGCGGCTCGGGAGGACGCGGCAGCGGAGGGCCATGGCGGAACTGGGCGGGGAACGTCTCCGCCCGGCCCGCTCGCACCGTGGCCCCGGCGAGTACCCAGGAGTTGGTGGCCGCTGTCCGGTCCGCCGCCGAGGACGGGCTGACCGTCAAGGTCGTCGGCACCGGCCATTCCTTCACCTCGGTCGCCGCCACCGACGGGCTGCTGATACGCCCGGAACGTCTGTGCGGGGTACGCGACATCGACCGGGACGCCGGGGCGGTCACGGTGGCGGCCGGTACCCCTCTGCATCACCTGAACCGCACGCTGGCCGCGCACGGACTGTCGCTGACCAACATGGGCGACATCATGGAACAGACCGTGTCCGGGGCGACCGCCACCGGAACACACGGCACCGGCCGCGAGTCCGCCTCCCTCGCCACGCAGATCACCGCCCTGGAACTGGTCACCGCCGACGGGTCGGTGCTGCGCTGCTCGGCCGAGCAGAACGCGGATGTCTTCGCCGCGGCCCGGCTCGGCCTGGGGGCGCTCGGCGTCGTCACCGAGCTGACGTTCGCGGTGGAGCCGGAGTTCCTGCTGACCGCCCGCGAGGAACCCATGCCGTTCGACGAGGTGACCGACCGGTTCGAGGAGCTGGCTACCGAGAACGAACACTTCGAGTTCTACTGGTTCCCGCACACCGGCAACTGCAATACGAAGCGGAACAACCGCAGCCAGGGACCGGCCACACCTCCCGGGAAGGTCAGCGGCTGGATCGAGGACGAGTTGCTGTCCAACGGCGTGTTTCAAGCTGCCTGCACCCTCGGCCGGGCCGTCCCGGCGACCGTCCCGGCCGTCGCCAAGCTCGCCAGCCGCGCCCTGTCGGCGCGGACGTACACCGCCATCCCCTACAAGGTGTTCACCTCGCCTCGCCGGGTGCGGTTCGTGGAGATGGAGTACGCGCTGCCCCGTGCCGCCGCCATCGGTGCACTGCATGAGCTGAAGGCTCTCGTGGACCGGTCGGACTTCAAGGTGTCGTTCCCGGTGGAGGTACGGTGCGCACCGTCCGACAACATCGCTTTGTCGACTGCCTCCGGTCGCGACACCGTGTACATCGCGGTGCACATGTACCGGGGCACGTCGCACGGTGCGTACTTCGCGGCCACCGAGCGGATCATGACGGCGCACGGTGGCCGTCCGCACTGGGGCAAGCTGCACACCCGGGACGCGGAGTATCTGTCGGGCGTCTATCCGCGGTTCGGTGAGTTCACCGCAGTGCGTGACCGGCTCGACCCGGGGCGGCTGTTCGGCAACGCCTATCTGCGGCGGGTACTGGGCGAGTGACGACGCGGCTGTGGCCGGCACCCCGGGGAGGGGTGCCGGCCACAGCCGCGCCGGGTGGAAGCCGTCAGGACGGGTTCGGGTCGGGCTCCTGGGCGGCGGTCTTCCCTCCGGTGTCCTGGCCACCGGTGCCCGCGTCGCCGGAGGTGCCGTTCTTGCCCCCGGCCGGCCCTGTGGGCTCGGGCGTGGTCGGCTCGGACGAGGGGGTGGCACCGTCGGACGGTGTGGGCGCGGGGGTGGTCGCGGACGATTCACCGTTCACACCGCCCCCCGGGGTCGGCGTGCTGCCGCCGTCCGGACCGGTGGTGGGGTCCGGGACGCCGGTGGGGGTGCCGTTGTCGCGCGTGCCATGGGAGTGATCCGGACGGGGCGACGCCGGGGCGTCGTCGGGAGCCGTGTCACGTTGACTGCCACCGGTGTGGGTAAGGCGGCCGAGCGTGGTGCCGGAGCTGCCGCTCGGGGTCTCCCCCGTGATCAGCTCGACGCCGGTGACCGCCCCCATGGCGAGCACGAAGATGCCGACCGCACCGAGGACCGGCCGACGCCAGCCGCGCAACCGGGTCCCGTACGTAGCGGTGACGGTCTCGTCACCGGGGAACCGCGCCGTCTCCGCACCGTCGGCGGGCCCGCCGTACGGGGGCGCCGCGCCCAGGGCGACGGTGTGCTCGTCGAGACGCGGCACCAACTGTGTACGGTCCGTGGCGCCCGCCGGGCGCCCCGCGCGCAGGGCACGGGTCGCGTCGTCGGACGGCATGTCCGCTCCGGGGCGGAGCAGGCGGGTCGCCGCGTCACCCCCCGTGGGTGGCTGTGCGTCCGCCCGGGGCAGCAATTGGGTGCGGGTGTTGTCCACCGGGACGGCGGGTTTCGCGGCGACCGCCGTGACCACGTCCGGCGCCCCGTCCCGGCCGAAGGTCGGCAGCACCATGGTGGCCGCGGCATCCGGGCCGCCCTTCCGGGTGGTACGGGAGTCACGGGGCCGGGGACGGGTGACGATCGTCGCCTCCTTGATCTGCTCCCCGGTACGCCGGAACAGATGCTGGAAGACCGAGCCTCCGGTGGTGGCCACGACACTGACCACACCGGCACCGATGATCGTTCCGTAGACGCCGAGCTGACCCGCGAGGAAAGCGGCGACGGCCGCCGCGAGAGCACTGCCCGCGACCTGAGGAACGCTCAGATCGATCCGTTTCTCCTTACCCTTCAAGTCGGTTTTGGTTTCTTCGTCCATCTCCAGCCCTTGATCAGCATTTCGATCCACCTTGCACACCAAAGATACTTTTGTGTGAAGGGAATAGTTCCGGACCTGGCGATTCTGTGAACCTTGCCACCTGCCGTTGTGGTAGAGAGATCGACAAGGTGACTCAACTCCGTTGTCGCACCACAACTTCAGCAGAGCGGCGGTGCACTTCAGTGGCCCGAATGGAGTACTGTGGCGAGCCCTGGCCCCGGGATCCCGTCCTGCTGCCCGGACTCACGGGGAGAGGGGCCCAACAGGTGGCACCCGCCCTGGAGCGCCGCCGCTCGGCACGGGTGATCGGTCCCAGGGCAGGCGATACGGACACCGGCGTTGCGAACAGGTAACCGTCTCGCTTCGGCGTTTACGGACTCCAGTCCGATCCGCCGGGCAACTCGACAATGTTGTGGCAGGCTGCACCCCGGGCAGGCCACACTCGACCAGCGGAAGCAGCGACGCACGTGACGTCGGCAGGCACCACCCGGGAGGTCCCCATGCCCGAACTGCGTGTCGTGGCCGTCTCCAACGACGGCACACGGCTGGTGCTCAAAGCTGCGGACAGCACCGAGTACACACTGCCGATCGACGAGCGGCTGCGCGCCGCGGTCCGCAACGACCGCGCACGCCTGGGCCAGATCGAGATCGAGGTCGAGAGCCACCTGCGGCCGCGGGACATCCAGGCGCGGATAAGAGCGGGTGCGTCCGCCGAGGAGGTCGCCCAGCTCGCCGGGATCCCCGTCGAACGCGTCCGCCGCTTCGAAGGGCCGGTGCTCGCCGAGCGTGCCTTCATGGCCGAGCGGGCCCGTAAGACGCCCGTGCGGCGCCCCGGGGAGAGTGCGGGGCCGCAGCTCGGTGAGGCGGTGGCCGAGCGGCTGTCGCTGCGCGGTGCCGACAAGGACAGCGTGCAGTGGGACTCCTGGCGCCGCGACGACGGCACCTGGGAGGTGCTGCTGGTCTACCGCGTCGCCGGTGAGCCGTTCTCCGCGGCGTGGACGTACGACCCGCCCCGGCGGCTCGTACAGGCCGTCGGCGAGGAGGCGCGGGCGCTGATCGGCGAGGCCGACGACACCCCCGAGCCCAGCTTCCCGTTCGTCCCGCGGATCGCACGGCTGCCGCGTGACCGGCCGCTGGACCGTGCCCTGGACCGGCAGACGCCGGACCGTACGGAGCGTGCGGAGCGCGTCGCCCCCGTCGAGGAGGAGGCCGAACCGCAGGTCGCCGAGGAGGCCACCGGTGAGCGGGAGCGGGATTCGCTGACCAGCCTGCTGGAGGCGGTGCCGAGTTTCCGTGGCGACATGGTCGTACCGGACAGCATCACGACGCCGGTCGACGAGCCGATGGACGACGAGGTCGAGGAACCGGCCGCACCGGCAGCCAGCGCGGGCGCCGGGTCCGCGTACGCCGATGTGCTGATGCCGCGCGCGGTCGCCGGGCACCGTGACCGACTGACCGGGACCACCGACCGGCAGGCCGAGGCCGACGGTGTCCGCCCCGGGCGCCGTGCCGCCGTGCCGAGCTGGGACGAGATCGTCTTCGGCACCCGGCGCAAGAAGCAGGAGTAGCGCCACCGCGCACAGCGATCCGCCCGCCCCGTACGGTACGGGGCGGGCGGATCGCTGTGCGGCGGCTCAGCCGGGCTGTGCGCCGGTGGCGACGGGGCGGGACGGGTCGGCGGTCCAGCCGCTCCACGAACCGATGTACAGCGCGGCCGGGACGCCCGCGAGGGTCAGCGCCAGCACCTCCTGGGCGCCTGAGACGCCCGAACCGCAGTAGACACCGACCTCCGCGTCGCCCTTGGCGCCCAGCGCCGCGAACCGGTCGGCCAGCGCGGCGGCCGGGCGGAAGGTGTGGTCCTCGGTGACGTTCTCCGTCGTCGGGGCGGAGACGGCGCCGGGGATGTGACCGCCGACGCGGTCGACGGAGGCGGCCTCGCCCCGGTAACGCTCGGCGGACCGGGCGTCCAGCAGGACACCGCGGCGAGCCAGGGCGGCCGCCTCGTCCGCCGTCAGCTGCGGCAGTCCGCCGGGCTCGGGCGTGAAGTCGCCCTCCTGCGGCTGCGGGATCTCCGTCGTCACGGCCCCGCCGGACGCCGTCCAGGCCGCCAGCCCGCCGTCCAGCACCCGCACCTCGCGGTGCCCGGCCCAGCGCAGCAGCCACCAGGCCCGCGCGGCGGCCCAGCCCAGCCCGGCGTCGTAGGCGACGACGGGGCGGTCGCCCCGTACCCCGGCGCGGCGCATGGCGGCGGTGAAGACGGCGACGTCCGGCAGGGGGTGGCGGCCCTCGTCACCGGCCGGGCCGGCGAGGTCGGCGTCGAGGTCGATGAAGACGGCGCCGGGCAGGTGTCCCGCCTCGTAGTCGGGGCGGCCGTGCGGTCCCTGGAGCTGCCAGCGGACGTCCAGGAGGACGGGCGGGTGGGCGCCCGCCGACTCGCTCGCGAGTTCGGTAGCGGTGATGATGTCATTCATGGCACTCATCCTTGCGTAGGGACGGCTACGTACGGAAGGCGGACGCACACCCTCCGTATGACGGAGGGGGCGCGGCCCGCTCCGGCCACGGTATCGGGGTAACACCCCCGAAAACGGGCGTTCTCCGGGACGAAACCGCCGGTCACGGCGCGGCCGGAGGCTGTCACGGGGTGCCTGGTGCGAGCATCTTGCCTCGGGTCCCGCGCCCGTCCCATGGCCGCCACCGCGATGGTCCGAGGAGTGAGTGACGATGACGACCGAGGCAGCGACCCGGCGGATGTCCGGTGCGCCCTGCTGGGTGAGCCTGCTGACGCACCGCCTGGCCGCGACGCAGGAGTTCTACGGTGCGCTGTTCGACTGGGAGTTCCGTCCGGGGCCACAGCACCTGGGGCCGTACTGCCGCGCCGTCCTGGACGGGCGGGAGGTGGCCGGGCTCGGGGAGCCCGCGGCCGACCGCCTCCTGCCCGTGGCTTGGACCACCTATCTGGCCTGCGACGACGCGGACGCGACCGCGGAGCGGATCCGGTACTGCGGCGGGACGGTGGGCGTGGGGCCGCTGGACGCCGACGACGCCGGGCGGATGGCCCTCGCCTGCGACCCGCAGGGCGCGGTCTTCGGGATCTGGCAGGGCCGCGCGATGACCGGCACCGCGACCGCCGGAGAACCGGGCACCCCGGTGTGGAACGAGCTGATCACCCGCGAGACCCACTCCGCCGGACCGTTCTACGAGCACGTCTTCGGCTACGAGCCCAAGGCGGTCGTCTCGGCCGACTTCGACTATCTGACGCTGTATCTCAAGGGCCGCCCGGTGGCCGGTCTCCACGGGGTGGGCAACGCGTTGCCGCGTGAGGCGGGCCCGCGGTGGATGACGTACTTCGCCGTGTCGGACACCGACGCCGCGGTCCGGCGGGTCGAGGGGCTCGGCGGCCAGGTGGTGCGGCCGCCACGCGACTCGCCCCATGGGCGGCTGGCCACGGTGACCGACCCCGGGGGCGCCGCTTTCACCGTCATCCGGCCCGCGCCCGGCGGGACGGGGGTGGATGTGTAACGGGTGATCCGTCGCGCTGCGGTCGCGGCGGAGGCTCCCGGGGCCGGCCCAAAGCCCGTCAGTCGGCGGTGGCGTGAGCCACCGGTACCGGAACACCCCCGGGAGGCACCGGGGTGGCACGTTCCTGGGCGCGTCGCATGCGCCGGGACGGCCACCAGCTGGCGTTGCCGAGCAGGATCAGGGCCGACGGCAGGATCATGACGCGGATGATGAAGGCGTCGAGCAGGACGGCGACCGCGAGGCTGAAGCCGATCTGCTTCATCTCCGCCAGGTGCAGGAACATGAAGCTCGCGAACACCGTGACCATGACGACCGCCGCGCTGGTCACCACCTTTGCCGACTTGTCGATTCCCTCGATCACCGCCTGCCGGGTGGGCACCCCGTTCCTCGCCGCCTCCTTGATGCGGCTGACGACGAAGACCTGATAGTCCATCGACAGTCCGAAGAGGATCACGAAGAGGAACAGCGGTACCCGGGAGCCGATCGCGTGGGTGGCACTCTCCTCGAAGCCGAACACCGTGGAGGCCCAGCCCCATTGGAAGAAGGCGACCACCAGGCCGAACGATGCGCCGACGGACAGCAGATTCAGCATCACGCCCATCACGGCGATGGCCGCCGAGCGGAAGACCAGCAGCGTCATGACGAACGTCAGCAGCAGCAGGAGCCCGACGACGACCGGCAGTTTGTCGTTCTGGTGGGAGAGGTAGTCGGCGTCCTGGGCGACGGGGCCGGTGACGGCGTACTCGGCGCCCGGCACCTTCCCGAGCGTGGCCGGGAGGTAGCTCTCGCGCAGCTCCTTCAGCGAGCCGGACGCCTGCGGGGAGCTGAGGTTGTAGGGCACGGAGAGGGTCATCATGCTGATCCGGCCGTCGGGGGTCGCGGTCAACTCGGGTGGCTTCTTGGAGAACATCGGGTCGGTCTCGGCCCGATGGGCGAGGTCCTTCAGGGCCGTGCGTACCTGGCCGACTTCGCCGGCGTCGCTCTTGACGACGACCCAGTGGGAGGCGAGCAGGTCGGGGAAGGCGGCGTTGAGCCGGTCGTAGACCTTCATCGCAGGGATGGACCGGGAGTGGGTGGCGGTGTTCAGTACGCGCAGGTGCATCCCGAATGCGGGGACGGCGAGGCCGATCATGACGAGCAGCGACACCACGAGGGTGGCCGCCGGGTGATTCCTGGCGGGCCGCAGCAGTGCGGTCCACACCCGGCCGGTCCGCTCGGGCCCGCGCCGGGAGCGCTTGCCGCGTTCCGCCGCGCGGGCCGCCTTGCGGTCCAGTCGGCGGCCGATGAGGACGAGGAGCGCGGGCAGCGCCGTCATCGAGCTGAGGACGGCGACGAGAACGACGACGATGGTGCCGACGGCGAGCGAGGAGAAGATGACGTCGGTGGCGAGGAAGAGCGTGGCGGTGGTCAGGGCCACGGCGAGGCCGGAAACCGCGATGGCCCGGCCCGAGGTCGCGGCGGCGATCCCCACCAGGGCCTCGGGGCCGATCCGGCCGTCGGCGCGAGCCCGTTCCTCCCGTTCCCGCTTGAGGTAGAAGAGCGTGTAGTCGACGCCGACCGCCATGCCGATCAGCAGGATGAGGCTGTTTCCGACGCCCGCGTCGGGCAGCAGGTGCGAGACCAGCTGGCACAGGCCCATGGCGGCGCCGATGGAGGAGACCGCCAGCAGCAGCGGCACGCCGACCATGATCAGCGAGCCGAAGGCGGCGAGCAGGGTGATCAGGGTGATCGGGAAGGTGATCTTTTCCGAGGTGGCGAGGTCGTCGTCGCGCGAGGTGTCCAGGCCCTTGCCGACCGAGGCGTCACCGGTCTCCTCGACGCGCAGGCCCGGGTGGCCGCGCTGCACCTCGGCGGTCTGCTTCAGCAGCGGGTCGATGTGCTGCTGAGCCTCCAGCCGGGGCCCCTTGAGGGTCACCTCGACCATCAGCATCCGGCGGTTCTCCGAACGCACCGGGTCGGCGACGCGGAGGACCTCGGGTATCGGCTTCATCCGGGTGACGACGTCCTGTGCGGCGCTCCGAGCCGCCGCACCGACGGGGTCACCGTACCTGTTGGTGATCATGATGCGCTCGGCCGCCTTGTGCTGGAGGTTGCCCTCCGCCGCGAGGGCCTCGGCGCGGCCCGCCTCGCCCACCCAGTAGTCCCTGTCGCCCGCCTCGTTCGTACCGACCACGCTTCCGAGCGCGAGGCACAGGGCGACGAAGACACACCAGCCGATGACGGCACGCGCGGGGTGCAAGGCACTCCAGCTCGCCACCCTTACGGTAAGTGGCTGTTTTTTCACCGAACCCAGCTCCTTCACGGCACTGCCCCCCGGCTCGACGGACAACGCTCACTCGCATCCATCAGATGTAAGTCGGAAGTTACACATGAAGCATTGGGTGGTCAATCCGGAATGCGCAACGGCATCCGGGCGCGGTGGAACGGGGGTGCCGTCGGCGACAGCCGCACGAAGACCCGCCGAATCGGCAGGGACCCAGCGGGAAAGATCAGGCAGGGTCGACCGGCAGGACGTCCGGGGAGAGGACGTCCGCGCGGGCGGTGGCGCTGGTCACCCGGCGCTGGTGGTGTCGGCGGCACAGCACCTCGTAGCCGACGTCGCCCTCGTGCTGGTCCACGTCGCCGACGACGACCTGCTCACCCTCGACGACCATCTCGCCGCCCACCGTGCGGGCGTTGTGGGTGGCGCGCGCACCGCACCAGCACATCGCCTCGACCTGGAGGGCCTCGATCCGGTCCGCCAGCTCGATCAGCCGCCGGGAGCCGGGGAAGAGCCTGGTGCGGAAGTCGGTGGTGATACCGAACGCGAAGACGTCCAGCCCCAGGTCGTCGACGACGCGCGCGAGCTGGTCGATCTGCTCGGGGTGGAGGAACTGCGCTTCGTCCACGATCACGTAATCGACCTTGCCGCCCTTCGACATCTCACCGATGAGATGGGCGTAGAGATCCATGTCCGGGGCCACCTCGACGGCGTCCGTCACCAGGCCGAGCCGAGAGGAGAGCTTGCCCGCGCCCGCCCGGTCGTCGCGGGTGAAGATCACGCCCTGCAGGCCGCGCGCCGAGCGGTTGTGACCCATCTGGAGCGCCAGGGTGCTCTTCCCGCAATCCATGGTGCCGGAGAAAAAGACCAGTTCGGACATCAGGAGAGGGGGGCCTTTCGGACGGTCGGGGGCGGTGGACGGCGCGCCGGGCGGACCGGGGCACCGCGCCGGTCCGCCCGGCGCGCCCGGGCAGGGACACCGGCTCGGGCACGCCGGAACGCGGGCCCTACGGGCTCGTGACGGCGTGGCGGAACGGGGCGGGGTCAGATGCGGACTTCGCGGGTCAGGTGCGGACTTCCAGCAGCGGAACGAGCTGCTCCACGGGGGTCATCGACCCGTGCATGCCGACCATCTTCGACTCGCCGGGCTCGCGTTCGCTCGCGATGATCACCATGTCGGCGTGGGCCGCGGCGACGACATCGCCGATGCGGCCGCGCACCCGGTCGTCGATGTGCGGCCCGAACCAGCCCGCCGCGATGGCCTCGTCGCGGCTCGCCACCCACATCTGCTCGCCGACGACCTCCCGCCACACGGCGAGGACGTCGCCCGCCGCTCCCGGGTGGGCGTAGACATGCCGGGCGCGGCCCTCGCCGCCCAACAGGCGGACCCCGGCGCGCAGTTCCCAGTCCTCGTCGAAGTCGATGCGCGACTCCGGGTCGAAGGGGATGTCGATCATGCCGTGGTCGGCGGTGATGTACAGGGCGCTGCGCGGCGGGAGTTGTTCGGCGAGCCGCTGCGCGAGCCGGTCGACGTACATCAGCTGACCGCGCCAGGCGTCGGAGTCCACGCCGTAGCGGTGGCCGTTGCCGTCGACCTCGGCGTAGTACGTGTAGACCAGCGAGCGGTCGCCCGCGGCGAGTTGGGCGGCGGCGAGGTCCATGCGTTCCTCGCCGCTGAGGCGGCCGTGGAAGGTGCCGCCGCTCAGCGCGATCTTGGTGAGCGGGGTCTGCGCGAAGTGGGGCGCGGAGACCTGGCAGGTGTGCACGCCCGCGGCGTCGGCCAGCTGGAACACCGTCGGATACGGCTGCCAGGCGTACGGGTCGGTCCACGGCTGCCAGCGCAGCTGGTTCATCAGCGCGCCGGAGGACGGGTCCTCGCAGGTGTAGCCGGGCAGGCCGTGGGCGCCCGGGGGCAGGCCGGTGCCGACGGAGGCGAGGGAGGTGGCGGTGGTGGAGGGGAAGCCGGCGGTGAGCGGGCGGCCGGTGCCGTTGCAGGAGGTGTCCAGGAGGGACGTCAGGAACGGCGCCTCGTCCGGGTGGGCGCGCAGCAGCTCCCAGCCGAGGCCGTCGATGAGGAAGACGCAGGCCCGGTCGGCGGGGGTCAACTCCATCGACGTCGACGGGCCGGACACACCCTGACCTGCGACGACGGCGGGCAGCAGATCGGCGAGCGAGCAGGTGCCGTACCGGGGCAGCGGGGCGGTCAGCGGGTCGAGCGGCTCGGGCTCCGGCCAGGCGGGGGCGGTGTACCCCATCAGCGGGCGCTCGTGGTGGCCGCGGTGGCCTCGGAGAGCGCCTGCGCGAAGGTGAGCGTCTCGCGGACGGAGTCGGGCCCGTCACCGGCCTCGCTGACGCGCAGCGAGAGATCGTCGGCCGTGGAGGAGCCGGTGTAGCCGTGATCCGCCTCGCAGTTGGGGTCGCCGCAGGTGGCGGGCTCCAGATCGAGGCGGGCGACGGCGCCCCAGCCGATGGTGAGCACGACCTCGCGGGGCAACTGGCCCGGGGTGTACGACTCCGGGTTGGCCACCACACGGCTGAGCACCACCGAGGAGATCCGCCCGAGCTTCACGGACTCGGTGGAGGTCGTGGCGTACGGGGACGGGGAGGTGGCGTCGGCGGCCTGCTCATCGGTGTGGCTGACGATGAAGCGGGTGTCGGTGAGGACGAGGACGGTCACATGGCGGCGGACCTCGTTGGCGTCGAAGGTCGTCTCCTGGTGCACCAGGTACGCCGCCACCGGCTCACCGCCGACGGCGGCCTGCACCGCCTCGGCCACGAGGGCCGGGTAGTAGCCGCTGCGCTCGATCGCCGCGCGCAGCCCCTGGGTCGTCGTACCGGTCTTAGCCATGCCCTCCATCTTACGGGCCCACAAGGGGGCGGCAGGACGTCCGGGACGAGCCGGTTCGCGGGGGCCGGTGCGGCGGGGGCACGGCTCCCGCTGTGCCGCGCGGGCGGTCAGTAGACGGGCAGGCGTCCTGTCTCTTATACACCTCTGACGC
>NZ_VKJP01000719.1 GCF_007280575.1 Streptomyces benahoarensis
GGACAGGGGCTCGGTGCTGATCAGCGGGGTGGCGACCGGTGCCGTGGTGGGCCCGGGAGGAGTCGGGGGTGTCACCCGGTCACCTTACGGAGGGCCCGTACGGGTGGGAGGGCGTCTCCCCTGCGGTGGCCCTGTGCCGTGCCCCGCACGCGGCTCGGGCTGTGGCTCGGGCTCCAGGTCCGGGTTCGTGCTGGCTCCGGGTCCGGCTCCGGCTCCGTACAACGATCGGCGGGGGCCCGGCCCGTACGGCGGGACGGCGCTCCGGCCCCGCCCGGCCGTACGGCGGTCACTCCTCCCCGGCGAGGGTGAGGGCGCGGAGTCGGCGGGTGGCGTACCAGGTAGCGGCGGTGGTGACGGCGATGAGGAGGACGGCGGCGGTGGGGAGGGTGACGTCGGAGGTGAGGGTGGAGTCGGGGGCAAGGCGGCCGCCGAGGGCGAGGGCCCACTGCTGGATGCTGAGGGTGCGGGCGCCGGGGACGAGGTTGCCGAAGAGGGATTCCCAGACGAGGGCGTAGACCAGGCCGATGACGACGGCGTGGCGGGTGATCGTGCCGAGGAGCAGGAAGACGGCGGCGTAGGCAACGGAGGCGATGGCCGCGGCGGTGGCGTAGGCGATGGCGATCTGCTGACTGTTGCCATTGAGGATGAATCCGGCGACGAGGACGGGGACGGCGGAGAAGACGAGGGTGACGCCGGTGGCGACGGTGAGTTTGGTGAGGACGATGGTGCTGCGGCGGACGGGTTTGGCGAGGAGGTAGACGACGGAGCCGTCGTCGATCTCCGGGCCGATGGCGCCGGTTCCGGCGATGACGCCGATCAGAGGGACGAGGGTGGCGAGGGCGAAGCCGCCGAGGATTTCCTTGGCGGTGGTGTCGTCGGCGCCGGTGAGGGCGCGGACGGCGACGGCGATGACGAGGAGGAGGGCGGGCAGGGCGAAGAGGATCAGGGCGCGTCGGCTGCCGAGGAGGGTGCGGTAGGTGAGGCGGGCGACGGTGGGGTGGAAGAGGGC
>NZ_VKJP01000720.1 GCF_007280575.1 Streptomyces benahoarensis
GAAGAGGAGGGTGGGGGCGGTGAGGGTGTCCGGGTCGACGGCGTCGCCGGGGCGGTCGACGGGGAGTCCGGTGTGGCCCTCGGCGGCGCGGACCGCGAGCGGCAGCAGGGCGCGTGGGACGTTCCGGGCGGCGGCCAGGGCGCGGACGGTGGCGTGCCGGTCGAGGATCGGCGAGTCCAGGACGAGGCCGCGGATGCGGTCGCGCATACCGGAGCGGGCGGCGGCGCGGAGCGCCATGGTGGCCCCGGCGGACCAGCCGTGGAGGACGACGTCGCGGGCGCCGTAGCGGACGGCGTAGCGGATCGCGGCGTCCAGGTCGCGCCATTCGGAGTCGCCGAGGTGATGCAGCCGGTCCGGGGTCTGCGGGGCGCCCGCGTCGTTGCGGTAGGCGAGGGCGAGGACGGGCAGCCGGTGGCGGTGCAGGAACGGCATGAGGACCATCGGGTGTTCGCGGGTGGTGCCGATGCCGTGCACGGTGATCACCCAGGTGTCGCGCACGCCCGGCAGGAACCATGCGGGCAGCGACCCGAGTTCGCCGGGGACGTCGACGTCGGCGCAGGTCAGGCCGAGGGCGTCGCGGGGGTTTCCGGCGTACACCTGCGGGGTGATGCGCACCCGGGTGCCGGGCGGGAGCGTGCCGTGGGTGATCCGCTCCAGGCGGCGCACGACGGTATCGGCGGGGTGCGGGGTGTGCTGCACCACCGGGCCGACGATCGCGTGGCAGCCGGGGCCGGCGAGGCCGTAGGTGCCGGGGCGCAGCGACGCCAGGCTGCGGGTCAGGGTGACCGTCTCGTCGCCGGTGGCGTGGACGGTCAGGCGCGCGTCCCCGGGGAACGGCACCTGGGGTGAGGGCCGGAGGGCGACGCCCCCGGCGTACCGGCCGGCCGCCACCGCGGCCGCCCCGGCACCGATCACGGTGGTGGCGGCCGCAGCCGCCGCAGTAGCCAGGCGCACCCCTTCAGTGTGGAGCGGGGTGCCGGGGGCGGCCAGCGGGCTG
>NZ_VKJP01000721.1 GCF_007280575.1 Streptomyces benahoarensis
GGGTGGGCGGATCGCGGAAGGGGCGGCGCACCGGGAAGCACGGAGGCGGCGCCGTTCGCCCGGAGGCGGGGCGCCCCGGCGGGGAAGGTGAACGGTGTCGAGGTGGCGGGCGGCGGAAGATCGCGGCCGGAGGGCGCATCGGCGCCCTAAGGGCGGCGCACCGCCCGGGGCGCCCGCGGGCGGCGGCCCACCCCGTATATGAGTCCGCGCCGCGCCCCGGCCCGCCCCCTGACGTCATACGTGGCCATACGGACCGCGCACCCCCACCACAAAGAAAGAACTGCCCGAAAAGTCCTGCTCGCTCGATAACCCTACGGAGCGCCCGGAGCGCTGAGAAATGCTTCTCACTGCTGAACTATGCTTCCCGGGCATGGACCTGGAACTGAGACATTTACGCGCGTTCACCGCGCTCGCTCACCACCGCTCCTACACCCGTGCCGCGACCGAATTAATGGTCACCCAGCCCGCGCTCTCCCGCACGATTCAACAGCTGGAAGCGACCCTGGGCATTCGCCTCGTCGACCGCTCGTCCCGGCATGTCACCCTCACCCCCGCCGGGCAGGAATTCCTCTTCCACGCCCGCCGCGTCCTCGGCAATCTCGACCAGGCGGCACGGGACATGCGCGCCCACCGCACGCTCCGCCTCGGCTTCAGCTGGCTACTGCCCGACCCGTGGGCGCAACGCACCATCGCCCGCTTCGAGCGCGCCACCGACGCGAAGGTCACCCTCGCCCGCGTCGACCATCCCGTCGCCACCCTCGAAACGGCCCGCATCGACATCGCCCTATTACGCGGCCACCTCGAACTCACCGGGGCGACCGTCCACCCGCTCTTCAACGAACAGCGCATTGCCGCGATATCAACATCTTCTTTTCTCGCGGCACGAAAAAGCATCGACTGGTCGGAATTCCACCAGTGGCCGCTCGTGGTGAATACCGTCACCGGCACCACCACCCCCGGCTCCTGGCACCCCTGTCTCTTATACACAAC
>NZ_VKJP01000722.1 GCF_007280575.1 Streptomyces benahoarensis
CGAGCCGTCGTGGCTGTCGTGGGCGGCGCCCCTGACCACCGCCGCCCTCGCGGTTGCGGTGGCCGTGGTCGGGATTCGGGTGCTGCGGGGGTCGGCGTGGCTGTCGGGCATCGGCCCGCAGGCCGTCGTCGCCCTCGGCGGCGTCGCCGTCAGCGTGTACGGTCTGTGGGGTTTCGCGACCGAGACGATCGGCCTGCCCGAACCGCTCGCGGTGGCGTTCATCGGGGTGTTCGACGCGGCGGAGATGACGCTGCTGGTCATGCTCTACCGCGCCGCCGACCCCGACGTCGGCTGGACGCGGCAACTGCGGATGATGCACCGCACCGCCTGGACGCTCGTGGCGTTCTCCGGCGCGATGAACGCCGCCCACGCACCGAACCTCGTGTCCATGCCGGTGCTCGCGGCCGTCCCGGCGCTGGCCGCGTGGCTGATCGAACTCCAGCTGCGGCACAAGCTCGGCGCCGCAGGCCCGGAAGACGATCCGTCGTCCCGGCCGGGGCCCGCACGGCTGCTGGCCCTGATCTGGCAGCACGGCTGGGCCGCCCTGTTCGCCGTCCTCGGCCTGGACGCCCGCAGCGAGGGCGACACCATCGCCCGTGCCGCGCTCGCCCACGGGGCAGCCCGCCGCGTCTACCGCCTGCGCCTCGCCCTCGAAGCCAAGGACTCCGGCAAGCGCTTCCCACGCGTCTCCCGCCGGCGGATCGCAGCGCAGCGGGTGCTGGGCCGCGCGGAGATCGCCGCCGACGAGGACCAGGCCATGACGATGTCCCGCCACATGGCCTCCCTCACCGGAGTCGACACCGTCGCCCGCCTCGACTACTCCGACCCCGAAGCCGTGGTGACCATGGTCGAGAAGCTCGCCATCACCCCGGCCGCCCAGCATCTGGCGGCCGGTGGGCGCGCGGCAGAAGCGGAAGCCGCGCGGCAGCGCGCGGAAAGCGCGCGGCAGGAAGCCGAGGCCGCGCGGCAGCGCGCGGAA
>NZ_VKJP01000723.1 GCF_007280575.1 Streptomyces benahoarensis
GCCCCGCCCCCGGTCCCCGCGGCGCGCACGCCCGGCGACGACCCGCTCGACCGCGCCGTGTGGCGGCTGCGCTCCCGTGGCTGCTGGGACGATGCGGCGGCGCTGCTGGAGCCGTACGCCGCCCGCAGCGCACCGGTCGCGCTGCACCGCGCCGCCCTCCTGGTGGAGCGCTGTATGTACACCGCCGCGGGGTGGGCGGCGGCGGAGGACGCGCTGCGCACCGCCGAGGCACTCGCCTCCGACGACGCGGAGCGCGGCGGCGCGGCCTGCGAACGCGGCCATCTCGCCTACACCGCCACGGTGTTAGGCGTCCGCGACCGCGCCGACGAGGCCCGTTCCGCGCTGGGCCGGTCGGCGGCGCTCCTCGCGCCCGGCGCGCCCGGACGGCCGCTGCTGGACTTCCGGCGCGGGCTGATGTCCGAACACGTCGCGGACAGCCCGCAGTCCGCGCGCGCCGCCTACCGCCGGGCGCACGCGGGCGCCACCGCCGCCGGGGACACTCTGCTGCTCTCCGCCACCTGGCGCCATCTCGCCGGACTCGCCCTGCGGGACGGGGAGTTGGCGGAGGCGCGGCACGGGTTCACCGAATCGCTGCGGATCCGGGAGGAGTTGGGCTTCCTGGTCGGCACGGCGCCCGCGCTGGTCGCCCTGGCGGACGCGGCGCCGGAGGCCGACGCCGCCCACCTGCTCACCGAGGCCGCCCGCCTCTTCCGCCTCATGGGCGGCCTCCCCACCTGGCTCACCGGTCGCTTTCCCCGTGCGCTCCTGGACGAGGAGGACGCGGATGGGGGCGAGCCGCCTGTGTGACGGGAGGCGGAAGCGCCCCGCCGTGCCGGGCCCGGCCTCCGGCCCCGGCACGGCGGCGCACCCGCCCCGGGCACCGCGGCCCGCCGCCCCAAGTGCCGTGACTGTCTCTTATACCCATCTCCGAGCCCACGAGACGCTCATGAAACTCGTATGCCGTCTTCGTCTTGGAA
>NZ_VKJP01000724.1 GCF_007280575.1 Streptomyces benahoarensis
AGAAGAAGACGGCATACGAGGTTCATGAGCGTCTCGTGGGCTCGGAGAGGTGTATAAGAGACAGGAACGGCACCGGCCCGGCGGCAGAAGCCACCGGGCCGGGACGTACCGCGCGAGCGGAGGACGTCAGTCGGTCGGCGCGCCGGCCGGCTCCTCGGCCGCCGCCGCGCGCGCGGCGGCGGCCTTCTTCGCGCGCTGCTTCATGAGGAGGAACGAGCCGATGCCGAAGAGCACGGCGGCGGCCAGCCCCCAGTAGGAGAAGCGCTTGAGCCAGGGCTCGGCGACCACGCCGACGGTGTAGAGGAGGGCGGTGGTGCCGCCGGCCCAGACGATGCCGCCGAGGACGTTGGCGATCAGGAACTTCCAGTACGGCATCCTCAGCACACCGGACAGCGGACCGGCGAAGATCCGCAGCAGGGCGATGAAGCGGCCGATGAAGACCGCCCACATGCCGTACTTGGCGAACTTCTCCTCGGCCATCGCGACATGGTCGGGCCCGAAGTGCTTGGGGAACTTGCTGCCCGCCCAGTCCAGCAGCGGCTGGCCGCCCTTGCGTCCGATGAGGTAGCCGATGGAATCGCCGATGATCGCACCGGCCGACGCGCAGGCGCCCAGCACGAACGGGTCGATGTGGTCCTGGGTGGCGGACAGGATCGCCGCACTGACGAGGACGATCTCGCCCGGCAGCGGAATGCCCAGGCTCTCCACGCCGATGACCACCCCGACCAGGAGATACACGCTCAGGGCCGGAACCGTCGCCAGCCACTCCTGGATGTGCAAAGCCGCTTCCTCCGCATGGTGTCGGGCCCCCGTGGGCCGCTGCCCGGTGTCACCGAAGCCGGTGTGTCCGATTCCCCCGGCGCGCCGGATGGGCGCGCCTGGGAAGCGTACTCGACAGCCCGGCGCGCGGGCGGGGTCGCGCACGCGCCGGGGGACGTCCGAGGGCGGAGGGTACGGCCGGGGGC
>NZ_VKJP01000725.1 GCF_007280575.1 Streptomyces benahoarensis
GGCGGAGGCATGGCGCCGGGTGGGCGGGGGCCGCGCAGCTGTCCGTCGTCGCGGCGCAGCACCGCCTGGTGGGCGCGGCGCAGCTCCTCGCCCGGATCGACGCCGAGTTCGTCGCGGAGCCGGGTGCGCATCTCCTGGTGGACGGTGAGCGCCGCGGCCTGCCGTCCGCTGCCGTACAGGGCACGCATCCGCAGCGCCGCCAGCGCCTCGTCGTACGGGTCGGCGGCGCAGAGCGCGGCGAGGCCGTCGAGGGTTTCGGCGGGCCGGCCGAGGTCGAGCAGGCAGGCCAACCGGTCCCGTTGGAGCGCGGGGCGGTGCCGGGCGAGACGCTGCCGTTCGGCGTGGGCGAAGGGGCCCGGGAGGCCGGTCAAGGGCTCGTCGCCGAGGAGCGCGAGCGCCTCGGCGAAGCGGTCGGCAGCGGTGGCCGGGTCACCGGAGGTCCAGGCGCGGTGGGCGGCGTCGGCGTGGGCGGTCAGCTCCGCCGTGTCGAGGCGGACGCCGTCGGTGTGGAAGCGGTAGCCGCCACGGTCGCTGCGGATCACCGAGCGCGCCGGTGGGGTGCCCGGCGGGTCGAGGGCCTTGCGCAGCGGGTAGACGTAACTGGGCAGGACCCGGCGGCCCGAGGGCGGTGGCTGCGCGCCCCATACGTCGTCGAGCAGTTGCTCATGGCTGACGCGGGTGTCCGGCCGCAGCACCAGGGCGGCCAGTACCGCCCGCCGCCGGACCGGTCCCAACTCCAGCGGCGTTCCGTCGCGCCAGGCCCGTACCGGCCCCAGCACGGCGATGCGCCAGCGCGCTTCCCCGACGGTTCCGCAGTTTCCGCTCATGCCCGTCCCCCTGTCGTCCTCAACGGAATTTCATCGGCATTTCAGCGCCCGCCGCAAGGGTGGGCGCGTCACCACCGGCGCCACGGGGGGCACGGGGGACACGGGGGACGACGG
>NZ_VKJP01000726.1 GCF_007280575.1 Streptomyces benahoarensis
GATCCGGCAGGCCATCCAGCGCGCCGACGTCGAGAAGCACGCACACAGGGTGATCTGCCAGCGCTTCCCGAAGACCCTCGGCTGCGTCGTGGCCGCGGAGATGTGGCGCGGCTACCCCAGCCACCCGAACGGCCAGCCGTCCGCTGTCGCCTACCTCGGCGCCAACACCTACCTGCGCTACTGCAACGGCGACGACTACGTCGGCATCTCGCTGCTCCTGCCGTGCGCTGCCTGCGGCAACCGCCTGACGGTCGGCCTGTGGAACGACCAGGACCTCTCCACCGCCCTCACCGGCCTCGATGGCGGGGCCGCCGCCTGCACCCACTGCCTGACCACCCGCGCCTGACAAGGAGATTCACATGAAGTCCAACCAGTACCTTCCGCGCGCCGTCTCGCTGGGCGCCGGCGCCGTCATCGCCACTACCGCCGCTTCCAGCCTGGCCCCCTACGCCCTGCCCGGACACCTCCTCGCCACCTGCGTGATGTCCGCCGGGGCGTCGGGGATGTGGCTGGCCAACTACGCCATCGACCGGGTCACCGTCCGCTCCCTGCGCTGCACCGCCGCCGAGTGCACCCTCACCGTCCGGCTGCGAGGGACCGACGCGGCGGAGTCGCGCCGCTGGCAGGAGGCCGTCGCCGACCACCCGCAGCACCGCCTGCCGCACTGACCGTCCCGCACCTCGCGTAGTCCTTCCGCCTTCCAGTGAAAGGAACGGCCCTCATGGCTGTCCCGCCTCGTCCGACCACCCCGCCGACCATCGGCGCCCCCGCCCGGGGCACCAAGAACATCAACAAGACCCGTAACGGCGGGGGGTTCAACCCGTCGGTGAACCCGTCGCTGACCCTCAACGTCAAGGCCCCCGCCGACAACGCCCAGGCCCACGCTGATGCCGCACGCGCCTGGGCCGGGCACCGCTCCGGCGCGCCGGGCGCGGGCTTCA
>NZ_VKJP01000727.1 GCF_007280575.1 Streptomyces benahoarensis
GATCCGGCAGGCCATCCAGCGCGCCGACGTCGAGAAGCACGCACACAGGGTGATCTGCCAGCGCTTCCCGAAGACCCTCGGCTGCGTCGTGGCCGCGGAGATGTGGCGCGGCTACCCCAGCCACCCGCACGGCCAGCCGTCCGCCGTCGCCTACCTCGGCGCCAACATCTACCTGCGCTACTGCAGCGACGACGACTTCGGGGGCGCGTCGCTGCTCCTCCCCTGCGCCGCCTGCGGCATCCGCCTGACGGCCGCGCTGCGGGACGACCACGACCTCACCGTCGTCCTGTACGCCCCCGACGCGCGTACGACCTGCGCCCGTTGCCGGTCCGCCCACGCCTGACGAAGGAGACCTTCACGTGAAGCCCCGCCAGTACCTCCCGCTCGCCGCCTCTCTGGGCGCCGGTGCCGTCGTGGCCACCGCGACCGCTGCGGACCTGGCCCCCTACGCCCTGCCGGGCCACCTCCTGGCCACCTGCGTGATGGCCACCGGCGCCTCGTCGATGTGGCTGGCCCGCCACATCACCGACTTGCTCACCGGTGCCTCCGACCGGTGCCCGGAGTGCGACTTCTCCATCAAGGTCAGCGGGGTGGACGCGGCGGAGTCGCGTCGCTGGCAGGAGGCCGTGGCCGACCACCCGCGCCACCACCTGCCCCACTGACCCTCCTGCACCCCGCGCAGTCCTTCCGCCTTCCAGTGAAAGGAGACGGCCGCCATGGCTGTCCCGCCTCGTCCGACCACCCCGCCGACCATCGGCGCCCCCGCCCGGGGCACCAAGAACATCAACAAGACCCGTAACGGCGGGGGCTTCAACCCGTCGGTGAACCCGTCGCTGACCCTCAACGTCAAGGCCCCCGCCGACAACGCCCAGGCCCACGCTGATGCCGCACGCGCCTGGGCCGGGCACCGCTCCGGCGCGCCGGGCGCGGGCTTCA
>NZ_VKJP01000728.1 GCF_007280575.1 Streptomyces benahoarensis
CCCGTCGCCTCCGCCATGCCCCCCGAGGACGGCATCCCCTAAGGGTCGTCGTCCCGAAGAGGTAGGGCCGGACCGTCGCCTGGGTTGACGATCCGTGTGGCGGGCGCCACTACCGTCGAGGCGTGACCGTCATTCTGACCGAAAGCCTCAGCAAGCGGTTCCCGCGGGTGACCGCCCTGGACCGGCTGACCGTGGACATCGCGCCCGGTGTGACCGGCCTGGTGGGCGCCAACGGGGCCGGAAAATCCACCCTGATCAAGATCCTCCTCGGCCTCGCCCCGGCCACCGAGGGCACCGCGCACGTCCTCGGCATGGACGTCACCACCCACGGCGCCGCCATCCGCGAACGCGTCGGCTACATGCCCGAACACGACTGCCTGCCCCCGGATGTCTCCGCCACCGAATTCGTCGTCCACATGGCCCGCATGTCCGGCCTGCCGCCCACTGCGGCCCGCGAACGCACCGCGGACACCCTCCGCCACGTCGGCCTCTACGAGGAGCGATACCGCCCCATCGGCGGCTACTCGACCGGCATGAAACAGCGGGTCAAACTCGCCCAGGCCCTCGTCCACGACCCGGAGCTGGTCTTCCTCGACGAGCCGACCAACGGCCTAGACCCCGTCGGCCGGGACGACATGCTCGCCCTGATCCGCCGCGTCCACACCGACTTCGGCATCTCCGTCCTGGTGACCTCCCACCTCCTCGGAGAACTGGAACGCACCTGCGACCACGTCGTCGTCATCGACGGCGGGACGCTGCTGCGCTCCTCCGCCACCGACGAGTTCACCCGGGCCACCACCTCCCTCGTCGTCGAGGTCACCGACACCGACGAGCACCCCGACGGCACCGCGGCCCTCCACACCGCCCTCGCCGCCGCCGGAGCCACCGTCACCCGCGACGTCCCCGGCGCCGCCCCGGCCACCC
>NZ_VKJP01000072.1 GCF_007280575.1 Streptomyces benahoarensis
GGTTTGCCTGGGAGGCGTTTGCCCGGTGCGTTCGGAATGGAGTCGCCCAGGGGGCCGGAGGCGGCTGGTCTGGGGAGGCGGGAAGCGGCTTGCCCCGGGGCCTTGAGCTGGGTGGTTGCCCTTTGGGGGACGGGCCGTCGGCGGCTCGCCCCGGAGACGAGGCCGGGGGCCGCCCGCCGTCGGGGCAGGTCCGGTGCGCTCCGGTCGCTCGTGCTACCCCTGCTCCTCGCTGCCCGCGGCGACGATGGCCTGCCGGATCACCTTGTCGATCTGTGACGGGTCCTCGACCTCGTGGGCGGAGCCGCCGGTCGGGGCGACCATGCGGTCCAGTGCCGACCGGTCGGCCTCCGGGCCGAGCGCGAGGGCGATCAGCGGTATCGGCTGCCCCGGGTCCGTCAGTTTCTTCACCTGCTCCACCAGGCCGTCCAGGCCGATGCTGTCGGCGTCGTCGTCCGCGCCGTCGGTGACCACCACGACCGCGTTGAACTTCCCCTCCGCATACGACGACCGGGCCTCGCGGTACGCGGCGAGCGTGGTGTCGTACAGCCCCGTGCCGCCACCGGGGACGGGCGCGAGCATCCGCAGGGCGGCCGCGAGGCCGTCACGGTGGGTGGAGCCGCCGGAGTCCCGGCCGCCGAGCCGGGTGGTGGGGGACACCTCCAGGTAGTCGCGGGAACCGTCGAGCACCGTGGCGAACTTCCACAGCCCTATCTCGTCGTCCGGCGTGAACGTCGTCAGCGCCCGGAGTAGCGAATCCCTGGCCAGCGTCATCCGTGACCGGCCGCCGCTGCCGGGCACCGCGAGCCCCATCGACGACGAGGCGTCGACCACCGTGGTGAGCCGGGCGTTCTGCACGGTGACCGTCCACATGCCGAGCAGCGCCCGGATCTCCTTGGCGGACGGCAGCGGGGCGGCGTCCTGGGTGTACGGCTGGGGCGCGCGTCCGCCCGCCGCACGGGTCACCTTCTCATCGGCCCTGCCGTGGCCCGCCCGGAAGCCGTGGGTGCGTAGCACCTGCTGACCCTCGGGCGTGGCCAGCAGGGTCATGAAGCGGCTGGCGGCGCGCGACTGATCGGCGTCGAGCTGGTTCTCGTCCACGAGGGTGTACGGGTAGTCGAGCTGGGCGGTGCCGTCCGCGGGGTAGAAGAGCTCCAGCCCGGGCCCGGTGGCGGCGCGGTTGTGCGCGAACGCGGCCTGTTCTGAGAGGAGGACCGTCTGATTGCGGTGCGGATCGGCCGTCTCGGCGTCGGAGGCGTCACGCGGCAGCGTCGCGGCGAGTTCTTCGTCGCCGTCGGCGAGCCACCGGTGGAGCACCTTGGCGGCGGCGGCCGTCCGGCCCTGTGCCGTGTCGGCGTCCTCGCCCGTCTTCTCCTTCCGGTAGGCGGCGTCGATGCGCGAGAGCGCGAGGAGTCCGGTGGCGCTGCGCGCGGGATCGGCCACCCCGAGCGGCAGAGTGCCATCGTCGGCAGCCTTCGCCATCGCGGCCCAGCCGTACGTCTTCTCCGGCCAGCCCAGCTTCTCGGCGGCGGCGGGCACGGCACCCAGCGCGAGGGGGGAGGCCGCGATCGTTCCGCTGGTGGTCAACGGCGTGCCGCTGGCCGCTTCCACGCGGTCCTCCCAGAGGGTGGAGTCCGGTATCCACACCTGGAATTCGTTGTGTGCCGGGCGCTGCGCGAGTGAGTCGGCTACCTCCGCTCCGGAGCGCGCCGTCACCTTGACGTCCAGGCACTTCCCGTCGGTACGTGTCTCATCGCGCAGTGCCTGGTCCGCCACGTCGTCGAGGGCGGGGGCGATGTCGGGCGAGGCGACGACATCGAGCCGGACGGAGTCGCCGCCACACGGTTTGCCGAACGGCAGCAGATCGGCGCGCAGCACCACCACCGTGCCCGCCGCGAGAGCGAGGACCAGCGCCGTGGCCAGCACGACGGTGCGGCGGCGCGTGCCGGGCCGGGGCCCCGCGCCGTCCGGTTCGGAGCTGTCGGGCAAGCTGTGACGTCCCATCGCGGTAGCGCCTCTCCTGCGTCTCGGAGCTCGATCGGGACTCGGCGGAGGCAGGGCACACCACGTGGGACGGCGCTTGCCCCGGCCTGTCGCGCGATCTTCGTACCTGGTGCGGCGACCCTAGCCGGGCAGGCATGGCACGGGTGGCGGTATCGCGGAAGTGGTGGAAGTGATGGATGCGCAGGCAGGGGCGCGAGCGGAGAAAGCGGTGAAAGTGGAGAAAACTATGGGGTCGGATGTGGATGTCCGTGGTGAGGCCGACGTACCCGGTGATGGGCGGCCGGGGGAGTCCCTGTCCCGGAAGATGCTGCGGAACGAGACGCTTCTGGTGCTGGCCCTCTCGCTGGGGGCCAGCGGTGTGTCCGCGCTGATCAGTTTCCTCGGCGCGGTGACCCGCTCCGACGGCCTCAAGGAGCAGGTGGCGACGCTGAACGGCTCCCATGCGCCCGGCCGTCCGTGGCTGGACCTCGCCTGGCAGCTCTTCGGGATTACGACGGCGCTGGTGCCGGTCGCCCTGGTGGCGCATCTGTTGCTGCGGGAGCGCGTGGGAGGGCTCCGTGCGCTGGGATGCGACCGACGCCGTCCCGGGTTCGACCTGGGGCGCGGTACGGCGCTCGCCGCGGTGATCGGCGGCAGCGGGCTGCTGCTCTACCTTGGTGCGCGGGCGGCGGGTTTCAACCTCACGGTGGTGCCCGAGGCGCTGCCGGACGTGTGGTGGAAGTTCCCCGTACTGATCGCCTCCGCCGTGCAGAACGCCGTCCTGGAGGAAGTCATCGTCGTCGGCTACCTGCTGCGCCGCCTGGGGCAGTTGGGCTGGACGCCGATGGCCGCACTCGCCGCCAGCGCCGTGCTGCGCGGCTCGTACCACCTCTACCAGGGCATCGGTGGCTTCGTCGGCAACATGGTGATGGGCGTGATCTTCGTCCTCCTTTACCGGCGGTGGGGCCGCGTAGGCCCGCTGATCGCCGCGCATGCCCTGATCGACATCGTGGCCTTCCTGGGGTACGCGCTGCTCGCGGGCCGGGTGGACTGGTTGCCGACGTTGTAGGCGCAGGGCGCGGGGCGCGCCGGATGGATGCGGCGGGGGTGAGCCGTTCGGTCTGGTGTGTGGCTTGTTCGAGGGGGATGGTCCGGTGGCCCGGAGCGTGTGGTGCACGTCGGGTGTTGCAGGGCCGGCCCCGAAAGGACCGGGGTGCGGAGGTGGGCCGACAGTGGTGAGTTTCCGCGGTGGTGGCCCTGCGGGGGTGGTTGCCCATACCGGGTGAACCGGGCGATGAGCGGTGTGGCGCGCCGCGTGAGCCCGCCGTCCGACCATGATCCTGAAGGTGCCGTCGGCCCGTACGGCGCAGGCCGGGCGGAATGAGACAGGGAAGCGGTGACCGGAGTGAGTGAGCGCGACGCGGTGGTTGTCGGCGCAGGATTCGCGGGCCTCAGCGCCGCGCAGGAACTCCACCGGGCGGGCTGCGACATTCTCGTACTGGAAGCCCGCGGCCGGGTCGGCGGGCGGGCCTTCACCCGCTTTCTGCCTGACGGCACCCAACTTGACCTGGGCGGACAGTGGATCTCCTCCGGCCAGCTCCGGATCAGCGAATTGGTCCGCCACTACGACATCGCCACCTACCCGACCCCGCAGTACGGCTCCTCGGTGATCGACTACGACGGGGAGCACCGGACCGCGCTCCCCGACGAGGTGACCGCGCTCCTCCGGGAACTCGACACGCTGTGCGGGCATGTCCCCGTGAAGAGCCCGTGGACCGCTGCCGACGCGGTGGCCTGGGACCGGCAGACCTTCGCCACCTGGCTCGATGGGACCGGTGCCCCGGATGCCGCGAAGCGCTACGTCGGCCGGGTCATCTCCGGCGGACTCCTCGCCGGAAGCCCTTCGGAGACCTCCCTGCTCGAAACGCTCTTCTATCTGGCCAGCGGCGGAGGGACCGAGGCGCTGCTCGGCTTCCGGGGCGGGGCGCAGGAGACCCGTATCGTCGGCGGAGCACAGGAGATCGCCGAGCGGATGGTCGCCGATCTGCCCGACGGCTCCGTCCGGCTGTCCGAGCCGGTCGTCGGCATCGCCCACGACCACACCGGGGTCCGCGTCACCACGACACCGGGGGAGTACCGCGCGGCGCGGGCCGTGATCACGCTGCCGCCCGTACTCGCCGGGAGCCTCCGCTACGACCCGCCGCTGAGCGCCCCGAGGGCAGGTGTCTTCCAGCGTATGACGGCCGGTACCGCGCTGAAGGTCCATGCCGTGTACCCCGAGCCCTTCTGGCGGGACGAGGGGCTGTCGGGAGTGTCGACATCGGCAACGGGCGTGCTCACGGAAACCGTCGACAACACGCCGCCAGAGGCCCCGAGGGCGGTGCTGACCGCGTTCGCCTACGGCGACGACGCAGCCCACCTGCGGGCCCGTCCGCCCGGGGAGCGCCGGGAGAGCATCACCCGCCGCCTCGGCGAACTGTTCACCGAGCGGGCGGCGGAACCGCAGGAGTTCATCGAGTTCGACTGGCTCGCGGAGGAGTGGACCCGGGGCTGTTTCTCCGGGCACTTCACCCCCGGTGGATGGACGGCCTTCGGCAATGCTCTGCGTCTGCCGGAGGGGGCGCTCCACTGGGCGGGCACGGAGACCGCCGTGCACGGAAACGGTTACTTCGAAGGGGCCGTCGAGTCCGGTCGTCGCGCGGCCCGGGAAGTGCTCCACGCCCTCGACTCCCGCTGAGACCAAGCCGATTGGTCTGTGGCCCCGCGCCGCGTACCAGGGGTCGGACGCCGGAGCCGTGCCGACGTCGTCCACCGTCGGTGCAACCGCGCCCCTCGGTTTCCTGCCGGGGCGGATGCCCGAGGGCCGTGCCACCGGCCTCCGGCACGCACCAGGCCGGCCGCGGCGTCTTCCCGAGTGGCCCGGCCCGGGCGCGACCGGCCCCGGTTCATGCAGACCGGTGGTGTTCGGTGCGGAGGCTAGAAGCGTGCCGCTCCCCGCATCGGACTTCGGCCCGTTGGGTGGTTCCCTCCCCGGCAGCTCCGTTCGTCCGGTCCCTGAACAGCTCGGCGGCCTGTGGTGCGACATCGCCGGAACCTCTTTCCCCCGTCAGATCCTCGCGCCGGCCGCCGCCTCAGGCGCCGACCAGATCTTTCACGAAGAGAAACACCGCCATCCCGCCGCTGGTTGCCGAGAACGCTCGCGAGTGCCGGGAAATGGCAGAGGAGGCGGCCTGAAGAAGGCTCGGACACGACCGGAAGCAGCGCAGTGCGGTGCCCCGGAATGGTTCCGAGGCCCGGGGCACCGCATCCATACGGTGTTCAGGGCGTGGCGAGGAGTTCCCCGTCGATCACGGTGACGGCGGAGCCGATCAGCAGGGTGCGGTCGCCGTGCAGCTGGGTGTGGATGAGGCCGGTGCGAGCACCCCCTTGCAGGCTGGTGAGGGTGTCCCGGCCGATCCGGGCCGCCCAGAACGGCGCGAGCGCGGTGTGGGCGCTGCCCGTCACCGGGTCCTCGTTGATACCGACATGGGGGAAGAAGCAGCGGGCCCGGACGTCGTAACTGCAGTCGGTCGTGTCGGCGCGCGCGGTGGCGATCACACCCCTGCCGTCGTGCCCGGCCAGCGCCGCGAAGTTCGGCGACAGGCAGTCCACGGACTCTTCATCAGCCAGCTCGACCAGCAGGTCGCCGACCTGGGGACCCGTCTCGTACGCGCCGCGGATCGGGACGCCGCCCAGCCCGCGGACGACCGACAGCGGAACCTTCACAGGGGTGAGCGGGGCAGTCGGGAAGTCCATGGTGAACGTGGCGTCGTCGTTCGCGGTCGTGGTCAGGACACCGCTGCGGGTGGCGAAGCGGACCGTTCCGGTGGCCGCCCCGGTGGTGTGCAGGACATGCGCGGTGGCGAGCGTGGCGTGTCCACACATGGTGACCTCGGTGGTCGGAGTGAACCACTTCAGCGCCCAGTCCGCCTCGCCACCGGGAGGCAGGGGATGGGCGAACGCGGTCTCCGATTGGTTCGCCTCTCGGGCGACGTCCTGCATCCAGTACCTGGAAGGGAAGTCATCCGAGTCCAGAAGGACAACTCCCGCCGGGTTGCCGGTGAACGGGCGTGTGCTGAACGCATCGACGATACGAATCCTCATGCCGAGGACCCTAGGCCACCCGCTCCGCCACAGTTCAGGGCCAATCCCGAGAAATTGGCACGTCTGCGGGCGGCATCGAGGCGTGCCCGCTCTTGTCGAAAGAACGATACCGATATATCGTTGACGCATCGCGATCGGTCAATGAAGTGGTTGGCCGGCGACCGGTTGGCCGCTGGGCCACCGACTGACGAAAGGACAGCTCATGCGATCCCACGGACACGGACAGGAAACCGGATTCGGTCGCGGCCCTTGGAGTGCCGGCCGACACGGTGGTCCCGGGGCCCGCGGCCCGGGTGAACCGGGCGGATTCGGTGGCTTCGGTGACCGGTTCGAAGGTCGCCGCGCCTTCGGGCCCTTCGGGCCACCCTTCGGTGGACCGCAGTTCGGCGGTGGCCGGGGGCGTGGCGGGCCGCGTGGCCGCGCCCGGCGCGGCGACGTGCGCGCCTCGATCCTCGCGCTGCTCAAGGACCGTCCGATGCACGGCTACGAAATGATCCAGGAGATCGCCGAGCGCAGCGGCGGCGCCTGGAAGCCCAGCCCCGGCTCGGTCTACCCGACCCTCCAGCTCCTGGAGGACGAGGGTCTGATCGCCAGCGCCTCCGAGGGGGGCAAGAAGCTCTTCTCCTTGACGGAGGAGGGGTGCACGGAGGCCGACGGCGGCCCCGAAGCCCCCTGGGAGGAGGCCGGGCGTGGCGTCGACTGGGAGGCCATGAACGAGATCCGCAAGGCCGGCGGCGGTCTCGTCGACGCCTTCCGGCAGGTATGGGCTACCGGCACCCCTGAGCAGCGGGAAAAGGCGATGGCGGTGGTCAACAAGGCGCGGAAGGAGCTTTATCTGATCCTCGCTGAGGAGGACTGAGGGCCGGGGGTGCACGGCCCCCCGCCCCGGCGTGCGGATATCCGCCCCCGGCGCGCGCGAGCAGCCGCGCGCCGGGGCTTCGCCGAGGTCCGTGCCGCGGCCCCTGGAGGGGTGCGGCACGGACCTCGGCGTGTTGCGTCAGGCGACGAGCGCGGCGAGTTCGCTCAGCGACGTCTGCAGCGCCGAGCTCGCGGAGTCCTTGAGCTTTCCGGCCATCAAGGACACCGCGGCGCCGGTGAACTCCCCGTCGATGCGTACCGGCGTCGCCCCGCCGTCCGGCTCCAGCGCGTACCGCATTGCCAGCGTCACGCCCATCGGGCCCTTGCCTCGGATGTCCAGCAGCCGCTCCGGCCGCAGTTCCCGTACCGTCCAGCGGACCTCGGCCGGGAAGCCCATCAGCTTCATGCTTTCCTCGTACTCCGCGCCCGTCTCCAGAGGATCCGGCCCGCCTTGAGGGAAGTCGGTGTGCGTGGCGTTCCACCGGCCGTAGCCCTCGAAGTCGGTGAGCCGCTCCCAGATCTGCCCGGCTGGAGCCTCGATGCGGACCTGCGCGGTGACTGCGGCCATACGACCACCCCTTTAGGTGACGACATGCCTGACGGGTCCGCGGAAGGTATCCGCACCGACGACAACCTTCAATACTGATGGCCCGTCAATGCCAGCGATCAGTCGGGCCGCACCGGCGCCTCCGAGAGCCACAGCGGCGTGGCCGCCCGCCGGGCGAGCGTCGAGGCACGCCACGGTGGGATGCTGCACTGGGCGGTGCTCCCTCGTAGGTCCGTCACGGGAGGATGTCGGAGAGCAGCGGCTGGGCTTCCCGGCACAGGAGGGGGGTCTCCGGATATGTCGCCCTCACGGCGCCCACTTCTCCTCCGCAAGGAGGAGAAGTGACGGGCTTCTCCCCAACCATGGTGGGATGTGTAAATGCTCCCCACCGGGGATGCCCGGGCCTTTCGTGGCTGGTGGGGTGGTAAGCGTGCAAAACCGTACTGCGTACAGCGGCGGGGAGGTCCCCGCGCGGGTGGATATGGACGCACAGCTCACCGTTGAGCTGGCGTCGGTGATATCCGCTGCCCGCCGACGGGCCACGCGGGACGGTGATCGTCAGGTCGACACCGCACACCTCCTGCACGGTCTGCTGGAGTGGGACCCGGCCGTACGGGATGCCTTCGACGGCGGGCCGCCCCAGGTCGCCCGGCTCCTTGGCTACCTCGTCCAGCGCAGCATCGGATACGGGCTCCAGTGGCACGGCACCGTCGAGGATTCCGGCGCGGTGCCCATGGTGGCCGAGGGGGGCGTACCGGGATGGTCGCCCGCCGCGGCCGCAGCCATGGACGGTGCCCTCGACCGCGCGCACGCCCGCTACGCCCTCCGTGCGGGTTGCCTGGATCTGCTGGCCGCCTTGGTGGACGATCCCGAGTCCCGTGCCGTCGAGGTGCTGCGCCGCGCCTCCGTCGACACCGCGCGACTCGCGGCCCGCCTGGATGGGGACACCGCCGACCTGGGGTGATGGCCAGCTGACGGCTGCTCCGTGGTCGGGAGACGGGAGGAGCCGGTAAGGGGTGACTCCGCCCGTGGCGCCTGTCATGATGACCCGATGCACGCGTCTTCGGGGAGCCCTGCCGCTACGAACGCCCGGCCGGGTCGGGGTACTCACGGCGCCGGGGGATCGTCCGCGTCCCCTCCCGCCCCCGGGGCGGGAGGGCCCACGGCCACCGCGGGCCGAGGGATGAGCCTGGCCCTCGCGCTGCTTTCCGCCGTCGCCTTCGGCGGCTCCGGCGTCGCCGCCAAACCCCTGATCGAGGCGGGACTGGAACCCCTCCACATCACCTGGCTCCGTGTCGCGGGCGCCACCCTGGTGATGCTTCCCGTGGCCTGGCGCCACCGCTCCCTGGTGCGGCGGAGGCCCGCGCTGCTCGCCGGATTCGGGCTGCTCGCCGTCGCGGGTGTCCAGGCGTGCTACTTCGCCGCGCTCTCCCGCATCCCCGTCGGTGTCGCGCTCCTCATCGAGTATCTTGCGCCCGCCCTGGTGCTCGGCTGGGTCCGCTTCGTCCAGAAGCGGCCGGTCACCCGCGCCGCCGCGATCGGTGTGGTCCTCGCCGTCGGTGGCCTGGCCTGCGTTGTCGAGGTGTGGTCCGGGCTCAGCATCGATGCGCTGGGACTCGCTCTCGCCCTGGGCGCAGCCTGCTGCCAGGTCGGCTACTTCGTCCTTTCGGACCACGGAACCGATGGCGAGGACACCATCGACCCGCTCGGCGTCGTCGCGTACGGGCTGCTGATCGGCACCCTCGTCCTCACCGTGATCGCCCGCCCCTGGGGGATGGTCTGGTCGGTGCTCGGCGGGACGACCTCGATGAACGGCACCGACGTCCCAGCTGCGCTGCTGCTCGCCTGGATCGTGCTGGTCGCGACCGTCCTTGCCTATCTCACCGGTGTGGTGGCGATCCGTCGTCTGTCGCCCCAGGTCGCCGGTGTCGTGGCCTGCCTGGAAGCGGTGATCGCGACGGTCCTGGCCTGGGTGCTGCTGGGCGAACATCTCTCCCCTCCGCAGATCTTCGGCGGCGTCGTGGTGCTGGTCGGCGCTTTCATCGCGCAATCGTCGACGCCGACGGCCGGGCGCCGGGAGGAGACCACCGTGGTCGCCGGGTCGCCCGGAGCCGTGGTCACCGACAGCGCGGACGCGACGGGCGAGCGCGAGCGCGGGGAACGGCTGCCCGACTGAGGCGGTGCCGGTGAACGCCGGTCGTTGCCGGAGTGCGGGAGCCGCCGGGGAGCGCCCCGGCGCCCTCGACAGGTGGGCTGTCAGGTGGTGAAGTCGGGCGGTTGCCCCGGATGGCGACTGCCCGGCCGCACCATGTGCCGCGCCCCAGGCCGCCTGCCCTCAGCACGGGGTGCGGGCACCTCACGGCGTCCGGGTGTGCCCCTCGCGAGCGGCTGCGAGGCGACGTTGCTGGTGGACGCGGGCGGCGGCATCGCCCGGCGCGTTCCGCTCGGCCAGCCGATCGGATATGCGCTGTTGTACGGCCTCGGACCGCTTTCCGGCGTACTTGAACTTGGCCCGCACCTCTTGTACCTGCAGAAGCAGCCCCCGGATTCCCGCGAGCTGTCGGCCGTACGGTGCCTGGTCGGCGGCGACCGGCGCGGAGCCGCCCTCCGGCTGGAAGTGATCCATCTGCCGTTGCAGCAGCACGGCTTTGGCCTCCGGGTCGTCCACGATGCGGGCGTGACAGGTGAGTTGCACGGCCGCGTAGAAGCTCGTGGGGACGCCGTGCTCGGGCGGCTCTTCCTCGGTGGCCTGCCAGGGACCGGGAATGAAGGCGTAGTCGTCCACCACGCTCAGCAGCACCGTCGGCGCCGCTTCCAGCGCGGGCCAGACCGGATTCGGCCGGGCGAGATGGGTCACGACCTCACCGCTCCCGGGCGTGTACGCGAAGTGCATCGGCTGTACGAGCGGCGGCGCGCCCGGCGGGCCGTTGACCGCCAGCTGGCCGAAGTCGTTTCCGGCGAGCCAGTGCTGCCATTCGCCGTCGTGGGTCGGGGCGTCCCAGGGGTGGATCAGCATGGAAGGCTCCTCATCGTGTGGTGAGATACGCCGGCTCGGAAATGCCGGGAGCCTGGGATTCCGACGGTATGGGCGTGCCGTACACGGGGGCCACGGGTAGTACGCCCGCCCAGTGGGGGAGCGCCAGGTCCTCGGGCTCGTCGTTCGGGCCGCCGGTGCGGATCTTCGCCGAGACCTCACGCAGATCGAGCCGGATGACGGCGGTGGCGGCCAGCTCCTTGGCGTTGCCCGGCCGGGAATCGGCGGACCTGCCGGGGAGTACGTGGTCGATGAGGGCGTCGAGGGCCGCGGTCTTCTCCCGCGGGTCGGTGACCTGGTGGGCGGTGCCGTGCACAACCACGCTGCGGTAGTTGATGGAGTGGTGGAACGCCGACTTCGCCAGCACCAGGCCGTCCACATGCGTCACCGTGACGCAGACCGCGAGGCCGGGGTCAGGCTTTCCGGCCGCCCGCAGCGGTCGCGAACCTGTCGAACCGTGCAGGTAGAGGCGGTCGCCGACCCTGCCGTAGAGCGTGGGCAGGACGACCGGCGCGCCGTCCCGCAAGAATCCCAGATGGCAGACGTATCCCTCGTCGAGGATCGCGTGGACGGTCTCCTGATCGTAGGCGGCACGGTCGGCGGACCGGGTGGGAACGGTCCGCTCGGTCCGCGCGTACTCCTGGGAGGCATCGTCGGTGGGGGAAGAGTCCGTACCCGGCGAGGGGATGTGCAGCCGGTGGCGCGACGGGGTCTGGGACATTGCCAACTCCATTGCACTAGTGCATAATCGACTTTGTGCTAGAAGAGTATCGGATCGAAGGTCGGCGCGCATCGGAAATTGCCGCCAGCGTCGAGCGAGCCGTCGGTGCCGGTGAGCTCCAACCGGGCGAAGTCCTTCCCCCACTCCGGGAGTTGGCCGTCTATCTGGAGGTGAATGCGAATACGGTTGCCGCCGCGTACCGCACGCTGCGGGACCGCGGGGTGATCGAGACGGCCGGGCGACGCGGCAGCCGTGTCCGTCCGCGGCCCGCGAGCACGGCGCGCGACGCGATCCGGGTCGAGGCGCCGCCGGGCGTCCGGGACGCCTCTGCCGGAAACCCTGATACGGCGCTTCTCCCCTCATGGGAGGAGGCGGTGACGGCCGCCGCGGCGCGCAGTGCCGGGCGGCCGGTGCTCTACGGTGCGCCGCCGGTCGACGGTGCCCTTGAGTCGATGGCGCTCGCCGCGCTGGCCGAGGACGGCGTCCCTGCCGGGCCGATGGCGCTGACCAGCGGTTCGCTCGACGCCATCGAGCGAACGCTCGCCGTGCATCTGCGACCGGGGGACACGGTGGCGGTGGAGGACCCGGGCTGGGGCAGCCTGCTGGACCTCATTCCGGCACTCGGCCTCCGCCCCGCCCCGGTGGCCGTCGACGACGAGGGGCCGCTGGCGGCGGAGTTGGCGCGGGCGCTCGACCAGGGGGCGCGGGCCGTCGTCGTCACGGACCGGGCGCAGAACCCCACCGGAGCGGCCGTGAGCCGGGCGCGCGCCACCGAGTTGCGGAGCCTGTTGGGGGCACACCCCGGAGTTCTGTTGATCGAGGACGACCACGGTCACGGCATCGTCGACCTTCCCCTCCACCCGCTCGCGGGCGTCACCGACCACTGGATGCTGGTGCGCTCGACGGCAAAGGCGTACGGCCCGGACCTGCGGCTGGCGGTGATGACCGGCGACCCGGCGACCGTGGACCGGATCCGTGGCAGACAGCGTCTCGGTCCGGGGTGGGTGAGCCATCTCCTCCAGGACACCGTCGCCCATCTGTGGCGCAGCTCCGCCGTCGACCCGGCGGTGGTGGCCGCCGCGTATGCCGAGCGGCGGAATGCCCTCATACGCGCACTGGCCGCGCGCGGGGTGCCTGCCCGAGGACGGAGCGGCATGAACGTCTGGGTGCCGGTCCCCGACGAGACGGGAGCGGTCGCCCGTCTGCTGCACGCCGGTTGGGCGGTGGCGCCAGGTGCACGATTCCGAATGCAGTCACCGCCCGCGATCCGCATCACGATCTCCGGCCTGACCTCTGCCGACATCGAGCCGCTGGCCGAGGCCGTCGCGGCCGCCATCGGCTCCGGCGAGGCGCGACGCTACGAATGAACGGAGGGGGGGCCGCGCCGAGGAGGCCCCCATCAGGAGCGGACGAGGTGTCCGGACGAACATTGACCGGCCACCGCGTCGCCGGTCAGTCCTCGTCGGGCGTTCCGCCTGCCAGGGCCGCATGGGGTACGGGCGCGGGTGCGCCGGTGCCTGGGGCGGCGGATGGACCGGTGGGGGAGGTATTGGCGCATGCGACGGAGCCGGACCGTTCCGCGGAGTGCGGAGGTGTTGCGGAGCGGCCCGGACCTGAGGCCACGACGGGCGAAGGGGTGGAGCGGCGTGGCTTGCTCTGCGTGAGGGCGGCGCCGGCGAGCACGATCAGGGCGCCGACCGGCGTGTTCCAGCTGAGCTGCTCACCCAACAGCGCCACCCCGGCGGCCGTGGCGATCACGGGAATGAAATAGGTGACCATCTGTGCCGTGGTGGGGCCGATTTCCGCGACCAATCCGTACTGCAGCAGGAACGCGATGCCGGTACCCAGTGTGCCAAGGGCGATGACGGAGAGCACTGGCCAGACGGGGAAGGCGGTTGGCGCGCTGGTGAACAGTGGTGTGACCACCGCGAGTTGTGCGGTCGCCAGCAGCAGCTGTGCGCTGGAGACGGAGAGATGGGAATCCTGGGAGCCGCCCAGCGTACGGCGCACATAGATCCAGCCGATCGGGTAGCAGAGGGAGGCGCCGAGGGCCATGGCGGTGCCCGTCAGGTCCGTGCCCGTGAAGCCCTGCCATGCGCCCAGCACGGTCAGGACGCCCAGGAATCCCACCCCCAGACCGGCCACTCGGCGGCGCGTGGGACGGTCCTCGGACAGGGCGACCACCGACAGAGCCATGCCCCACAGCGGCGAGGTGGCGTTGCAGATACCGGCAAGCGTGGAGGGGATGGTCAGCTCGGCGAAGGCGAAGAGCGAGAAGGGGAGCGCGTTCAGGAAGAGCGCTGCCACCGCCAGGTGTGCCCAGGTACGCGCCGAACGCGGTAGCCGCTGCCGCTTCACGGCGAGCACGACCAGCAGCACCGTGGCGCCGCACGCCACCCTGCCAAGCGTCACCTGCAGGGGCGCGAAGCCCTCGGTGCCGACCTTGATGAAAAGAAAGCTGAAGCCCCAGATCAGGGCCAGTACGGCGAAGTGCAGCCGCCAACCGGTGGGCGAGGAGGCGGCTGGGGAGGGAGGGGCGGCGACGCGCGTCGCGCGAGAGGCGGTGGTGCTCATGCGCACCACGATGAGCCGTGTAACGTCGTAGCACAAGCGAGAATACGTGGGAGGTATCACTTAGTATTGCTTACATGTTGAACCTTGATCGCCTCCGGACGCTGAACGCGGTGGCGCGGCACGGTTCGGTGAGCGCGGCAGCCGACGGGCTGCACGTGACGACATCGGCCGTCTCCCAGCAGATCGCCAAGCTGGAACGGGAGACCGGGCAGCAGCTGCTGGCGAAGAACGGCCGGGGCGTCCGCCTCACCGACGCGGGCCGGCTCCTCGCCGACCACGCCGCCCGCATCCTGTCCCAGGTCGAGCTGGCGGAGGCAGAGCTGGAGGCGCGTCGGGGCCAAGCCGTCGGGGAGCTCCGGCTCGGTGCCTTTCCGACCGCTGCCCGGGGGCTCTTCCCGTCCGCACTGGTGAGGCTGAATCGAGCCCATCCGCAGCTCCGCCCCCATCTGACGGAGTTGGAGCCGGACGAGTCGGTACGGGGAGTGGTACGCGGAGACATCGACCTCGCGGTCGTACTGGATTGGTACAACCGCCCGCTCTCCCTGCCCGACGGTCTCGCCAAGGCTCCGCTGCTGGACGATCCGGCGGATGTGGCCATGCCCTCGAACCACGCGCTGGCCCGCCGCCGCACCGTCGAACTGGAGGATTTCTCCGACGATGCCTGGATCTCCTGGCCACAGGGGGAGTTCTGCCAGGACTGGCTGATGTTCACCCTGCGCAGCAAGGGTATTGAGCCGCGCATCGCACACATGGCAGAGGAGCATCACACCCAACTCGCCCTGATCGCCGCCGGTCTGGGGGTGGCGGTCGCGCCGCGGCTGGGGCGCGGTCCGGTACCGGAAGGGGTGAGCGTGGTTCCGGTGGGCCACCAAATGCGACGCCACGTCTACGCGATCTGGCGCGCGGACGCGGACCGCCGCCCCTCCATCCGTGCCGCCGTCAACGCCCTGCAGGCAGCGGGCAAGGAGGTGGAAGGCGCGGCGGATACGTCCTCGAAATCCCGCCCGGGCGGCGGCATCGGGTGAACGGCGGGGCACCGCGGCCACCGCGCTCCCCGGGCAGATGCCGCATCGGGGGGCCTTTGGGCGGAGCTGTCACGTACCCAGTTGGCGTTTGAGGACCTTTCCCATGTCGTTGCGTGGCAGGGCGTTCAGGAAATGCACGGTGCGCGGGCGTTTGTGCGGGGCCAACTGGCGGGCGACGTGGTCGGACAGCTCATCGGCGGAGGGCCGCGCGGCATCGGGTGCCATGACCACCCAGGCGACGATCCGTTCGCCGAGGTCGTCGTCCGGCTCACCGGTGACGGCTGCCTCGGCCACTGCCGGATGCGCCAGCAGAGCATTCTCGATCTCACCGGCGCCGATCTTGTATCCGCCGCTCTTGATGAGATCGGTCGCCTTCCGGCCGACGATGCGGTAATTGCCCTCGGCGTCCCGCACCGCCACGTCGCCGGTGCGGAACCACCCGCCGTCGAACGCCTCGGCGGTAGCGTCCGGGCGGTTGAGGTACTCGACGAAGAGGTTGGGGCCGCGCACCTGGATTTCGCCCACGGTCTCGCCGTCGGACCCCGCGACGTCCTGACCCGCCTCGTCGACCAGGCGAAGATAGACGCCGGGCAGCGGCACACCGACCGAGCCGGTGGCCGGTGGGCCGTCCGCCCGCACGCTGGTGTTCATCAGCGTCTCCGACATGCCGTACCGCTCGATCACGCGGCGCCCGCACGCCGCGGTGATGCGTTCGTGGTCGGTCAGCGGCAGCGCCGCCGACCCGGAGACCAACAGCCGGGCGGCGCCCAGGGCCGCGGCGAGCGCCGGATCGTCATCGACCTCCATGGCGAGACGGTGATACATCGTCGGAACACCGAACAGCATCGTCCCGCCGTCGGACAGGCCGCGGGTCACGCCTTCCGCGGTGAACCGGCCCAGATGGTGGAGGCTGCCGCCGCGCCGCAGCGGCCCCAGGACGCCGAGGATGAGGCCGTGGACGTGGAACAGCGGAAGAGCATGGACGAGTACGTCGTCAGCCGTCCACTGCCAGGCGTCCTCCAGCGCGTCGAGGGTGTGCGTGACGGCCCGGCGGGGGAGCACCACACCCTTGGGCGGCCCTGTGGTGCCGGAGGTGTAGACGATCAGCGCCGGGGCCTCGTCCCCTGGTTCGTGCGGGAGCACCGGCACCTTTGGCGGCGCCGAGGCGCCCGACTCCGGCGTCCGTTCCGGTCCGTCCGTCAGCCCGCTTTCCGCGATGCCCCGGCCATCCGCCTCTTGCAGGGACGCCTGCTCGGCGGTGGCGGTCCTGACGTCGAGGCGGGGGAGTGCGGCGAGCGTGTCGGGCAGTACGGCACCCGGTTCGGTGAGGACGAGATCGGGGGAGCTGTCGGCCACGATGTGCGCCAACTCGCTCGCCCCGATCTTGGGGTTCACAGGAATCGCGGGCACCCCGGCCAGCAGTGCCGCGACCACGGCCACCGACGTCTCCAGAGTCGGGGTCGCCCACACCGCGACGCGCGTTCGGCCGCCGAGACGTTCGGCGAGCGGTACGGCGACTGCGGCGAGTTGGCGATAACTCAGCGTGCGGTCGCCGAAGCGCAGCGCGGGCGCGGAAGAACCGTCACGCAGCGCGGGGAAGAACACGTTCACCGCAACTCCTCCATCCTTGTCGGCGCCCGGCCGCACAGGGCCGCAGCTGCCCGCCGACCCGCGGCCGACACGGCGCGGACCGGTCCTGTTGAGCTGACCCGTCCACTCTCGCAGAGACCACTGACATCGCATGCACGGGCCGACGCCCGCGCTTTTCCGGCATGGCTCGTCGCCCACGTCGACTCGGGGGTGAGTCAGGGAGATCCCCGAGCCGGATAAGGGATTTCCCCGATTACGGACAGCAGCGACGAAACCTAACGTGAAGGCATGACAACAGCCGAGATGAAACCAGCAACACGCTTGGACGGGACGGAAGCAGGGGGAGAAGTGGGCGCGACGCAGCGCAAGTTCGTCACGGCCGGTCCGCCGGTCGCACCGGCCGGAGCAGGTCCGGTGCGATCAGCCCCTCGGCATCTTCCGGAAGTCCCACGAGACGGCGGAGTCCGGTACGAGACGCAGCCAGGCATGCCGGCCGTCGTGCGGCATGCTCTCCGTGTCGAAGTACTTGGACGCGAACAACCGCTCCGGGACGTCGAGTTCCGGGCACGGCTGGCCGGTGCGCGGTGCCTCCCCGAGGAAGACGGCCCGGCCGGACAGTTCGACGCCACGCAGCGCTCCGTATGCCTCGCCGTCGTCGATCACCACCGAGAGCCGGGGGTCGTTCCGCAGTTGCCTCCAGCGCTTGCTGCGGGTGAGCGAATACAGCCAGAGCGCCGTGTCGTCCCAGACGAACCACAGCGCGCCGATGTGGGGAGCGCCGTTCTCGCTCACGGTGGCGACGCGGCAGGTCCGCTGCACGGTGAGAAAGGCATCGCGTTCGTCGGCCGTCATCATGATCCGACGCCCGTGCCGCTGCGTGTCAGCCGTGCCGCCGTCTTTCGTGGTCTCCGTCATGTGAGTTGCCTCCGTCGTCGCCGTCGGCTTGAGGTGCACCGTGCCGTGATTGGGGGTGGTCGGGGAGTCCGTGACATCCGTGCTTGATCTCGCCCGAAAGGAATCGGGGGTGCGCCGGGGCGGCCGAAGCTTGGCCGGGTGGTCGCGGTGGAGCGTGGTACATCCGTGGGCCAGGGTGGACCGATTGCCAGGCCGGGCTGTGCCGACCGGCAGGTGGCTGGTGTCCCTTTACCGAATCGAGTTCCCTTTGGTAACGATGCGGCGTTCCTTGTGCCGTTGATCCTTGGATCCTTGTCAATTGAAAACTGATGAGTCGTCAGGAATGATTGCTGCGCGCGAGGCCGGATGCAAGGGCATGCGGTAGGTCTCCGGTGGGGCCGGTCGGCGGGCGCGGCCGGTCGGGAGCTCCGGTCCGGAGATCGCTGAACGCGCAGAGGGTGGGGCGGGATGGCGGCGGACGCGAGGCTCCTGGCGCAGGTGGACCCGGCGACGACGGTGTTGCTCACGGTGGAGTGCCAGCAGGGCGTTGTGGGGACGGACAGTGCACTGCCGGAACTAGCCATGGCCGCACAGGAGTCGGGAGCGCTGAGCAATGTGGCGCGGTTGGTTGCCGCGGCGCACGGATCCGGGGTGCAGGTGATGCATGCGCTCGCGGTACGGCGCCCGGACAGCCGGGGCGCCAGCCGCAACGCCAGGCTGTTCCGGGCCGCCGAGCGGTTGCCCGTACAGCAGGTCGTCGGCACGGCCGCGGCTCGGATCGCCGCGCCGATAGCGGTTTCGGAGGACGACCTCGTGGTGCGGCGGCTGCATGGTCTGTCGCCGCTGGCCGGTACGGATGTCGATGCCCTGTTGCGCAACCTCGGCTGCCGCACGGTGGTGATCACGGGAGTGTCGGCGAACGTGGCGATCCCGAATGCTGTGTTCGACGCGGTCAACGCCGGATATGTGGCGGTGGTACCCGAGGACGCGATCGCGGGTGTGCCGGCCGCGTACGTACCGGCGTTGGTCCGTCACTCCCTGGCCCTGGTGGCCACGGTGACTCGGACCGATGACGTGATGGCGTGCTGGGAAGGCCCGCAGAGGCCGACTGAGAGCGGAGGGGTAAGTCCTGTGCGGGGTGGAAAATAGGCCGTATGCCCAGCGCGTCAGGCTGCCCTGGAACGGCACGGCGGTCTGAAGGCAGCAGGCGGCAGGCGGCGCAGCTCCGGGACCGAGACCTCGATGACAGAACAGCCGTCAGGACGAGGGGAGGAGGGCGCTGCGGAAACAGGCGGCCTGCTCCGCCTGGGGCGTCAGATGAATGATCGTGTTGAGGACCAGGTAGACGACGGAGAAGACGGAGAACATGCCGTCCACCGTCGTCGTGGAGAAGTCCCCGATCGTCACGCCGATCGCATGCCGCCCTCCTCGGCGCACATCCGGGCCGCCATCGCCCGCGGTATGTCGATCCCGTGGGCGGGCGGCCGGTCGCCGAGTTCATGGTGCACATCCACGACGACTGCGCCGCTCAGTTGGACGCGAGGGGCTGACAAGGGCGACGATCCGCTCGGCCGAGCACGACAACCGGCCAACATGCCGGGCTCTGCACCGGCCGGGCCCGTAGTCCCAGCACACTGCAGGGATTGCCTGGCGGGCTCCGGCCTCGATGCGACCCGCCCCCATCGAACCGGGGAGACCGATGGCTGCACCGGCACGACGACGTTCCTCGACCCGTAGCCATCGGACCAGCGGTGCGCGACGGCCCTCCGCCGTTCGTCGTCGGCCGGTTGCGCGGGCCCGGCGGCGTACTGTGCGGCGGCTGAGGCGTGAGGTCACCCTGGGGCGCTTGGTCGTCGGTGTGGGGGCGCTCATCGTCGTCATCACGACGGTCCGGGACCATCCCGTCGTCTGTGGCCTTCTGGCGGTTCTGGTACTCGGGGTGGTCGTGACCGTCCACCGGATGCGCGGCGGCTTCGGGGAGTTGAGGGTGCGTGCTGATGCTCGTACGGGTGGCACCCACAGCATCGCCGCGTATCAGCACATGAGCGGGAGCCAGTTCGAGCATGCCGTCGCGGATCTCGCGCGTCGCGATCCGGGGGTCCGTGCCGCCACGGTGTCCGGCGGAGCCAACGACCGGGCGCTCGATGTCCTCGTACAGCTCACCGACGGCCGTCGGATCGCGGTCCAGTGCAAGCGGTTCGCGGCGGGTAACCGGGTCGGTGCGCCCGTCGTCTACGCGGTCAACGGGACCTACCGCGCCTACCACCGTTGCGATACCGCGCTCATCGTGACGACCAGCGACTTTACGCAGGATGCGCGGCGGGCCAACGCCGAACTCGACCAGCCGCTGCGTCTCGTCGACGGTCGGACGCTGAGCCGGTGGGTCGCCGGTGGGCGTCCGCCCTGGTACCCGTAGGGCAGGGAGCCGCACCGCCGCTCTCCGGATGGGCCCGGTGATCGTTCCCGGGGTGAGCGCCTCGTGTCCGTGAGCGGTCCGGGACAGTGCCCTGCTGACAGTCCGGCCCTGGGCGGGACTGCGTTCCTCACGGCGCAGCCCCGCCCGGCGTCACCTGCCCGACGCGTCCGGTTACTTCAACGTGTGGGCGACCACCGATGCTGCTTCGGCGATGAGTTTGTCGTCGGGGGTGGCGTCCTCCGCGCCGTGGCTCGACAGGATCGACACGACGATCGGGGAGGAGTGTGCGGGCCACAGGACGGCGATGTCGTTGCGGGTTCCGTAGTTGCTGCCCATGCCGGTCTTGTCGCCGACCACCCAGCTCTTGGGCACACCGGCCCGGATGAGGGTGTCGCCCGTGGTGTTGGTCCGCAGCCAGGTGGTGAGCTGTGTGCGCTCCGCCGGGCGCAGCACCTTGCCGAGGACGTAGGCGCGCAGATCCTTGGTCAGGGCCCGGGGTGTGGTCGTGTCACGGGTGGACTTCGGATCCCAGGTGCTGAGCAGCGGTTCGGGGCGTTCCATCCGCGTCACCTGGTCGCCCAGCTTCTTCAGCGCCGCGTTGAGGCCCTTGGGGCCGCCGAGCTTGTCGAACAGCAGGTTCGCGGCGGTGTTGTCGCTGTAGCGCACGGCGGCGTCGCACAGTGCCTGCAGTGTCATCCCGGCCCCGACGTGCTTCTCCGTCACGGGGGAGTTGGGGACCAGATCGTCCTGCGAGTACCTGACCACCTCGTTCATCCCGCTCAGCGTGCGCTGCTTCAGGACCTCCCCGGCGGCCAGCGCCTTGAACGTCGAGTTGAACGGGAAGCGTTCGCCGTCACGGTAGGCGACCTCACGGCCGGTGCCGGTGTCGATGGCGTAGACGCCCAGCCGAGCGGAGAACTTCTGCTCCAGTTGCCGCAGGTCGTGGGCGAACGGCCGGGTGTGGGACGGTGCGACCCTCGCGGACGGCGCCGATGCCTCCGCCTCGGCGCTGCCGGTGCCGCAGGCGACGAGCGGGATGAGGAGAAGCGTGGCGAGCGCGCCGCGAACGGCATCCCGGGCACGGAACGGTTGCATGGTCTGACCTCCTGGCGCCTTGCGGGCAGGGCGCATCGGGGACGGGCAGGCCCGTCCCGGTGGGTGATCGGGATTGCACGACCACTGTTGCCCCCGCCCGTCATGCGGTCCAATACGCCGGCGCGCGGTTTCATGCCGATCTGGCATAGAGTCCCGGCGTGGATCTCGTGGGGGCGTGCAGTGCGTTTGTCAGCGTCAGCGAGCGCGGCAGTTTCACTGTGGGGGCGGCCGCCGCGCGGATGTCCCAGTCGGTGGCGAGCCGCCGGGTGGCCGCGTTGGAGGAGCACTTCGGGGAGAAGCTGTTCGAGCGCACCGCGCGGCGGGCCGTGCTGACCGCGTTCGGCCGCGAATTGCTCCCCGTTGCCCGGCAACTCGTCCAGGCCGCCGATGTGTTGCTGCACGAGGCGGAGGCCGCGCGCCGTCGTCCGTGGCGGCTCGCGGTGCCCGCCATCTGCCCGACCGCCGACCGGGCCCGCCTCGTCGCCGAGGCGCGCGGGCACGGCGTCACCCTCGACCTGCGTCCCGAGGCCCCGGCACGGCGGCAGGAACTCCTCCACGCCCACCAGGTGCGTGCCGGAGTGCTCGCCGTGCCGCCGGACGGCGCGACCTGGACCGTGCCGCTCGGCCTCGCCGCCGCCGACGATTCCGGCCCGCGCCGCGTCCACCTCGAAACACTGCGGGTCGGCCGCGCCGCCACCGGCCCGGCCCGGTGCGTCTGGATCCAGCCGGAGGACGACGTACCGCACATCCGCGATCCGCTCACCCGGCTGCGGGACGCGGTGGGGCTGCGCCCCGCCCAGCTCGTCACCGCAGCGGATCTGACGACGGCGGCAGCGGAGGTTTTGACCAGCCGTGACCTGCTGCTCTGCTCCCCGGCGCAGGCCGCGGAGCTGGCGCTGCACTGGCGGCCGCTCGGCGGGATCACGCTCGCCCGCGGCTACGCGCTCGCCGCCGCAGAGGGCAGCGGCCGACACATGGAGGCACGCCTGGGCGACGCCCTCGCCCGCTGCCTCGGCGCCGACCGTGCCACCGGCACCGGGACGGACTCATGAGGGCCGGGACCGCAAACGGCCGCGGAGCCCGGACCGTTCGGGCGCGCCCCTCGAACCGTCCCGCGCAGACCGGTACCTGACCATCTCCTCGGCGGGCCGTCCGACGCCGCCCCGTCCACCGCCCGTCTCTTAAAAACATCTCCGAGCCCACGAGACGCCC
>NZ_VKJP01000729.1 GCF_007280575.1 Streptomyces benahoarensis
TCTTGGCGTCGGGGTTGACGCGCAGGGCCTTGCGGACGTTCCACAACCCGGCCGCGACGGACCCGCCGATGACGAGCGTGGACAGCTGCTCGGGCCCGAGGGGGTCGGTGAAGATGGCGGTGGTGGTGTAGGTCATGGCGGCGGCCATGGTGAGGGTGGCGTGGATGCGGCGGGCGGGGCGGGTGCCTTCGGCGGCCCACCAGGTCCCGGCCGTCAGGGCGCCGGAGGCGAGCGTCATGCCGATGGCGGCGATGGTGCTCGACCCCCACGCCTGGTGGGCGGCGAAGGTGGCCGGGACCTCGGCCGCGACCGCCAGCCACGGACGCGTGTGGGGGTGTTTGAGGGCCTTCCACAGGTCGGCCTTGGGGCTGTCAGCCACGGTGTCTCCCGGTGTCGGTGCAGGTGGAGGGGGTTCGGGCGGGGCCCGGCCGCTGGTGTGGGCCGGGCCCCGCACCAGCGGCGGTTAGATCACCGCCAGCCGAAGGGGGAGCGCTTGGGCGACTGAATGCGGCCCTTGCCGACCTTGCGGAGTTCCGACTCGTACTCGCGCTCGAACGTGCCGTAGAGGGCGGCGATGTACTTCTGGATGTTCTTCTCCGCCGCCGCAACGCGCTTGAGGTGCCGCGAGACGCGTCGGGAACGGGCCCGTGCACCACTCATGGACCCGCCCACGTCGGGGATCGTGCTCAGCACGGCCTCCAGGTGGTCGGCGTCCATGGACCGCTCCGTGGCCCGGTTGCGGGCGTCCTTGCGCAGGTACTCGCAGAACTGCCGGATGTCCTCGTTGGACATGAAGCCCGCGCCCGGCGCGCCGGAGCGGTGCCCGGCCCAGGCGCGTGCGGCATCAGCGTGGGCCTGGGCGTTGTCGGCGGGGGCCTTGACGTTGAGGGTCAGCGACGGGTTCACCGACGGGTTGAA
>NZ_VKJP01000730.1 GCF_007280575.1 Streptomyces benahoarensis
GCCCCCGGGACGGCCCCTCCCCGGCATCATGGACCCATGCCCGAAGGTGACACGGTCTGGCGGGTCGCCCGGCAGTTGCACGAGGCGCTGGCGGGGGAGGAGCTGATCCGGTGCGAGCTGCGCGTACCGCGGCTCGCGACGGCCGATCTGTCCGGCCGGACGGTCCGGGAGGTGGTGCCGCGCGGCAAGCATCTGCTCCTCCGCGTCGAGGGCGGTCTGACCCTCCACTCGCATCTGCGGATGGACGGCGCCTGGCGGATCCACACGCCCGGGGAGCGGTGGCGCGGCGGCCCCGCGCACCAGATCCGTGCGGTACTCGGCACGGCGCACCGCACCGCCGTCGGGTACCGCCTGCCCGTACTGGAGCTGATACGGACCGCCGACGAGGCCCGCGTCGTGGGACACCTGGGCCCCGACCCGCTGGGCCCGGACTGGGACCCCGAGGAGGCGCTGCGCCGCCTGCTCACCGCCCCGGACCGCCCGCTCGGCGAGGCCCTGCTCGACCAGCGCAATCTCGCCGGGATCGGCAACGTCTACCGGTGCGAGCTGTGCTTCGTGCTCGGTGCCTCCCCCTGGCTACCGGTCGGGCAGCTCCCCGACCCCGCCCGCGCACCGGCCCTCGCCCGGCGACTGCTGGAAGCCAACAAGAACCGCCCCGCTCGCCGCACCGTCCCCGGCGCCCGCCCCGACCGCCGCCTGTGGGTCCACGGCCGCGCCGACCGCCCCTGCCACCGCTGCGGCACCCTCGTACGCCACCGCGCACAGGGCCCGACGGCCGACGAGCGCGTCACCTACTGGTGCCCCACCTGCCAGCCGGGCCCCACGCCCGAAGCCTGACAGCACGCCCCGCGCCCGCCCGATCCGCCCGAAAGCCCCCGTACCGC
>NZ_VKJP01000731.1 GCF_007280575.1 Streptomyces benahoarensis
GTGGGGGCCTGTTCCGGGGCGGGGGCCGGTTCCTGGGAGGGCGCGAAGGCCGAGGCGGAGGTCGCCACGGAGGCGGGCGTCGGGGTGGAGCCCGCTGCCGGGACGCCGTCCAGGGCCCCTGCGGCTTCGGTGGGGACCCGGCGCAGCACGGTTGTCGCCGCGTCCTCGCCGGGGGGCGCGGGGACGGTGGACGGTGCGGCCGGTTGCGGTTGCGGTTGCGGGGGGACTCGGGGCGTGGGTACGTCGGCCGAGCCGCCGGACGAGGGTGCCCGGTCGGGCGACGGAACGGGGGTGGGCGACGCGGAGGGAGCCTTCGCCGGAGTGGACGGGGCGGCGGGGCCCGATTCCCGGCCGGACGGCGTGGCCGGGCCCGCAGTGGGTGGCGTACCCGAGCCGGACCCCGCAGCAGACACCCCGGAGGGCGAAGCCGCGCCCGAAGCAGGTGGCGTGCCCGCGCCGGACGTCCCACCGGGAGCCGCCCCCGAGCCGGACGGAGCAGGCGGCACGGCCGGGCCCGGGCCGGACCCCGGAGCCGGACCGGCCACAGAGGCTCCCGGCCCCGGCGTCGGCACCGTAGGACGCCCGGAGGCAGGGAACGTCGGCGCCACGGAACCCCCGGGCCCGGGCGGCGTCGGCGGACCGCCGTCGCCCCCCTCCCCGCCCGCGGGCCGTCCCGCCATGGACTCCCGTACCACGGGTACCTCCGGAAGGGATCGCGAGGACGCGGACGGCACGGGGCCGTCCAGTTCGGCGGCGGGTCGGGACGGTCCGGGCGACGGGACGGACACGGCGCGTCCGGCGGACTTCTCCGGCAGCGGGTGGGGCGGAACGGCTGATGCGGGGCCGTCCCTGTCTCTTATACACACCT
>NZ_VKJP01000732.1 GCF_007280575.1 Streptomyces benahoarensis
TGGGCTGGGATTTGTGTAAAAGAGACAGACCCTCACCCCTCCCCCAACCGCTCCCAAGCCTCACGAACCTGCCGCTCCAAAGCATCCAGCGGCCCATCGTTGTCGATAACGACGTCGGCGACGGCGAGGCGTTGTTCGCGGGTGGCCTGGGCGGACATTCTGGCTTTCGCCTCGTCCTCGGACATGCCCCGCAGGCGTACCAGCCGGTCCAACTGGGTCTCGGGGGCCGCGTCGACGACGATGATCAGGTCGTAGAGGGAGGCCAGGCCGTTCTCGGTGAGCAGCGGTACGTCGTGGATGACGACGGCGTCGGGCCCGGCCGCGGCCTCCAGTTCGGCGGAGCGGGCTCCGACGAGGGGGTGCACGATGGCGTTGAGGGCCTGCAGTTTGGCGGGGTCGGAGAAGACGATGCCGCCGAGCTTGGGGCGGTCGAGGGCTCCGTCCTTCGTCAGTACGCGGTCGCCGAACTCCGCCACGACCGCCGCCAGTCCGGGTGTGCCCGGTGCGACGACTTCGCGTGCGATCTTGTCGGCGTCCACGATCACCGCACCGTAGGAGGCCAGCAACCGCGAGACTTCACTCTTACCGGCTCCGATTCCGCCTGTCAGTCCCACCTTCACCATGGACCCACGCTATACGCAGGGCTCACCGGCCCGCTCGGGGACCGTCAACATCCGGGACCGCCTGGGCCGTGAGCTGCCTGGATCGGGGGCCACACGGGCCAAGTCCAGACTCTCGAACCACCCCCACCCCTGTCTCCTATACACATCTCCGAGCCCACGAGACGCTCATGAAACTCGTATGCCGTCTTCTGCTTGAAAAAAAAAAAACGGAAATCGTATTATTAGATAAAGAGTAACTTAGTATC
>NZ_VKJP01000733.1 GCF_007280575.1 Streptomyces benahoarensis
CCCCCACGACCCGCCATGTCACAGGAGCCGCCATGACACCCCGCCGCCCTCCGCGGTCCCGGCGGCCCGGGGCCCGTACGCCCGTCGCCCTCGCGGTGCCCGCGCTGCTGGCCGTGGCGTTCCTGCTGATGCCGCTCGTGGGCATCCTCGCCCGTACCTCCTGGAGCGAGCTGGGCACCCACCTCACCAGCCCCGGCGTCACCGAGGCGCTGCGACTGTCGTTGCTGGTCTCCTTCTGGGCGCTGGGCCTGTCCCTGCTGCTCGGGGTGCCGCTCGCCTGGCTGCTGGCGCGCGTCGCGTTCCCCGGGAAGGCGCTGGTGCGTTCGCTGGTGCTGCTGCCGATGGTGCTGCCGCCGACCGTCGGCGGCGTCGCGCTGCTCCTCGGCTTCGGTCGCCGCGGTGTGCTCGGCCCGTGGCTGGAGGACACCTTCGGGCTCACCCTGCCGTTCCACACCTCCGGCGCCGTCGTCGCCGCCACCTTCGTCGCCATGCCGTTCCTGGTCATCAGCCTCGAAGGCGCCCTCGCCGGACTCCGCCCCGCCTATGAGGAGACCGCGGCCTCCCTCGGCGCCTCACCGGTACGGGTCTTCGTCACCGTCACCCTCCCGATGATCGCGCCGGGTCTCGCCGCGGGCGCCGCCCTGACGTGGGCCCGGGCCCTCGGGGAGTTCGGCGCCACCATCACTTTCGCCGGGAACCTGCCCGGTACCACCCAGACGCTGCCGCTCCAGGTGTATCTGCTGCTCCAGGACTCCCCGGAGGCCGCCACCTCGGTCTCCCTGCTGCTGCTCGCCCTCGCCATGGCCGTCCTGGTGGCCCTGCGCGGCCGCTGGGCCGGGACGCCCGCCCGCCGCGCACCCCGCCGC
>NZ_VKJP01000734.1 GCF_007280575.1 Streptomyces benahoarensis
TTTTTTTTTTAAGAGGAGAAGGCAGAATACGAGATTCATGAGCGTCTCGTGGGCTCGGAGATGTTTATAAGAGACAGGTACGGGGTGGCCTGGTGGGGGCCCGGTTCGTGGGGTGAGGGTCAGGCCGTCGTTGTCGCCTCGGCCGTCGGTGCTGGTCCGGTCGCTGCCGCCGCTGTTGTCAGGGCGTGGAGGGCGGTGCGTAGGTCGTTCAGGGTCGCCTCGTCGGTGACGCGTTCGGTGGTGGGGTCGATCTTCGGGCCGATGGCGGGGATTTCGCGGCAGGCGTCCATGACGACCTGGCCCGTCATCATGCGGAGCACTTCCCGCAGTTGCGCGTTGGCGTGATCGCCGCCGGTGGGGAATGGCGACGCGGTGATCACGGCGACCGGCTTGTCGACGCATTCGCCGCTGCTGACCAGCCAGTCGAGCGCGTTCTTGAGGGCGCCCGGGATGCCGTGGGCGTACTCGGGGCTGACGACGAGCAGTGCGTCGGCGGCGGCGACGGTGGCGCGGAGGGCGGCGACGGGCTCGGGTGGGGTGGCGCCCTCGCCGTCCAGGTCGGGGTTGAAGTGCGGCAGGGCGGCGATGTCGGCGGTGGTGGCCGGGCCGTCGAAGAAGGCCAGCGCGGAGCGCAGCACGGCGCCGTTCGAGGAGCGGGCGCGCAGGCTGCCGGACAGGGCGACGAGTCTCATGGGGTGACCGTACGCCGGGCGTTGGGCCGCTGCGGCGGGTGTTCGGGTGGCCGAGGGAGGGTGGTTGTCCCTCGGGGGCTGGGTTCGGTGTTGCGGTGCCCTGCGTGGGTCTCCGGTGCTCAAGCGCCCTGGGGCCCGGGCGCTCCGTGTCCTGGGGCGGATCGGTGGGGGAG
>NZ_VKJP01000735.1 GCF_007280575.1 Streptomyces benahoarensis
CCACGCCCCCACCCGACCGGCACCCGCCCCACCGGTACGCATCCGCCGCGCGCCGCCCGGACCGGACGCGCCGTCACCGCCGCCGCCCTGCTGCTGGCCACCGGGCTCGCCGCCCCCGTGGCGCACGCCGACACCCCGCCCGGCCTGACCGAGGACACCACCCCGCCGGTCGCCATCGATGCGCGCGATCCCGATCTGCGGATGGTGCAGGGCGCCACGCTGGCCCCGTCGAAGGTCCTGAACATCAAGTCCGTCGTGGAGACCGACGATGGCGCCGAACGCCGCCAGGACACCAACGACAATGTGACGTTCGCGCTCCAGGCGGAGGTGCTGTTCGGCAAGGACAGCGCCGAGCTCACCGACGACGCGCGCTCCCGCATCGCCGCCATCGCCGACGAGGTCACGAAACAGCACGCCAAGAAGCTGCGGGTTTTCGGCTTCACCGACGACCTCGGCTCCGCCGCCCACGGCGTGACCCTCTCCCGTGAACGCGCCGGAGCCGTCCAACGCCGCCTCGCCGAGGACCTCGGCTCCGCCGTCACTTTCGAAATCCGCGGCTACGGCGAGCAGTACCCGATCGCGGACAACTCCACGGAGGAGGGGCGGAAGAAGAACCGTCGGGTGGAGGTCAGTTTCCCTCGGGAGGATTGACGTATCAGGGAGGGTTCCTGTGGGTGGTGATGGGGCGCCGGGGTTTGCTGGTCCTCTCGCAGGCGGCTCTCTGGACCTTCCGGGCGGCGCCGCCACCGCGCGGCTCCCCGCCGAAGGGCGCCCGTGGCCCCGTCGCCTACGGGGCGGCTCCGCCGAAGGGTGCCCCGGCCTCGTCCCCTACGGGCCCGCTTCCCCCGTACGAACCGTCA
>NZ_VKJP01000736.1 GCF_007280575.1 Streptomyces benahoarensis
TTAAGTCGTCGGCAGCGTCAGATGTGTATAAGGAGACAGCCCCTACACCACCAACATCACCAGCAACCCCACAACCCCCACCACACACGGGGCAATGACCTCGTACGCCCAGCGCACCACCGGCTCACCGATCGCACCCTCCCGATGGGCGGCCTGCGCCTTCATCTCGCGCAGGTCGTCCACGGTCTGGTCGGCCATGGCGCGCGGTACCGGGCCGGTGTCGCCGCCGAGGCCGAAGCGGCGGGGGGCCGGGCCGCGGGCGGCCTGGCGGCCGGCCTTTTTGCGTTGGCGGAGTGAGACGGGGACCGCCCACAGCTGGTACTTGCGGCCCCCGGTGGTGAACACCTCGCAGGAGAAGGACGCCCGCAGGTCCTCCACCGCGCCCCAGGGGAGCGTCAGGGTCCGGAACGGGTTGCGCACCAGCAGCCGGTCCTCCCCCGCCTTCACCACCGGGCGCAGTGTGAAAGCGGCCACCAGCGGCACCCCGAGCAGCAGCGCGAAGAGCGCCGTCAGTTTGGTGTCCCCGGCGCCGCGCAGCACCGCGTCGCCGCCGAGCCAGAGGCCGAGCGCGATCATCAGCACGCCGCCGACCAGGCCCATGGGCGAGCGGTAGCTGCGCTCGGCGTACTTCTGCGGGGCCGTGCTGGCGGATTCCTGGCGCGTCATGCTGCCGATTCTGCCTGACCGTCCGGATGCCGGACATTGCGGTACGGCATCAGTCGGGCGGAATGCCGTGCCTGGTCCGGCCGGGCGTGCGCGTCCGGCCCGTACGCCCGGCCGGCCCGCCCCCGGCGCACTCCCCGGCCTGTCTCTT
>NZ_VKJP01000737.1 GCF_007280575.1 Streptomyces benahoarensis
GCGCCACACCCGACGCCCCGTCCGCCCCCGCCCTCCGCGGCCGGATCGAGGCCCACGGCGTCCGCTACGCGTACGCGCGCGGAGCAGGCGACGAGGTATTGCGCGGCGTGGAGGTGGCGGTACGGCCGGGGGAGCGGCTCGCGCTCGTCGGGCCGTCCGGGGCCGGGAAGTCCACCCTGGGCCGGTTGCTGGCCGGGGTCGAGGCGCCGGGTGCGGGGACGGTGACGGTCGGCGGGGTACCGGTGGCCGCGCTGCCGCCGGAGGAGCTGCGCCGTCAGGTGGTGCTGGTCACCCAGGAACACCATGTCTTCCTGGGCACGGTCCGGGAGAACCTGCGGATCGCCGCGCCCGGCGCCGCCGACGCCGCGCTGCACGCCGCGCTCGCCGCCGTCGGCGCGGACTGGGCGGCGGCGCTGCCGTCCGGGCTCGACACCGAGCTGGGCCCCGGCGGCCACCTCCCGGACGGGGCACAGAGCCAGCAACTCTCCCTGGCCCGGGTGGTGCTGGCCGACCCCGGCATCCTGATCCTCGACGAGGCGACGGCGCTGCTGGACCCGCGGACCGCACGGCGCACCGAACGGGCGCTCGCCGCCGTGCTGGAGGGCCGTACGGTCATCGCCGTCGCGCACCGGCTGCACACCGCGCACGACGCGGACCGGGTGGCCGTCATGGAGGCGGGCCGGATCACCGAACTCGGCACCCATGACGCCCTCGTGGCGGCCGACGGCGCCTACGCGGCCCTGTGGCGCACCTGGCACGGAGACTCCTCGGGGCAACCGACGCGGTCCTGACCACCCCTCAAACCCACGTATTCCAGCCGCCCCATGCCCACCCCCGCACCACCTGGGCCTGCAC
>NZ_VKJP01000738.1 GCF_007280575.1 Streptomyces benahoarensis
GCGGGGCGGCGCGGTGCCGCATGGGACGGCGGCATGGGGCCGCATGGGGCGCCGCGGCACGGGGCGACGGCCGCGAGGCCGGGCCCCGTCGTCCCGCATCGCCCCGTCGCTGTCCCGGCGTTCATCCGACTCTCATCCGGCTCTCAGACGCGGCCCCTACGGTCGCGTCCATGGGAACGACCAGGACGACGACCGACGAGCGCGACGCGACGCGAACCGACGACCCGTCCGTGACGGCCGACACCGCCACGGAAACCCCGCGGACGGAGGGGAAGGCCACCGGGGAACCGGCCGGTGACCGTGACGACGCGGCGGCCTCCGCGTCCGTCACGGGCGAACGGGGCGGGGCGGACCCGGCCGATGACACCGAGGCGGCGGACGCCGCCGACGCCGAGCACACGGAGCGCGCCGAAGACGCCGAGGACGCGGCCGACGAGACCGAAGACGACGCGGCCCCCGCCTCGTCCGGCGTGAAGCGGGGCGCGGGCGCCGTCGTCGCCGCGGGGCTCGGCCTCGCCTCCGTGACCGGCACCTGGCTCGGCACGCTGCTCGCCGAACGGCAGGCCCTGCTGGGGCAGATCAAGCTCCAGTCCGGCAAGGCCGGCGACCAGATCGCCGCGGTCTACGGGGCGCCCTGGCACACCACCGCGCTGATCAACGGCGTCTTCGCGCTGCTCGCCGTGGCCGTCGGTGCCGCGGTGCTCTTCAACCGGCCGCGTGCCACCTGGACCCGCGCCGTCGCCTGGGGCGGCCTGGCCCTCGGCGTCCTCGGGCTCCTCATCGCCGCGGGCATGTACTTCGACCTGCTGGCGAGCCTGCCCACCCTCCCCAAGTCCCCGGTCCAGGCC
>NZ_VKJP01000073.1 GCF_007280575.1 Streptomyces benahoarensis
TGATTCATGAGCGTCTCGTGGGCTCGGAGATGTGTATACGAGACAGGGGGCGCCGGGCCGCACCGCGCGCCATGCGGGCAGCATCCGGCGTGCGGGCGGCGTCTTCTCTTCGCACGGAGCCCGCCCCGTGCCTCGCGCCCCACGCGGGTAAACCGCCAAGACCGGCGACGGAGCGGCCCGAGTATGGCGGGCGCGCAGTTGAATCAGGCGTCCTCCGCACCCCACGCGCCCCGTGAGTGTGCCGACCGGGAGTCCTGACCTGAGGCATCCGGCCGCTCCGCCGAGGCAACCCATTCCCCGGAAAGCACGTCTGCATGGCCGGGTAACGCAGTGGTGAGATGCACGCCCGCGGAACCGGGCCGAGCCACGGTGCGGCGGACGGGGCGCGAACGGAGCACGTAGTGATCATCGGTCTTGTGACCGCCGTGGCGGCCTCCGCCTGTTACGGCGCGGGGTCCGTACTTCAGGCGGTGGGCTCGCGCAGGTCCGCCCGCCGAGAAGCGGCCGTCGCCCCTTCCTCCGGTGTGACGCAGCACGGCGGCCCCAGCCTCTCCTCGACCGCGAAGGCGGCGGTGACCTGGGAATTCCTCGTCGGTACCGGCCTGGACTTCCTCGGTTTCGCCCTGGGCGCGCTGGCCGCGCGGCTGCTGCCGTTGTTCCTCTCCCAGACGGTGATCAGCGCCAACCTGGTGATCACCGCGCTCCTGAGCATCAAGATGCTGGGCATCCGCCTGACCCGGCCCGAGTGGGCGTCGATCGCCGTGGTCTGCTCGGCACTGGTGCTGCTGGCCACCGCCGCGGGCCACGAGGGCAGCGGCACCACCCCGCTCGCCACCCACTGGTGGCTCCTGGCCGCGTCCGTGCTGTTGATCGGCGTCGGCACCCTCGTCGTCCGGTTCCTGGGCGCCCGCGCGGCCATCCCGGCCGGTCTGTTCTCCGGGCTGGGCTTCGGCGCACTCGGCGTCGGCGTACGCGTCCTGAACGGCGTCGCCCCGTTCGACCTGCCGACGCTGCTGGGGGACCCGGCCCTCTACGCGATTCTGGTGGCGGGCCTCGGCGGCATGTATCTGCACACCGTGGCGTTGCAGATCGGCTCGGTGAACGGTGCGACGGCGGCGCTGGTGGTGGGCGAGACGGTGGTGCCCGGCATCCTCGGCGTGCTGTGGCTCGGTGACGCCTCCCGTCCGGGCTTCGCCTGGATGGCTGTCCTCGGCTTCGTCCTCGCGGTCGCCGGAGCCGTGGCCGTCGCCTGGTTCGGCTCCCCCGAAACAGAACCCACCGCGATCCCTGCGGTCGATGCGGACAATGCCTACGGCACGGCGGATACGGGACGGAGCCGGGCCGAGGGCGTGGCGGGGCGCTGACGCCGCCACGGGGCGGGCCCACGGGTGCGCACATGGGGCGCGCCGGGCCGCCGCGCACGCGAGAGGCGCACCGGGCCACCGGCGGCATGGGGCAGCCCGCATGGGGCGATGCCACGACGCCGCGCCCCATGCGTGTACCGCCGTCCCGCGCGCTCCGCTACTCGGACTGCTCGCCTGTAGCTCCGAGGCTCGGGGCTCCAGGGTTCGGCCCTCCGTCTCCCGGGGCTCCCTCCCTCGCCGCCCCCAGCACCACGACATCCTCCGGGACGAACCGCACCCCCACCCGCTGCCCGGGCTCCGGCGCGTCCCCCAGCATGCAGGCCGCCTCCAATTGCGGGCCTTGCTCGGGCTGGAGGAGGAGAGCCACATGCGTACCGCGGAAGGTGCGGGAGGTGACGGTGCACGGCAGGCCGTCCTCGGGCGGTGTGAGCCGGACCCCGGCCGGGCGTACCAGCAGGCGGCACGGGCCGTCCTCCGCACCGTGCAGTACCGGCACCGTGCCCCAGGGCGTTGCCGCGGCTCTGCCCCGTACCGTCGCCTCGACCACGTTGTCGAAGCCGAGGAACCGGGCGACGAACTCGGTGGCGGGGCGCTGCCAGACCTCCAGCGGTGTACCGGTCTGCGCGATGCCGCCGTTCTGCATGACGACGACGCGGTCGGCCAGCGCGAATGCCTCCCCCTGATCGTGGGTGACGGCCAGCACCGTCGTCCCCAGCGTGCGGAAGAGGCCACGCAACTCGACGACGAGGCGTTCGCGCAGCCCGCGGTCGAGCTGTCCGAGCGGTTCGTCGAGCATCAGCAGCCGGGGGCTCGGGGCGAGGGCACGGGCGAGGGCGACCCGCTGCTGTTCGCCGCCGGAGAGCGAGCCCACGGCGCGCCGTGCGGCGCCCGGCAGGCCCACCAGGTCGAGGAGTTCGGCGACGGTGCGGTCCTGCTCGGCGCGGCGGGCCCCGCGCATCCGCAGGCCGAAGGCGACGTTCCCGGCGACATCGCGCTGCGGGAACAGCTGGTGATCCTGGAACATCAGGCCGACGCCGCGCCGGTGCGTGGGCACCCGCGCCTGATCGCGTCCCTCCAGGACGACCCGCCCGGAGTCGGCCGCCTGCAGCCCGGCCACCACCCGCAGGAGCGTCGATTTGCCGCTGCCGCTCGGGCCGAGGACGCAGACGATCTCGTGGGCGGCGATGCCCAGGTCGACGGCGTCGAGCGCGGCGGGCGCCCCGTGCCCGCCGAAGCGGACGGTCACCCCGTCCAGGCTCAGCAGGTCCCGGCGTTCGGTGGCCCGGGCCATGGTGGTGGCGGTCATCTAGAACTCCCCGGAGTGGTCGGTGCGGAGGCGTTCCAGGGCGAGCAGAGCCCCGGCGCACACCACCATCAAGAGCGTGGACAGGGCCATCGCCTGGCCGTAGTTGAGCTCCCCGGCGCGGCCCAGCAGCCGGGCCACGGCCACCGGCAAGGTGGGGTGATCGGGGCGGGCGATGAACACCGTCGCGCCGAACTCACCGAGGGAGACGGCGAAGGCGAAACCCGCGGCGATCAGCAGGGCGCGGCGCACCATGGGCAGGTCGACCTCCCGCCACACGCGCCACGGGGAGGCGCCCAGGACGGCTGCGGCCTCCCGGAGCCGTCCGTCGACGGCGCGCAGCACCGGCAGCATCGTGCGCACCACGAACGGCACGCCGACGAGGGCCTGTGCGAGCGGCACCAGCCACCAGGAGGAGCGCAGGTCCAGCGGCGGCTTGTCGAGGGTGATCAGGAAGCCGAAGCCGACGGTCACCGCGGACACCCCGAGCGGCAGCATCAGCAGCGCGTCGAGGCCGCGCATGAGGCGGCCGCCCCGTCGGGTGAGCGCGGCGGCGGCGAGCCCGCCGACCACCAGGGCGATGGCGGTGGCCGCGGCGCCGTAGGCCAGGGAGTTCCACAGCGCGTCGAGCGGGGCGACGGCGAAGGTGCTGTCGGCGGACGCGGCGGAGCCCAGCGTGGTGTAGAAGACCGTCCCATAGCCGTCGGGACCGGCGAAGGACCGCACGACGAGGACGACGAGCGGGGCCACGAGGAGCACCACGATGACGGCGACGGTGCCCCACAGCAGCGCCCACTGCCCGCCGCCCCGTGGGCGGTGCGCGGTGCGGGCGGCGTCGACGAGGCGGAGGGTGGTCTCGCGGCGGCGCACCGTCCAGGCGTGCAGCGCCAGCAGGCCCAGCACCGCGACGAACTGGATCACGGTCAGGACGGCGGCGGTGGGCAGATCGAGGAAGTCGGCGGTCTGCCGGTAGATCTCCACCTCCAGGGTGGAGAAGGTGGGGCCGCCGAGAATCTGCACCACGCCGAACGACGTGAAAGTGAACAGGAAGACCATCAGCGCGGCGGCGGCGACGGCGGGGCCGAGTGCGGGCAGCGTCACCCGGCGCCAGGCCGCGAACCGCCCGGCGCCGAGCACCCGTGCGGCCTCCTCCTGCCGCGGATCGAGCTGGCTCCACAGACCGCCCACGGTGCGGACGACCACCGCGTAGTTGAAGAAGACGTGCGCCAGCAGGATCGCCCACACCGTGGTGTCCAGCCGCGCCCCCCACAGGTCGTCGAGGAGCCCGCCGCGGCCGACCAGCGCGAGGAAGGCTGACCCCACGACGACGGTGGGCAGGACGAACGGGACGGTGACGACGGCACGCAGCAGCTGCTTGCCGGGGAAGTCGAAGCGGGCGAAGACGTACGCCCCGGGGAGGGCGACGAGCAGCGTCAGGCCGGTGGAGGCGGCGGCCTGCCAGAGCGTGAACCCCAGGACGTGCAGGATGTCCGGGTCGCCGAGGACAGCGGTGAGCCGGCCGAACTGCCAGTGGCCGCCGTCGGTGAGTCCGCGGCCCACGATCGCCGCGACGGGATAGGCGAAGAACAGCGCGAAGAAGACGAGCGGCAGGGCCAGCAGCCCCATGCGCACCGCCGTGGCGCGCATGGGGCGGCGGCCCCGTGCGGTTACTTCAGGACGAGCGAGGACCACTGCTTGATCCACTGCTCGCGGTGCGCGGTGATCGTCTCCGGCGCGACCGTCGCCGGTTTGCCGATCGTCGCGCCGTACTTGGTGAACAGCGCGGGCACGGCGGCGTCCTTGCGTACCGGGTTGACGAACATCTGGAGCGGCATGTCCTCCTGGAACTTCCGGCTCAGCAGGAAGTCCAGCAGCGCCTTGCCGCCCTTCTCGTTCTTCGCGCCCGTGAGCAGGCCGCCGAACTCGATCTGGCGGAAGCAGGTGCCGGTGGCCACGCCGGTCGGGGCCTGCTTGGGCTCCGGCTTCTTGCCGAGCACCTCGACGGGCGGGCTGGAGGCGTACGAGACGACCAGCGGCTTGTCGCCCTTGCCCTTACCGGCGGCGGAGCCGGAGAACCGTTCGTTGTACGCCTGCTCCCAGCCGTCGACGACCTCGACACCGTTGGCCTTGAGCTTCTTCCAGTAGCCCTGCCAGCCGTCCTGGCCGTACGCGGCGACGGTGCCGAGCTGGAAGGCTAGCCCCGGGGAGGACGTCGCGGAGTTCTCGGTGACCAGCAGGTTCTTGTACTGCGGCTTGATCAGGTCGTCGAAGGTCTTCGGCGGCGCGAGGTGGTGCGCGGCGAAGTAGGCGCGGTCGTAGTTGACGCAGGTGTCGCCGTAGTCGAGCGGGGTGACGTGGTGCCCGGCCTTGTCGAGCTGGAGCGCGTCCGGCACCGTGTCGAGGCCCTTGGCCTGGTACGGGGCGAAGACCCCGGCCTTCAGGCCGCGGGAGAGCAGGGTGTTGTCGATGCCGAAGAAGACGTCGCCCTGCGGGTTGTCCTTGGACAGGATCGCCTGGTTGACGGCTTTTCCTGCGTCGCCGCCCTTGAGGATCCGGACCTTGTAGCCGCTCTGCTTCTCGAAGTCGGCGAGCACCGATTTCGAGGCGTTGAACGAGTCGTGGCTGACGAGCGTGACGGTCTTGGCGTCCGCCGCGTCACCGCCGGAGCTGTCGCAGGCGGCGAGTCCGCCCATGGTGACGGCGGCGACCGCGACGGCCGCGGCGGCTCTGCGGGTGGTGGTACGGCTGGTGTGACCCACTGATGTCCTCCTGGCTGGCCAGGAAGAGACGCGGCCCCGTGCGGCGCCGCACGGGGCGCGTCGGTGACGCGCGCCGTGCGGCGCCGCACGGGGCGCAACAGCATGAGTGATGACCGAACTTCCTACCCGGAATGACCCGGGCGAGGTTCAAGGGTCTGCGGATCCCCCGTATGCCTACGGTCTCTCCGCACTCTCAGCGCTGTGGCGCTCCCCTGTCGGAATGTGCGTTTGTTCGATCACACGGTACCAGCGCACCGGTCAGCGCTCCGAGGCGGCGAGCTGGCCGCAGGCCCCGTCGATCTCCTGGCCGCGGGTGTCGCGCACCGTCACCGGCACGCCGTGTGCCTCGATGGCCCGGACGAACGCCCGCTCGTCCTCGGGCCGCGAGGCGGTCCACTTCGACCCGGGCGTCGGGTTCAGCGGGATGAGGTTCACATGGACGCGCCGCCCCTTGAGCAGCCGTCCGAGCAGGTCACCGCGCCATGCCTGGTCGTTGATGTCACGGATGAGGGCGTACTCGATGGAGATCCGGCGACCGGACTTCTCGGCGTACTCCCAGGCCGCGTCGAGGACCTCACGGACCTTCCAGCGGGTGTTGACCGGCACCAGCGTGTCGCGCAGCTCGTCGTCGGGCGCATGGAGCGAGACGGCGAGGCGGCATTTGAAGCCCTCGTCGGCGAACCGCAGCATCGCCGGGACCAGCCCGACCGTCGACACGGTGATACCGCGCTGAGACAGCCCCAGGCCGTCCGGCTCGGGGTCGGTGAGCCGCCGGATGGCACCGACGACCCGCTTGTAGTTGGCGAGCGGCTCCCCCATGCCCATGAACACGATGTTGGACAGCCGCGCGGGGCCGCCGGGCACCTCGCCGTCGCGCAACGCCCGCATGCCGTCGACGATCTGGTGGACGATCTCCGCCGTCGAGAGGTTACGGTCCAGACCGGCCTGCCCCGTGGCGCAGAACGGGCAGTTCATACCGCAACCGGCCTGCGAGGAAATGCACATGGTGACGCGGTCGGGATACCGCATCAGCACCGACTCGACGAGGGTGCCGTCGTGCAGCTTCCAGAGGGTCTTGCGGGTGGTGTCGTCATCGCACGAGACGTGCCGCACCACGCTCATCAGCTCGGGCAGCAGCTCCGTCGCCAGCTTCTCCCGCGCGGCGGCGGGGATGTCCGTCCACTGCTCCGGGTCGTGCGCGTACCGCGCGAAGTAGTGCTGCGACAGCTGCTTGGCACGAAACGGCTTCTCCCCGATCGCGGCCACCGCTTCACGGCGCTCCACGGGGCTGAGATCAGCGAGGTGCCGCGGGGGCTTCTTGGCCCCACGCGGCGCGACAAAGGTGAGTTCTCCGGGCTTAGGCATGGTTCATCCAGTGTCGCAGACACTCAATGGTCCGCTCGGTCGTCGCCCAGCTCAGCCTGCGTGACGCCCGCGCGGACCCGGTCGTCATTGGTCGTCGCCGGTGGTCGCTGGCGACCCTCCGACGGCCCGCAGACGGCCCGACGCCGGAACTCCGTCCGCAGGTCAGGCCCGCGAAACCGTGCCTGAGTCAGCAGCCAGCAACCGCAGCCCATCGTGCGCACGTACCTGCGTCGTACCGCCGTCGAGCGCATCGAGCACCCGTACCGCGTAGGCCTCAGTCATGAGGGTCTGGACCTCTTCGCGCGTGAGCCATCGCACAGCGGTCGACTCGTCGGACGTGCGCTCCACACCCCCGGCTGGCCGACAGAGGAACACCAGCGCGACTACGCCGCGCGCCATGTTCTTGTACACACCCGTGAGGCGGACCGGGGCCACCTCGATTCCAGTCTCTTCCAAGACTTCGCGGCAAGCGCCGTCCTCCGGCCGCTCGTCCAACTCCAGGACACCGCCCGGTGCCTCCCACGCACCATTATCGGCCCGTCGGATCGCAAGAACCCGGCCGTCCTCGCGAACGACTACGCCCGCCACTGAGACCGAGTGCAACGACATTGACGCGCCTTCCTGGGTAGCGTTACTCATGTATATGAGCATAGGAGAGCAGAAGGACATGGGCACAACACCCTCTAGGGACTCCGGTCAGCCACGGTACCTACAGATCGCGGAAGACCTCGCTCAGCAGATCAGGGAAGGCGTTCTCAAGCCCGGGGAGAAGGTACCCAGCGAATCGGAGCTGATGGCCCGGTACTCCGTCTCGCAGGGCACAGCCCGTAAGGCCGTGGCGGAGCTACGCCCGACGGGGCTAATCGACACCCTTCACGGCAAGGGCTCGTTCGTGAAGAGCCAGCCTCCCGTACGCCGCAAGTCGTCAGACCGCTTCAGGCGGTCTCACCGACGGGCCGGAAAGGCCGCGTACATCGCGGAGACCGAGCAGGCCGGTAAGACGCCCGGCGTCACCGTGCTCTACATCGGCCCGACGGACGCGGTCGGCGAGATCGCGGAGCGCCTGGGCGTACCCGACGGCACCAAAGTTCTCGCGCGCCGACGGCTCTACTTCAGCAACGGCACCCCGACCGAGGAAGCCACGTCCTACCTGCCCTGGGACATCGCGAAAGACATTCCGGAGCTGTTCGCAGAGAACCCCGGTGGCGGCGGCATCTACGCGCGCCTGGAAGACAACGGCCACATCTTGGGCCAGTTCACCGAGACGGTCCGCGCCCGCCTCGCGACCAAAGCCGAGATCGGGGCGCTCACTCTCAGCCCCGGCGCGCCGGTGATTCACCTGACGCGAAGCGCGGAGACCGAACAAGGCCGAGTGGTCGAGGTGTGCGACACCATCATGGCCGCTGACCAGTTCGTTCTCGACTACCGCATCCCCGCCGGGGACTGACCGGCAAGCTTCACCCACAGCCCGTCGCGAAAGAAGTTCTCGCGACGGGTTGACTCATGTACAGGAGTTGGGCACTCTGGTGAACGTAACTCCTGCACATGAGTGCAGGAGTACAGGAGCTCTCGGGCTCCGTGCATTGCGTGCCTTCGGGCATCACAACTCCACAGCGTGATCCACCGCAGCACGACGGCCGTGACAGCTCCGGCCGAGGCGAGTGGAGACCAGTCGGCCGAGAAGGGGCCCCCGTCACACAGGGGCCCAACACCCCAGATGGGGGACACGCCACCGACTCGAAAGAACCGCACGGCACACCTTGAAACTGCCACCTCAGACTTCCGGGACTTCGGATCTCCCCGGATCGAGCAGCGCCGTGCGAACACGAGATCCGAGCATCCCACCGCACATCGCGAGGAGAAGGGGTTCCTCATGGTTCGCCGACATACCTAGGCGGCTGCCGGTTGCTGGACCGGCCCGGCAGCAGATCGCCCTCCGCGTCCCCGCCCACCGCCGCCGGAGCCTTCCGAGCGTGCGGCGGTGCGCGGCACATCCGGACTCACCGCCAAACAAATCCGCGGCCGGTTGCCTCCTCCGCCCGTCCGGACGCCCCTACGGGGCGGTCGTACGGGCGGGGCTGAGGGGAGCCGGACATCCGCTGGTTCCACAGACCATCTCGCTATCGCGAGAGAGGGAGAAAATCATGACCCGCTACGACGACAACGACGACCGCCCGACCCTGCTGGACGAGACCCCTTCCGGACAGAAGGTGTACCTCGGGGACGAGAGCCCGACCCTGCTGGACCGGACCCCTGATGGGCGTCCGATCTACACCACGGGCCCGAAGTAGCAGGCGGGCGGCCGTTCACTGCCAGGCGCACGGCCGCCCTCTCTCCCCGATCCGTCACAGACCTGGCGTGGCATCACCTGTGGCTGCTGGTCGCCGCCCTGCTCATCATCACCATCTGATCTACAACGCGGCGCGGCCCGGTGCTAGTGACACCGGGCCGCAGTGAGCCGTTCCAGAGAGGACCAACTCATGACCCACATCGTCAAACACCTCACTCTCGTTACGCCGCCCGAGCCGGAGGACGGTCCGTCGGCCTTCGAGCTCGCGGCGATCGAGGCGGAGATGCCCGTCATCACCGCCGAACTCGACCTCCTCGACGCTCAGATCATCGCCCTCGGCCGCACGCCGAACGAGCTGGACGAGCGCCGCATCCGCCGGGCCCGCCGGCGGGTGCTGGCGGCCCGCCGGGCTCTGGCCAACCGCGCCGCCGTCGGCGTTGAGCTGCCGGAGGTGGGGGCATGAGCTACACCTCCGATGCCGCCCTGACCGCCGCGCACGCGGAGGTGAAGGCGGAGATCTCCCGCACCGACACCAAGGTCAGCCTGCTGCTGGCCTTCGACGGTGCGATCCTCGCCGGTGCCTGGTCGGTGGCCAGCGGTGCCCACCTGTCGACCGCGGCCCAGGTCATCGGGGCGATGGGCGTGGCGGTGCTGATCGGCGCCGCGGTGGTGCTGCTGCGGGCGGCCCGCCCGAACCTCGGCGGCGGCCCCCGCAATCCGCGTCCGGCCGGCGGGTTCCCGCTGTGGGAGCAGATGACCCCCGGTGAGCTCACCGACTTCATGGAGACCGACGGCCGGGCCCGGGACATCGTGGCCCTGTCGGGGATCGCCGTCGCCAAGTACAAGCATCTGCGGCGCTCGATCGACTGGACCCTGGCCGGTGGCGCGCTGCTGCTCGTGGCCGGGGTGCTGGCGTGGGTGGGGGCGGCATGACCATCACCTCCCTGAACACGCAGGCTGCGGCGCTGGCGAGCGCGGAGCGGATGGCCGTGGCCTATCCGGGTCTGCCGGGCGCCTACCTCACCTCCCACAGCATCGCGCCGAACGAGGTGCATGCGCTGGTCGACTGCCCCAGCCACTTCGAGGCATGGCGCGAGGCGCTGGACATCCCCACCGATGCGGTCACCGTGGACCACGTCGATGACCGGGTGACGCTGGAGTTCTCCATGCTGCGCGACGGGGTGGACTGGCGCGTGTTCTGCGTCAGCTACCTCGGTGCGGGGGGTGCGGGATGAGCCTGGCCACCTACCGCCAGGCGGCGCGGGACGACCGGGCCGCCAACGCCGAACAGGCCCGCTTGAACGCTGCTGCCGAGGACGAGCGCCGGGCCCAGCGGGAACAGGCGCGGGACGAGCGGGCTGCACGTCGGCGGGATCAGGCCCGCGCCGACAAGGTCGCCGACCGCGCTGCCCGCGCCGGACGTCGGGAGGAGCGTGCGGAGCGGCGGGCGGAGGCGTTGACGCCGGAGCGGATCTACCGCACCGGCACCCTCGCCCTCGTCGTCGCCTCCGGCCTCGCCTCCCTGCCCGCGCAGATCGCGCACTTCGTGGGCATCTCGCCGATGCTGCTGCCCGTCCCGCTGGGCCTGGAGGGCACCGCGTGGGTGATGGCGGCGGGCGTCGCCTACGCCGACGCGCGGTCTGTTGCGGTGTGGGTCCGGTGGCTGCTGCGGGCCCTCGTCGCCGCGGCGGCGGGGTTCGCAGCGTCCATCAACTACGGCTACGGACGTCACCTCGACGGCCTGTCGCCCGCCGACGCGACCGCCGCCGGAGTCGGTCTGGCCGCCGTCACGCTCCTGGGTCCGCTGGTCTTCGAGATCCGGCAGTGGGTCTCCACCCTCGCCGCCCACGACGAGGGCGCCCGCGATGCCCGTCGGCACACGAGTCGGCGCCGTCGGCATCATCGTCGGGTGGGTCGGGTCGCTGCCCGACTCCTGTCCGCCGCCCCGCACGAGCACTTGACCGAGTCGGATGCGTGGGAGCGGGCGTGGGAGATCGTCCACGGCTGCGACGAGCCGGGTATGACCCCCCGACTCCACCGCAAGGAAGCCAAGGCCGCCGACCGCCTCGCCAAGGCCCTCACAGACACCCCTACAAATGCGGAGGAAGTACCGCAAGAGGGGGTGGAAGGGTCGGGGTCTGACCTGCAAGAGTCGGGTGTCCCGCGTCGGCGGTGGCTGCGTGTCCGCACCCGACTGATCCGCCGTCCTCGGGCCCGAGTCGGGTCGGTCGATGAGCCGACCCGACTCGGGCCCGACCGGCGGGCTGACGCCGGTTCCGGTGGGGAGGGGGCGCGTCCGCGTCGGGTGACGGGTCGGGTACCCGCCGGCGCCCGCGACACCCGACCCAAGCGCACCTACGACCAGCTTCTGACGGAGGCTCGTCGGGTGACGGCCGACTGGTCGACCGACGACCTGACCGCCGATCGACTCCGCACCAAGCTGCGCACCTCCGCGAAGAACGCCCGCGGACTGCGCGACACCCTCCGCACCGACCGCGCCGCCAAGCAGGCTTCTGATGAGGGGGTGGCGGCATGAGCGAGCCGCGTCTTCGTGTGCTGTCGCTGGGGGCTGGGGTGCAGTCGACCACGCTCCTGTTGCTGTCGGCGTTGGGTCGCCTGCCGCGGTTGGATGCGGCGGTCTTCGCTGACACCGGCTGGGAGCCCGCCGCTGTCTATACCCACCTGGATCGGCTGGAGCGCGAGATTGCCCAGCCTGCCGGGATCCCCATCATCCGCACGGGCGGCGGCAACATCCGCGCCGACGCCCTCGACCCCAAGCATCGGTTCGCCAGCATGCCGCTGTTCGTCCGCAACCCGGAAGGCACGGTCGGGATGATCCGGCGCCAGTGCACGGACGAGTACAAGCTCAAGAAGATCAAGCGGGAGGTCCGGGCCCTGCTCGGCCACCCCGCTCCCGGCCGCGTCCCGCCGGGCCTGTTCGTGGAGCAGTGGGTGGTCATCAGCCGGGACGAGTTCACCCGGGCCAAGGACTCCGGCATCCGCTACGCAGTCAACCGGCACCCCCTGCTGGAGCTGGACTGGGCGCGCACCGACTGCGTCCGGTTCCTGGCCCGCCACGGCTGGCAGTCCACGCCGAAGTCCGCGTGTATCGGGTGTCCGTTCCACTCCAACGGCCAGTGGCGCCACATGCGCGACCACCAGCCCGCCGAGTGGGCGGATGCGGTCGCCTTCGACCACGCCATCCGCCAAGGCAACGCCCGCGGTCGGGATGGCGGGTCACCGCTGCTGGGTGAGGCGTATCTGCACCGGTCGTGTGTGCCGCTGGAGCGGGCGCCGATCGACACGGTCACCGCCCACGAATGGGCCCAGCGGCAAGGCTCCCTCCTCGATGTCCTCGCCGACCAGGCCGAGGAGCCGTCGGGGTGCTCGCCCTGGACCTGCCGAGGCAGTGACCTCGACCACGCCGGGGAGGTGACGGCGTGAGCGAGCCGATCGCCTACGTCGACCTGTGGCGGCCGGTGATGGAGGCGGCGGGGTGGCGGTGCTGGTGCACCGGCCAGTGCGGCACCCCGCACCGCAAGACCGACGGGCGCTGTCCCCGCACCCACGACGGCTACACCAGCAAGCACGGAGGGTGGGTCCGTCTCATCGCCGCCCCCGCCGACCCCAGCGTCCCGCTCCTGGCCGCCGCCCAGCTCGGCCCCGGCGACCTGCGGGCCTGGTGCCACGCCTGCCACACCGGCGCCACCCGCGCCCACCGCAAAACCCACACCACCACGCCGCCGCAGGCCGACGGCCTGTTCGACCTCTAGGAGGAAGCCATGGACGACCGCACATTCCTCGCCCGGCTGGCACAGATCCCGTTCGATGCCGACGCGTACGAGAAGAAGCGTGCCGAGGAGGCGGCGGCTAAGGCGGCCCGTAGGCCCCGGGTCATCGCCCGCTACCTCACCGACGCCGGTAAGGCGCTCTCCGACCCCGGCCTGAACGTCACCGTCACCGAGATCAACCACGACGAGCGCGGCGGCGGCGTCTACGCCACCTTCGCCCAGTGCACCGGGTGCCCGGACGGCGAAAAGTTCCACTGGGACGACGGCCTCTACGGCTACGGGATGACCCACGAGGAGTCCGTGGAGCGCGCTGCCGACAGGGCTCGGGACTGGGCTCAGGGTCACGCCGAGACGTGCCGCGCCATGACCTGCCCGGACGCCGCCTGACGGCTGCCAGCCGCGTCACAGCCCCGGTATCCCGCCGTGAGGGCGTCGGATCGAATCCGACCCGGGGCACCCACCGAACCGCACGAGCCGACGCCCTTCCGGCCGTCGGCAGACCACCCCTTGCTCCGATCTGAGGAGACCCGTATGTCCCGCTACCTGGAAGAAGCCGCCGCCCTGCTGCGCAAGTCCGCGCAGTCCAACGAGGAGCGCTACCGCCGCGAAGGGCGCTGGCTCGATGAGGGCCGTGAGCGGATCGCCCGGGAGTTCGCGACGCTCGCCGCCATCGACAAGGGCCTCCTGCCCGCCGACATGGTGCAGGACGTGCTTCGCTCCATCGCCGAAAGGGGCTAGTCGTGACCAGCCTTCCTGAGCCGGTCCGGGTGGTGCAGCTCCCGGACGGCACCTACACCTACGCCGACGCGGCCCACCTGCCCGCACCGCAGGCGCCCCCGCAGCAGATCGTCCAGCACATCCACCAGGCCCCGCCCGACCGGACCGTACAGCGGATCGCCCTCGGCTCCGGCGTCGGTGCCGGAGCGGTGGCGGCGGGGGTGTACTTCGGTCCGCTGCTCGTCGCCGCCCTCTCCTCCATGGCCATCTCCCTCGCCGTCGTCGCCCTCGTCGCCGTCGCTGCGGCGTGGGGCGTGGTCACCGTCGTGCGCTCGGTCGGCGGCCAGGACGGCAAGCAGGCCGCCGAGAACGTCGCCAAGGTCGCCCACCGTCGGCGCTGACGGCTGCCCAGGCGCACCCCGCCCCGCCAGGGCCGGGGTGCGGTGGGGAGCCGGACAGTCCGCTCCGGAGGGAGACCGAGATGGCGAAGTACGACGACCCCAAGCTGACCGCCGGTGAGAAGGCCAAGGTCGGCTGGTACATCGGCCGGATGGCCAAGCGCGCCCTGGCCGGAGACGAGGTCTACCAGGGCGACCTGGAACGCAAGCTCGACCGCGTCCTCGACGGCGCCCGCGAACGCGAAGAGCGCACCCAGAAGTGAATTCGCCCCGGGGCGGCCGTACACGGCCTGGCAGCAGTTCGGCCGCCCCGGGCCCTACCCGCCTGCTGGCAGGACAGGAGACTCCATCATGACCGAAGTCGCGCCCGAAACGATGGGCACCGTGCACGATCTGGCCGACCACCGCGCCGCCCGCGCCACTTCTGGGGCGGTGCCGACCGTATCCCTGACCAAGGACACCGCCCGGCCCACTGACGAGCCCACCGGGCCGCACAGCGAACCGTCCGGCGAGGACGCGACGGCTGAGCCCAAGCCGCCGGTATGGGCTCGGTCCTACCGCATCGCCCGGAACGTGGTCACGCATGACCGGAGCCGGAAGGCGGCGCGGCTGGCTGCCCGTCACGGCTCCTACGTCACCGGCGGGGCCGTGGTCCTGGCCCGCCGGGCGTGGGACGGCCGCACCACCGCCGTGCACCAGCGCATGATTGCCAGCGCCGCGGCTGCGGGGCAGGCCGAGTCGGTTGCTGACTGGCAGGACAAGGCCGACCGGTTCCGGCAGGCCCGCCACGCCCGCCGCATGGCCCTGATCACCGGGGTCCCCGCGATGGCCAAGGGCGCACTGATCGGTGCGGGCGTGCTGGAGGGCAGCCTGCTGGCGATCGGTACGGCCATGGCCCTCAGCGACGACGGACAGCTCAGCGACGTGATCGCTCCGACCCAGGGCCTGATCGAGTTCATCCACACCGTGTGCGTCATCGTCAGCGTCGTCTGGGGCCCTCTCGTAGCCGCTGCCCCGTGGGTGGCACTGCTGGCGCTGTGGGCTGTTGGCCGCTCCCGCGACACTGCCCCGGCCTGGGCCAAGCCCACCAAAGGCGGCGAGCAGCGTGACGTGGTGCCCGACGAGGGCGCCATCCTCGATGCCCTGCGGCACCTGGGCGTCGGCCCGCTGAACCAGGCGTTCAAGCAGGGCTGGCAACCCCGCTGGGTCTCCGGCACCGGGCGGCTCGGCAACGGCTGGCACACCCAGCTTCAGCTCCCCATGGGCGTCACGGTGGAGATGGTCAACGACAAGAAGAAGGTCCTCGCACACAACCTGCTGCGGCTACCGGTGGAGGTCTGGCCGACCGAGCCGAGCGACAAGCCCGGCGTCCTTGACCTGTGGGTCGCCGACCAGGGTTCACTGTCGGGCAAGGTTCCGCCGTGGCCGCTCCTGGAGGGCGGCGAGGCCGACTACTTCAAGGGCGTGCCGGTCGGAGTCTCGCAGCGTGGTGAGCCGGTGGTGGGCAAGCTCATGGCGGCGAACTACATGGTCGGCGGCATCATGGGATCCGGTAAATCATCCCTGGTCATCAGCCTGTTGCTGGGTGCGATGCTCGATCCGCTGGTTGAGATCGAGGCGTACGTCATGGCCTACAACGTCGACTACGACCCGATGAAGCCCCGCCTGCGGAACCTGGTCAAGGGCGACGAGGACGAGCAGATCGAAGCCGCCCTCAAGGCACTGCGGGGCCTGCGCGACGAAGTCACCCTGAGGGGCAAGCTGCTGGAGGAGCTTGGCGGCGAGAACTCCAAGCTCACACGCGAACTCGCCGCACGGGATGCGCGGATGCGGCCGAAGGTCGTCGTGTTCGACGAGTGCCACGAGCTGTTCATGCACAAGAAGTACGGGGCCGAGGCGGAAGAGCTGGCCATCAAGGTCATGAAGAAGGCCCGCAAGGTCGGCATCACCCTGATCTGGGTCACCGTCTCCCCGACCGCCGACAGCATCCCGAAGGACGTCACCCGCAACACGAGCCATCGGGTGGCGTTCGCGGTCGGCGACCACGTCGCCAACGACGGCCTGCTGGGCACCGGCAAACACAAGGCCGGCATCACCGCCACCACCCTCAACCCGGCCGAGAACATCGGCACCGCACTGACCGTCGGGTTCACCAAGAACGCCTTCGAGCTGATCCGGTCCTACTACGTCCGCAAGGACTCCAAGACCGACGAGGTCACCCCCGTCGTCAACCGCGCCCTCGACCTGTGCGAAGGCGTCACCCCCGTGACCTCCGCCCCGGCTGGCGAGCCCGTCGACCATCTGCGGGATGTCGCCAACGTGCTGCTGGAGTCCGGGCCCGACGGCCCGGCCCGGATGCGCAGTGACGAAGTCCGTCAGCGCCTGGCCGTGCTCAACCCGGACGAGTACCGCGGCTGGACCGCCGCCGACCTCGTCCAGGCCCTCAAGCCGCATGGAGTCGAGCCGTACAAGTCCGGCGGCCTCATGGTCATCAGCCGCGAACGCGTCCTCGAAGCCCTCGGAGACCGAGACGTCACGGACGCAACCGCCTAAAAATCACTCCCCGTACAGGGAGAAGGCAAGGGAGGGAGGGAGAACTCCCTGACCGCCTCCCTCACCCCGGCATCCCCGTGCTGATCAGCGCAAACCACCACTGAGGGAGGCGAGGGACCTGCTCCGCAGACCCACGAAACAGGCCCGAAAACGGGCCTCTCCGGGGAATCCTGCCTCCCTCCCCGCCACTGAGAGTCATGGCTAGGGCGGGCCGCGGTCTTTGGCGAGAAGCGGCCCGCCCTGGTCTCCAGCCCAACCCATGGACCTATGGAGGTCTCCAGCATGACCCAACCCACCGACATTCGGCGAGTAGCCCTGGCTCTCGCCGCCACCGGCGTGCCGGTCTTGCCCCTGAGCCGGGGCAAGCGGCCCGTCGCCAACTGCGGTAGCTGCACGAAGAGCGCCTGCGGGGACCGTCCGCACATGCTCGCCGCGGGCCCGTGCCGGTGCCCGCGACCGTGCCACGCCTGGGCCGCCGCCACCACCGACCCCGTCGTCCTCACCTCTCCCGACTGGGCCCCCGTCTGGCGCGGCGCTTCCGCCGTCGCCTACCACCCCGGAGGCGCCGGGCTGACCGTCGTGGACCTCGATGACGACGCGGCGGTCACCTGGGCCCGCGCCGCCCTGCCGCCGACCCGGACCGTGGCCACCACGCGCGGGGAGCACTGGATCTACCGAGGAGCCATGCGCTCCGCGAACGGCGTGCGGCCGGGCGTGGACATCAAGAGCCTGATGTCCTACGCCCGTTGGCGCGGGCCCGGCACCGGCACCACCGCCCCCATGCCGGACACCGTCCGAGCCCTGCTGGAACGCGACGAGCCCACTCAGGCCCGGACGGCGCACGCCTCCGCCCGACCTGCCCTCGTCATGCCGTCCGTACCGGGCGGAGGCGGGGCGTGCCCGCACCGCAGCCCCGCCTACCTGGACCGCGGTATCGCCATGGCCGTGCAGCGCATCGGCGACGCCCGCGCCGCGATCCACAACACCGCCTACTCCGTCTTCCTCGCCGTCTTGTCGACCCATGGCCGGTGCGGCTGCCTCACCGACGCCCACATCCAGCGGCTGTTCACTGCCGCCCACGCCCGGGGCGAATCGCCCCGGCACTGCGACGACGCCTGGGCCAACGCCCGCGTAGCCCTGGGGATGTGAGCCGTGTCCGAGGATGAGAAAACCCCGGCACGCGAGGTCATCACCGACTACGCGCAAGCGCACTTCCGGTACTTCCGCACCGTCGAGGGCACCGTGTACGCGCAGCGCAACGGCCACCCCGTCGCCCGCCCCATCCGCTCCCAGGGCACCACCGGCAGCCACCGCCAAGAACTCATGGTCGACCTCTTCAACAATGGAGTCGGCGTCTTCAACGGGACATCGCTCAAGGAGGCGTTGGACTTGATCGAAGCACTCGCACTCAGCCAGGACGTGCAGCCCACCCACATCCGTGTGGCCCCCGGGTACGACGGGGCGACGTGGCTGGACCTGGGCCGAGACGACGGCCAGTCCGTCCGTATCCACCCCAACGGGTGGGAGGTCAAGGTTCCCGACCCGCGTGAGGTGTGCTGGCGCCGCACCCAGCTCACCGGCGAACTCCCGATGCCCGTGCGGGACACCGAGGGCAAGGGCATCGACAGCCTGTTGCGGCTGACGAACTTCGCCACCGCCGAAACCGAATGCCTGGCCCTGGCCTGGATCATCGGATGCCTGGAGCCGGGGGTCCCGGTACCGGCCCCGTTCCTCACCGGCCCCCAGGGCGCGGGTAAGTCGACGGCCGGCCGGATGCTGCTGCGGGTCATCGAGGGCATGACCGGAGACCTGCGCCGGGCCCCGAAGGACGAAGAGTCCCTGATCACCGCCGTGGCCGCCGGGTGGATCACCGCCCTGGACAACCTCTCCCACCTGCCCCCGGACCTCTCCGACCTCATGTGCTGCGTGGTCACCGGAGCCGAGTCCATCAAGCGGGCCCTGTTCAGCGACGGTGATGTCTACCGCTCCCGCTACCGCCGCCCCCTCTTGCTCACCGGCATCGACGTCGGCGTCATCCGCCCCGACCTCGCCGAACGCCTCCTGACCCTGCGTCTGGAACGCCCCAAGGTCCGGCGTACGGAGGCGGAGTTGTGGGCGGAGTACGAACCCGCGCTGCCGTTCATCCTGGGGTCCGTGCTGGACCTGGCCGTCAAGGTACGGGCGACCCAGTCCGACATCCCCGCCGATCTGCGGATGGCGGACTTCGCCCACCTGTGCGCGCAGTTCGACACGGCGACCGGCTTTCAGACGCTCGCCGCCTACCGGGCCAGCCTGGACGACCTCAACGACGACGTCATCGAAGGCGACCTGCTCGCGCAGACCGTCCTCAAGCACGCCGCCACGCTCGAACCGGGCACGGACATGCGGGTGACGTCCTCGGAGTGGCTGCACCGCCTCACTGGCCTCTACAGCGGTGACGACTGCCGTCCCCTGCCTAAAGGGTGGCCCACCACCGGGAAAGTCCTCTCAGACCGCCTCAAGCGCCTTCAACCCACCCTCGCGGCCCGAGGCGTCCTCATCGACTGGGGCCGCACCAAAGACGGCCGCTACATCGAGATGACCCGACGCCCGGCCCCACCGGAGCACGAGCAACACCCGCTGCTCTGACCGGCACCGGCCCCGGTTGGGACAAGCAAGAGGAGCACCACCGGCCACACGAGGCGGGTGCTCCTCTTGCTGTTCGGCGGAACGCCGCCCGGTAGTCGCGCCGCGAAGCGGCTCCCCATTCACGCCCTGAGCCGCACCACACCACAACAAACACCCCTCTCTTTTTTCCTAAGAAAGGGAACGCTGCGTCACCCGCGTCACCAGAGACCCCGAAACAGCCCCTGAGCTGCCGTGATGGGGATGACGGAGGACGGCTTCGGCTGCGTCATCCTGCGTCACCTGCGTCACCCCATGACGCACGCCTGCGTCACCGATGACGCACTCCCAAAATGCTGCGTCACCACAAAACCCCAGGTCAGCACCCCTGCACGACGCAGGTGACGCGATGACGCAGAAATCAGCGCCTCGGACACACGCGCCCGCCGTCAGGGCAGTAGCGGAGGTCACGACAGCACCAGCACCCCTCACTTCCAAGGAGCCGCAGTGGCCGCAACAGCAGCCAACGACCCCCGATCCACACTCCGTGGCGGGCTCCCCGACCGCTACCTCACCCCCGAGGACATCGCCGCTCTCCTGTCCGTCCCGCTCGAAACCGTCTACGCCTGGCGCAAGAAGCGCACGGGGCCGCCCGGCTTCCGCATCGGCAAACACCTGCGCTACGACCCCGCCGCGGTACGCACCTGGGTCGACAGCCTCAGCGCGGACAACGCCGCATAGCCCCAACCACCAACCGCAGGGGCACGACCCACACGGGCCGTGCCCCTGCCCCATGACCACAGGAGCATCCTTTGGCCGGCCACATCCAAGACCGCTGGTTCAAGACCGAGCCCACTGCCGACGGCAAATCCATCCGAGTGAAGACCGACCGGTACGGGCTCGGACTCCGCTACCGCGCCCGCTACGTCGGCCCCGACGGCACCGAGAAGTCGAAGTCCTTCCCGGACCGCCAAAAGCGGCTCGCCGAAAACTGGCTCGCCAACGTCGCCTCCGACATGTCGCGGGGCCAGTACATCGATCCCCGCGCGGCCCGGGTGACGTTCAAGGGGTACGCCGAAAAGTGGCTCAAGGCGCACAGCGCGGATCTGTCCAGCCAGATCGTCACCGAGCAGCGTCTACGCCTGCACGCCTTCCCCATCCTCGGGTCGCGCCCGCTCGACTCCTTCCGGCCGGAACACCTGCGCGAACTGGTGAGCTCACTTGAGGCCAACCCGGGCGTGAGCGGCGCGTACGCTCGCAACATCTACGGCGACGTTCGAGCCGTGCTGAGCGCGGCCGTGGATGACGCTCTACTGCCTCGCAACCCGTGCTCCGCGAAGTCCGTGCGCCCGCCGTCGGTCGAGCGACGGCGAGTCACCCCGTGGCTTCCCTCTCAGGTTCAGGCGGTGCGCAGGGCACTGCCTGCGCGCTACCGGACCATGGTGGACACCGGGGCGGGGTGCGGGTTGCGGCAGGGGGAGATCGTAGGACTCGCTGAGGACGCGCTCGACTTCGAGGGGGGCATTCTCAGGGTCGTCCGGCAGGTGAAGCTCATCCAGGGAAAGGCCGTGTTCGCGCCGCCGAAGTGCAACAAGGAGCGCGACGTGCCTCTGCCGTCCTCGGTGGCAGAGGCACTGCGGGAGCACATGGACACCTGCAAGCCGATCGAGGTCACCTTGCCGTGGCGAAAGCCGGACGGTCCGAAGGTGACGGCCCGCCTCCTGTTCACGAACACCGCGAACGGTGTCGTCTGGCGGAGCAACTTCAACATCCAGGAGTGGAAGCCCGCCCTTGCGCTGGCCGGTCTCATCCCGGGCGCGCGGGACGGCAAGTACGACTCCGCCCGGGAACACGGGATGCACGCACTGAGGCACTTCTACGCCTCGGTGCTACTGGACGCCGGCGAGAGCATCAAGGCCGTCAGCCAGTACCTGGGGCACACCGACCCCGCGCTCACGCTGCGGGTGTACGCGCACCTCATGCCGTCGAGCCAGGAGCGGACCCGAAACGCCATTGACGGGCTGTTCTTGCCTGCCTCCGAGGGGCCCGACGGCCCAGAGACGGCCCAGTAGCACGCGAACGGCCCCTGACCTGGCACTAAACGCGCTGGTCAGGGGCCGTTCAATGCCGGATCGCCGCCAGTTCTCCGGGCTTCGGCATGGTGCATCCAGTGTCGCAGACCCCTGAGGCGGGCCGGGCCGTCCCGAGGGTGGGGGCGGTCACCCCGCGAGCCCGGGCACGGGGCGCGGCCTGCCCGCAGTCAGGAGTGCCAGACCTCGCGGAGGTGGGTGACGGCGCCTGCGGGGCCGAGGGTGATCTCGTAGATGTCCCCTGAGCAGGAGTACGGGGCCTTGACCGGTGCGTGGCGCAGGCAGGCGGCGAGGTGCGCGGTCAGCTCACTCGCCGTGACGGTGCGGTGCCCGGTCGCGCCCGTGCTGAGTTCACCGGTGGCCCCGGCCGCGAGCGGATAGCTCCCGGCCTTGCCCGTCCCGTTTATGCGCCGCCGCTCGGCCCGCAGACGAACTGCGCCACGCGGACGGGCACGGCACCACCGGACGGGGCGCCCGTGACACGCACCATGCGGTGCCCCGCCGGCACCTTCGGCGCGGTGCAGTCGAAGGTCGGCTGCGGATCGACCGGGAGATCTTCGGCCCGCGACGCGGACCCGGACGGCCGGGGAGCCCCCGGTACGCCGGTGACCGCAGCGGACGCCGACGTGGCAGCCCCGTCCGACGGCGCCGCGGCCGAACCGCTGTCCGTGCAGGAGGTGAGCGTGGCCAACGAGGCGGCAAGGGCAGCTACGGCGAGCAGGCGGCGGGTGATCATCGCGGTGTTCTCTCCGGTGTACGGATGGGTCGGACGGAATTCGTGTGCGGAGGGGGAGGGCGACGG
>NZ_VKJP01000739.1 GCF_007280575.1 Streptomyces benahoarensis
GGGCGGCTTCGGCCCGGGACGCGCCGGGGGCGGGAGGCCGGGCGCGGGCGCTGTGGACGGGCGCGGCCCTCGGCTGGGTGCTGCTCTGGCGGCTGCGGAGCGGGGTCCGGTCCGCGCCCCGGCCCGCAGTGTGGTGCGACGCGACGTTCACCGGGGTGCTGCTGACCACCGTCACCAGCCGGGTCATCAGCCCGCAGTATCTGCTGTGGCCGGTGGGGCTCGGCGCGGTCTGTCCGACCGTACGGGCGAGCCGCCGGACCCCGCCGGTGGCGCTGGTACCGGCCGCGACGGGCCTGACGTGCGGGGCGTTCCCGGTCTGGTTCGACCATGTCGTGGCGAGCGACGCGCGGGGCCTCGCGGTCCTGCTGCTCCGCGACGCCCTGCTGGTCCGGGCCGCGCTCCTCGCCGCCCGCAGGCTGTGGCGGATGACGGTACGGAGCGGGGCGGACGAGGCGGACGCGCCGGGCGGTGCGGACGGGGAGGCCCCGGCGACCAGGCCCGGCGACCCGCCCGTACCGGAAACGGGCCCGGCACCGGGCGCCGGTCCGGACGACGACGGCGACCCGCCCGCCGTACCGCAGCCCTCCAGGCGCGCCCCCGTACCGCCCCCGGGCTCCTCCGTCAGGTCAGCGCGCCCTTGAGGTAGGCCCGCCACTTCTTCGTGAACTCCCCTATTCCCAGGCCGAGTTGGGAGCGGAGCGCGGCATCGAGGTGAGCGTCACGGACGGCCGGACGGCGGTCACCCGCCGCCCCGGGCGCGGGCGCTGCCGGATGCCCGGCGACGGCCCGCTTCCCGGTCCCGCCCACGGCGTCGTCCCGCGTGCCGCCGTCCCCGCCCCCAGCCGC
>NZ_VKJP01000740.1 GCF_007280575.1 Streptomyces benahoarensis
CCTCACCCCCGAGACCGCCCTCGACCTGCTCACCTCGCCGCTCGGCGGGATGGACGCCGCCGACCTGCGGCGGCTGGGGCGGGCCCTGCGGGAGGAGGAGCGGGCCGCGGGCACCGCGCTGCCCCGGCCCTCCGACGAACTGCTCGCCCGGGCGCTCGCCGCACCCGAACGCCTCATCGCCCACGACCCCGCCTACGCCCGCGGCGCCCAGCGCCTGGGCCTTCTCCTGCGGACCGCCGAGGACCTCCTCGCCACCGGCGGCACCGCCGAAGCCGCCCTCTGGGAACTGTGGAACGGCACCCCCTGGCCGCAGCGCCTGGAACGCGCCGCCCACCGCGGCGGCGCCGCCGGGCGCAACGCCGACCGCGACCTCGACGCCGTCGTCGCCCTCTTCGAAACCGCCGCCCGCGCCGAGGAACGCACCGGCGGCCGCGGTGCCCTCAACTTCCTCGAAGAGCTCGACGCCCAGGACATCGCCGCCGACACCCTCACCCGCCGCGTCCCCACCCACGACGCCGTACGCCTGATGACCGCCCACCGCGCCAAGGGCCTCGAATGGCGCCTCGTCGTCGTCGCCGGGGTCCAGGAAGGGCTCTGGCCCGACCTGCGCCGCCGCGGCTCCCTCCTCGAAGCCGACCGCATCGGCCGCGACGGCCTCGCCGAACCCCTCACCCCCGGCGCCCTCCTCGCCGAGGAGCGCCGCCTCTTCTACGTCGCCGCCACCCGCGCCCGCGACCGCCTCGCCGTCACCGCCGTGAAAGCCGCCGCCGACGACGGCGACCAGCCCTCCCGCTTCCTGACCGAACTCGGCGTCACCCCCCAGGACGTCAC
>NZ_VKJP01000741.1 GCF_007280575.1 Streptomyces benahoarensis
GCGGGGGCGAGGGCCGGGTCCGGGGTGCAGAAGATCAGCCGCGCCTTGCGGACGGCGAGGGACGTCCGGGTCGGCCCGAGGATCTGCTCGAACAGCTTCAGCGTCGAGGTGTGGATCTCGGAGACCATGCCGGTGCCGACGATCCGGGTACCCGCATGCACCGCGGGCGCCAGCCGACGCAGCTGCTCCTCCAGCAGCGCCAGGCTCTTCGGCACCCGGACCAGCAGCAGATCGATCCGCTCCGGGGGCTCGTCCAGCACCGTCAGCAGTTGTACGGCCCCGTCGGCGACGCCGTTGCGCCGCAGGTTCGCCTCGGTGGCGCGTTGGGTGAGGTAGGAGTCGGTGAGGTGGACGGGGGCGGGCCCGGCTCCGGGTTCGGCTCCGGTTCGGGGCTTGGCCTCGGCCTCGGCTCCGGCGGCCTCGGCTCCGGCGGCCTCGGCTCCGGCGGCCGCGGGCCCGGGCCCGGGCCCGGTTCCGGCTCCGGCCTCGGTATCGGGCCCGGTTCCGGCTCCGGCCAGTGCGGTGGTGAGGGCACCCCAGCGGTCGCCGAGGATGACGGTGGTGCCAGTGCCGGTGCCGGTGCCGGTGGCGGACGGGCCGGGCGGCTCGGGGGCGGCCCCGGTGTCCGGGGCCGCGCCGGTCCCGCTCTCCGCGAGATGGTCCAGCAGATAGGCGTCGGCGGCGTCCCAGGCACGGAGCGGGTCGCGGGGGTCCTCGGGGAAGCGGGTGAGGTCGAACGCACCCCATGACGTCGTGAAACGGTTCATCGTGGATTCAGGCTAGCCGCTGTCTCTTATACCCATCTGACGCTGCCGACGACT
>NZ_VKJP01000742.1 GCF_007280575.1 Streptomyces benahoarensis
GGCCAGGGCCCGCTCCCGCACATCGGCGGCGAAATGCCGGTCCGCCAATACCCGCAGGCGGCGCTTGATCTCTTGCGGATCCTCCGTGGCGCCGGCTTCCAGCGCATCGTTCAGGAACGCGTCGATCGCATAGCGCAGCCCGGGAACCAGCAGCGGATCGGCGAGCGGCCCCGGCGGGCGCGGCGCCAGGAAGGAGGTGCCTGCCGCTTCCGCCCTGCCTGCCCGGCCCGCGGCGCCGTCGTTCCCGGCCACGGACGGGCGGGTGCCTGCGCCGCCGCCCGCCTCCGGGGAGCGCAAGGCGAACCATCCGCTCACGCCCAGTACCAGCAGCGCCGCCAGGAGCGCCGCGGCGGCCCCTCGCCCGCGGGTGCCTGCCATGGGATCAGAGCCCCTGCTGCTTCAGGCGGTTGGCGTGCTGGCGGTAGAGCGTGACCGGATCGACGGAGAACAGATCGCGCAGGCCCACGAAATGGTTGATTTCGTCCAGGTGGTTCTGGCGGTAGTCGCCCAGATGCCTGCCCAGGCGCGCCGAGCAGACGGCCACCAGGCCGTCGTTGGCTTCACCGTGCACCGGCCAGAGCAGGGCCAGGGGAGCGTCGCTCGGGTCTAGGGGATTGGTGAGAACACGGTTGCCGGTCCAGGAGTAGTAGCGCACCCCATTGACCGCCGACGGGCCATCTCCGCAGCCGTCCGCCAGCCCCTGCGGGAAGCGGCGGTTGAAGTCGGCCGCACCGGCCGTGCTCAGCGAATCGAGCGCGGCCTTGGGGACCTGCGGGTAATCCGGCGCGCCCGAGAGCACGCCCATCAACTGGGCGAGCCC
>NZ_VKJP01000743.1 GCF_007280575.1 Streptomyces benahoarensis
GGGGCGGGCGGCGGGCGCCTGCTGGCCGTTCGGCGTGGCGGCGGCCGGGCGTGCGGTCCGGCCGGGGCGGGCGGTGCGCCGCTGGGGGAGCTTGGCGCTCCAGCGCGTGAAGATCACGGAGGGGTACCTCTTACTTCGCTTCGTCGCGCGGGCTCGGGCCGTCGGCGCGGGGGAAGTGCCCGCCGGGGGACCGGCGGGCGGTCGGCCGGGGCCCTGCGTGGCGCCCTCTGACGTGATGCGGCAAACGTCCGATTTCCTCGTGATTATTACTCTTCGCGGAGACGAGCCCACCCATGGTCACACGACCAGTGTGGCCGACCCGGGCGGTATCCGTCAGACGTCCGGGCACCGGGGTGGAGTTCCGGACTCCGTTTCGCCCGGCCGGACCCGGTGGCGCTGGGCCGCACCGGTGGGGCGCGGCGCGTCCCGGGGGCAGCCGGTCAGCTGGTCTCGTTGTGGCGGCCCGTTCCGGCGGCCAGTTCGAATTCGGCGCGGGGGTTCTCCAGCGAGCCGAGCGAGACGATCTCGCGTTTGAACAGGCCGGAAAGGGTCCACTCGGCGAGCACCCGGGCCTTGCGGTTGAAGGTGGGGATGCGGCTGAGGTGGTAGGCGCGGTGCATGAACCACGCCGGGTAGCCCTTGAGCTTGCGGCCGTAGACGTGGGCGACGCCCTTGTGGAGGCCGAGGGAGGCGACGGATCCGGCGTACTTGTGCCGGTAGTCGAGGAGCGGGCCGCCGCGGACGGCGGCGGCGACGTTCTCGGCGAGGGTGCGGGCCTGGCGTAGCGCGTGCTGGGCGTTGGGGGCGCAGAGGGCGGGCG
>NZ_VKJP01000744.1 GCF_007280575.1 Streptomyces benahoarensis
AGACGAAGGCGTCGTGGAGTTCAGTGCGACGCTCCCATCGGACAGTGAGGCGTTTGAAGTGGTGGAGCAGGGCGAAGGTCTGCTCGACGACGTAGCGGAGCTCGCCCATGCCCTTGATGTTCGGTGATCCCTTGCGGGAGATGACGGGCAGGATCCGCCGGTGACGCAGTTCGTCACGATGGACGTTGGAGTCGTAGCCCTTGTCGCCGAGCAGGGCTTCGGGCCTGCGGCGGGGCCGGCCGGGGCGGCCCGCGACGGGCGGGATGCCGTCGACCAGGGCGAGGATCTGGGTGACGTCATTGACGTTGGCCGCAGTAGTGATGACTTTGAGCGGGGTGCCGCGCCCGTCGCAGATCAGGTGATGTTTGCTGCCTGTCTTGCGCCGGTCGACCGGCGACGGACCGGTGTCGGCACCCCCTTTTTCGCCCGGATGTGTGAACCATCCACACACGCCCGGGACCAGTCGAGTTCGCCGGCCGCGTTTAGCTCCGCGAGCAGGATCCGGTGCAGCCGGTCGAAGACGCCGGCCTTCTGCCACCGGTCCAGACGCCGCCAGCACGTCTGACCCGAGCCGAACCCCAGCTCCAACGGCAGGAGTTGCCAGGCTATGTCGTTGTAGAGGACGAACAGGATGCCCTGGAGGCAGAGTCGGTCCGACACCGGCCTCGGCCCCGGCGACCGCTCCGGCCAGGGCGGCAGCAGCGGCTCGATCAGCGCCCACAAGTCGTCATCCACGATCCACGGCCGAGTAGTCACACCATCACGAACGGCCGAATCCTCACACCGGTCACGGCCAACCAGGACGATTCAGCAAG
>NZ_VKJP01000745.1 GCF_007280575.1 Streptomyces benahoarensis
CCGGTGTCCTGTGCCGTCACGCCGGTCGCAGCCGAGTTGGCGTTGACCACCGAGACCAAATTGGCCCGGTTCGATGCCAGCGCCGCGGCGCCGTTCACCCCGGCGACCGGGATGAGCACGCCATTGATCGTCAGGTTTGCCGTTCCCGCTGCGGTCGCCGATGCGGCCGAGGCGCCAGCGGCAACCACCGTCGCGTTGGCGGTGGCCGTCAGACCGGGGACGTTGGCGCTCTGGATCGCATTGGCCTGTGCCTTGGCATCGACCGCCACATTGCCGAGGGAATAGGTGGTGCTGCCCGCCGTGACGCTGAAGGCGACGGCCGTGTTGCTCGCGGTGCCGATGGCCTGGCTCGTCAGCGCGAAACCCTGGTAGACACCCAGCGCACTGGCACGGACGCTGGGCACACCGGCCACGGTGATGGTCTGGCCCGCATTGGCGCCGACCTGGAATTGCTGGGCGGTGAAGGTGCCGTCGAGCAGGTTCAGGCCGTTGAAGTTGGTCTGTGTTGCGACGCGGTCGATTTCCTGCTGCAACTGGATCACTTCCTGCTGCAGGGCCGCGCGGTCGCTGGCGCTGTTGGTCGCGTTGGCCGACTGCACCGCCAGTTGCCGGATGCGCTGCAGGTTGGCGCTCAGCGAGCCCAGCCCACCTTCCGCCACCTGTGCCAGCGAGATGCCGTCGTTGGCATTGCGCGCCGCCTGGCTCAGGCCACTGATCTGCGAGGTGAAGCGCTCGCTGATCGCCAGGCCCGCCGCATCGTCCTTGGCGCTGTTGATGCGCAGGCCGGAAGACAACCGCGTGA
>NZ_VKJP01000746.1 GCF_007280575.1 Streptomyces benahoarensis
CGTCCCGCCCGTCAGGCGTCCGCCCCGCCGTCAGGCGCCCGTCCCGCCCTCACGCATGCGGGACGAACGCGTTGAGCGCCGCCCGGAGCGTCGTCTCCTGCTGCGGCCAGTCCGTGGCGGGGCCGCGTACCAGCACCGCGAACTGCCGTCCGTCGTCCGTGCTGAACGCGCAGTCCACCACCTGCACCCGCTCGCCCAGCTGCGCGCTGTCGTAGGCGTAGATCAGCTTGGCGGCGTCCGGGGAGGGCGCGCCGTCGCCGAACGCACCGCGCTCGATCTCCGTGTAGCCGGGGTTGCCCGCCAGGTTCTTCGCGGCGGTCGCGAGGGAGTGCCGGGGCGTCTCGTCCGGCTCGCGGATCTCGAAGACCTGCACCAGCCCGCGCTCGTCCGGCGACGTGTAGAACTCACCGTCCGTGCGGGAGTCGTGCTGCCAGTCCTCCGGTACGGCGAGGGTGAAGTCCTTGTCGGTGTTGTGGACGAGGTGGAAGCCCTCGGGGAGGCCGGTGCCGGTCGGCGTCGGCTCCATGGGTTCCGTGGGCAGCTCCGGGTACGACGCCCGGCCGCTGGCCGTCGGGGTGTGCGGGGCGGGCTTCGGTGCGGGCGCGCCGCCCTGGCCCCACAGCAGCCAGCCGCCGCCGAAGCCCAGCCCGATGACGGCGACCGCGGCGCCCGCCGCGAGCGCGGCGGTACGGCGCGAGGACCGGCGCCCGGCGACCGTCGGCCGCTCGTCCCACGCCACGCTCCCCGGGAGCGCGTCGAGCGCGGCCTGGTCGGCGTACGGGGCGGGGGCCGGTGCGGCCG
>NZ_VKJP01000074.1 GCF_007280575.1 Streptomyces benahoarensis
GCCCCCGCCCGAACTCCGCTTCCCCGCGGGCGCCGTGGTCGTCGTCTCCGGGCTGCCCGGCAGTGGCAAGAGCACCCTGATGCACCGCGTCGTACCGGCGGCCGACGACGGGGGCGCGCCCGTCCACCGCGTCGACTCCCAGGACGTGCGCGCGCGCTGGGAGCGCGGCCGGTTGCGCCGGGTGCCGTACGTCCTCTACCGGCCACTCGTCCGGGTGGCGCACTACCTCGGACTGCGCCGGGTGCTGCGCTCGGGCCGGGGCGCGGTGGTGCACGACTGCGGCACACAGACCTGGGTGCGCCGCTGGATCGCCCGCGCCGCGTGGCGCGGCGGGCGCCGCCCCCACCTGCTGTTGCTCGACGTCCCGCCCGAGGTGGCGCGGTGCGGCCAGCGCTCGCGCGGGCGCGGGGTGTCCGGCTACGCCTTCGCCCGGCACCGCGCGGCCGCCCGGCGGCTGATCGGGGACGCGGCGGCGGGCCGCCCGCCCCGGGGTTTCGCCTCGGCCGTCCTGCTGGACCGGGCCGCGGCGGACCGGCTGCGCGCGCTCCGCTTCGACGGGGGAGGGCCCGCGGCCCGGGCGGCGGACGCGGCGGCGCCGCCACTCGTCTAGGCTCGTCGGCCAGAGCGCGCGGTACGGAAGCGGATGGATGGACATGAACTTTCCCGAGCAGGGGATCGAGCAGGGAATACCGCAACTGGCGTGGCCCGCCAACGCACTCGAAGAGGTCCTCGGGGCCTCGGTCGGCCACCCCGGCGCGGGCGGCCGGATCGTGGAGGTGCTGGGCCGCAGCCGGGTGTGGGTGCCGCTGCCCAACGGCGGCGGTCCGGACGCCGCGGGCCCCGGTGGCCGGGGCCTGGATCTGCCCACCGTCCAGATCGACGACGCGGCGTACGTCCCGGTGTTCAGCTCCGAGCAGGAGTTCCTGCGGACCGTCGGCACGCACATGGCCTTCACCGTCGCCCCGGCGCAGGAGTTCGCCCGCGGGCTGCCGCCGCTGCTCGGTATCGCCGTCAACCCCGGCGGCACGGTCGGCACCACGCTGCCCGCGCCCGCGGTGGCCGAGCTGTGCCGGGAGGCGGTGCCCGGGATGCCTGCGCCCCTCGGCGGCCGGGTGCGGCTCTTCGAGCCGGACTGGCAGGAGGAGCCGGTGGACTTCCTCGCGGCCGCCGGGCTGGAGTTCTCCGGCGTTGGAATTGTCCGAACTGCCCGTCGCGCCCTGGCAAGTGTGGAGGGCGACACGCCCGCGCTCTTCGTCGGCGTGGAGATCGACGCCACCCTCGCCGACCCCTTCGACGACGCCACCCGCGAGGTGGCCCTCACGGCCCTGGGGCGCGCGCTCGGCGCGGTTCCGGTGGCCTGGCCCGTCCAGTTGGTGCTGCTGGACGTCGCCCAGGGCGATCCGGTCGCCGACTGGATGGGTGCGCGCGTACGGCCCTTCTACTCCCGGGACCACTCGTAAGCTGGACGGACGACGGGCGGACGTACCCCACACGGCCGCCGGAGAAGGGACGGACCACGTGAGCGCGGGTGCGCATCAGGGAGCGGCGGCAGGCCGGGTCGAGCAGATGCTGGGGCAGGTCACGCCCGGCCGCTACGACGCCTACGAAGCGCTGCTGCACGCGCTCGCCGCCGGTCAGGTCTGGATGCTGCTCTGGCACGGCCGCGCCGGGATGTCCGACGCGCAGTACGGGAACATGGAGGTCGACGGCCTGGGCTACGCGCCCTGCGTCACCTCCGCACCCGAGCTGGCCGCCTCCGGCTGGAACCGCGATCACGAGTTGGTCACCGGTGTCGAGATCGCCGCCGCCCTCTTCCCCGACCGGTGGGGCCTGTGGCTGAATCCGCACGCCCCCGGCGGCGGCGTCGGCATCCCCTGGCTGGATCTGCGCCGCATCGCCGGCGGCCTCGGCCGGCTGCCCGCCGGACCGCTGCGCATCACCGAACCGGTCATCGACCTCCCGCAGTTCTACGCCCTCCTCGCACAGAACGCCCACCGCACGCCCGCCGTACGGTCGTTGCGCCGCGCCTGGGTGCAGCCCGCCCTCGGCGCGCCGTACCTCGCCCTCGGCCTGGACCTCTACGACGCGGGCCAACAGGGCGTGGACGCCGCCCGGTTGATGATCCAGCAGTCGATCGGCGCGGTCCCCGACGGGCTGCCCGTCTCGACCGTCGCGATGAACGACGAGTACGACCCGGTCGGCATGTGGATGCGGGCCTGCGCGCGCCCCTTCTTCGACCGTGAGGGCTATGGCACCCCGGTGCAGCCGCCCGCCCCCGGGTACGGCTACCCGCGCCCCTACTGACCCGGCGGCGCGCCCACCGGGCCGCCCCGGAGTTCCGCCGCCTTGGGCACGGCACCCCCAATTGCCCTGTTTGCCCGTAAGTTGACGGGCGTTTTCCCGCCACGGAATTCTCCGCTCAGACGTCCATTCCGTCCGCATAGCGGAGACTTGTGGACCACATCACAGTTGCGCATCCATTCACCTTGGGGGCTGGTGAGTGATCGCGAATCGGATGAAGACTCCGGCAGCAGGGCATCGGCCCTGTGTACGAACACCATCCGGACACCTGCCAGGTGAACGCGCGACGTTTCGCGTGGCGAACGTTCCGTGGCATCCGTACGAGGGCGTGCGGCGGCGATGGGGACCAGGCCGCGAGCGCGGCGGGGCGTGAGGCCGGCCACCGTCGGCCGAGAGGGGTCAAAGGCACTGTGACCGCACCGATCGAGACCACCGGCGCGGCTGCCCGGACGCAGCCGGAAGCGGTGCTGAAGGGCGTGGAGGGCAAGCGGATCGAAGGCCGCTCGCTGGGCCGCATCGCGCTGCTGCGCTTCCGGCGCGACAAGGTCGCGGTGGCCGGTGCCATCGTTGTCATCCTGCTCATCGCCGTCGCCGCGCTCTCCCGCCCGCTCCAGGCACTGCTCGGTCTCGACCCCGACAGCCCCAACCAGTCGCTGATCGACCCCAACACCACGCTTCCCAAGGGCGACCTGGGCGGCATGAGCGGCGATCATCCGCTGGGTGTGGACCCGAAGTTCGGCCGCGATCTGCTCGCCCGGGTGCTGGAGGGCTCCTGGGTCTCGCTGATCGTCGCCTTCGGCGCCACCGTGCTGTCGGTGGCGATCGGCACGGTCATGGGCGTGATCGCCGGTTTCTACCGCGGGCGCGTCGACGCGGTGATCAGCCGGCTGATGGATGTCTTCCTGGCGTTCCCGCTGTTGCTGTTCGCCATCGCGATTTCCGCCTCGCTCCAGGGGGGCGCTTTCGGCCTCACCGGACTGCCGCTCCACCTCTCCGTGCTGATCTTCGTGATCGGCTTCTTCAACTGGCCGTACATGGGCCGCATCGTGCGGGCACAGACGCTGTCGCTGCGGGAGCGGGAGTTCGTCGACGCGGCGCGCGGCATGGGCGCGCGCGGCCCGTTCATCCTCTTCCGCGAACTGCTGCCCAACCTCGTCGGCCCGATCGTCGTCTACTCGACGCTGCTGATCCCCTCCAACATCCTCTTCGAGGCGGCGCTGAGCTTCCTGGGCGTCGGCATCCAGCCGCCCCAGGCGTCCTGGGGCGGCATGCTCAACCAGGCGGTCAAGTACTACGAGGTCGACCCGCAGTACATGCTCGTCCCCGGTCTCGCCATCTTCGTCACCGTGCTCGCGTTCAACCTGCTCGGTGACGGTCTGCGGGACGCACTGGACCCCCGCGGCGGCCGCTGAGCCGGCCCCCGCCCGCCGCACCACGTCCAGTCGTTCCGAAGTTTTCCGAAGTCATTTCTTGAAGTGTTCGACGATTGAAGGGGAGCGCCACCATCATGCGAAGGTCAGTTCCGGTCGCGGCGATAGCGGCCATCACCAGCGCGGGCCTGCTGGCCGGCTGCACCGGAGGGGCCGGATCCACCGCCTCCGGCAAGGCGAACGCCGCCACCGAGGGAATCGTCAACGCCTCGGACGCGAAGGGCGGCACGGTCACCTACGCGATGAGCGACGCCCCCGAGTCCTTCGACCCGGGCAACACCTACTACGCGTTCGTGTACAACTTCAGCCGCCTCTACGCGCGTTCCCTGACGACCTTCAAGCCGGGCCCCGGCCCCAAGGGCAACGAGATCGTCCCGGACCTCGCCGAGTCCAAGGGCAAGTCCTCCGACGGCGGCAAGACCTGGACGTACAAGCTCCGCAAGGGCGTGAAGTACGACGACGGCACCGACGTCACCTCGCAGGACGTCAAGTACGCCGTCGAGCGCTCCAACTTCGCCCGCGACACGCTGTCCCTGGGGCCCAACTACTTCCAGCAGTTCCTCAAGGACAACGACGGCGGCGGCTACAAGGGCCCGTACAAGGACAAGAGCAAGGCCGGGCTGAAGTCGATCGAGACGCCGGACGACCACACCATCGTCTTCCACCTCAAGAAGGCGCTCGCGGAGTTCGACCAGCTGGTCAGCGCCCCGCAGACCGCGCCGGTCCCGCAGGCCAAGGACAAGGGCGCCGACTACACCAGGTCCGTGGTCTCCTCCGGTTCGTACAAGTTCCAGGACTACCAGGAGGGCAAGCAGCTCACCCTCGTCCGCAACCCGCACTGGTCGGCGAAGACGGACCCGCTGCGCAAGCAGCTGCCGGACAAGATCGTCCTGAAGCTGAAGGTGGCGCAGTCCACCATCGACAAGGACCTGCTGGCCGGGAACACCACCGTCGACCTGGCCGGTAAGGGCGTCGACGCGCAGACACAGGCGCAGCTGCTGACCGACGCCAAGGAGAAGGGCAACACCGACAACGCCCTCGGCCAGCGGCTCAACTACCTGTCGATCGACACCAAGGTGAAGCCGTTCGACAAGCTCGCCTGCCGCCAGGCGGTCGAGTACGCCGTCGACAAGAAGGCCGTGCAGACCTCTCTCGGCGGCCCGATCCGCGGCGACATCGCCTCCACCGTCCTGCCGACCGACATCCCCGGCTACGAGAAGTTCGACCTGTACCCGCAGAAGTACTCGGGCGACAACCTCGACCTCACCGAGGCGAAGAAGAAGTGGACCGAGTGCGGCGCCGGGAACGTCTCCACCACCATCCTCGCCCGCAGTGACCGGCAGGAGGAGGTGGACGCGGCGACCTCCGTCATCTCCTCGCTGAAGAAGCTCGGCATCACCGCCAAGATCCAGCAGTACCCGAGCAGCAAGTACTTCTCGGACTACGCGGGCGTCCCGACGTTCAACAAGAAGAACAACGTCGGCCTGATCATGATGCAGTGGGGCGCCGACTTCCCGACCGGCTACGGCTACCTCCAGCAGATCCTCAACGGCAAGGCCATCTCCAGCTCCGGCAACGTCAACCTCTCCGAGACGGACGACCCGGAGATCAACAAGCTCCTCGACTCCGCCGTCGCCGACCCCGACAAGGCCGGGCGCGAGAAGGCGTACGCCGAGATCGACAAGAAGGCGATGAGCCAGGCCTTGATGGTCCCGCTCACCTACTTCAAGGTCCTGAACTACCGCTCCCCGAAGGCCACGAACATGGTGGCCACCTCGGCCTACAGCGGGCAGTACGACTACCTCAACATCGGCGTCAAGAAGTAAGTCCCGGAAGGCAGGTGAAGGCATTGGCGCCCGCGGCCGGCCCCCTCGGCCCCGCGGGCACCGACGCCGCATCCCCGTGTTCTCGTACCTCATCCGCAGGGTGATCAGCGCGGTGATCCTGCTGCTGATCGTCAGCGCGGTCACCTTCGGCATCTTCTTCCTGCTGCCGAAGATCGCCGGGCAGACCACCGACCAGCTCGCCCAGCAGTACATCGGCAAGTCGCCGACGCCCGCCGACATCGCGGCGGTGAAGAGGAACCTCGGCCTGGACAAGCCCGTGTACGAACAGTATTGGGAGTTCCTCAAGGGCATCTTCACCGGCGTCGACTACAAGTTCGGCCCCGAGGCGGCGCGCTGCCACGTCCCGTGCTTCGGCTACTCCTTCAAGACCCATATCGAGGTCTGGCCGGAGATCCAGTCCCGCCTGCCGGTCACCCTGTCGCTCGCCCTCGGTGCGGCCGTCGTCTGGCTCGTCTCCGGCATCACCACCGGCGTCATCTCCGCGCTGCGCCCCGGATCGCTCTTCGACCGGCTGTCGATGGGAGTCGCCCTGGCCGGTGTGTCGCTGCCGATGTTCTTCACCGGAGCCATCGCGCTGGCGCTCTTCACCTACCAGTGGCCGATCTTCGAACGCAGCGATTACGTCCCGCTCTTCGACAACCCCCTCCTGTGGGCCCGCACGCTGGTCCTGCCCTGGGTGACGCTGGCGTTCCTCTACTCGGCGCTCTATGCCCGCCTGACCAGGGCGGGCATGCTGGAGACGCTGAGTGAGGACTACATCAGGACCGCGCGCGCCAAGGGTCTGGGGGAGCGCACCGTCGTCGTCCGGCACGGGCTGCGCGCCGCCCTCACCCCGCTCATCACGGTGTTCGGCATGGACCTGGGGCTGCTGCTCGGCGGTGCGCTCATCACCGAACAGGTCTTCTCGCTCCAGGGCGTGGGCGCCTTCGCCGTCCAGGCGATCACCGCCAACGACCTGCCCAACATCCTCGGCGTCACCTTGCTCGCCGCGTTCTTCATCGTCCTGTGCAACCTGGTGGTGGACGTCCTGTACGCCGCCGTCGACCCGCGCGTGAGGCTCTCGTGACCGACTCCGACGACACCGCATCCGGCGCCCCGGGCCCGACCGGCAACCCTGAGCCGTCCGGCGGTTCCGCGTTCCTCGACGTCCGCGATCTGAAGGTGCACTTCCCGACCGACGACGGCCTGGTCAAGTCCGTCGACGGCCTCTCCTTCACGCTGGAGAAGGGCAAGACCCTCGGCATCGTCGGCGAGTCCGGTTCCGGCAAGTCCGTCACCTCGCTCGCCGTGATGGGCCTGCACCGGGCGTCGCGGCGGCAGCGTGCCAAGGTCCGGATGTCCGGCGAAATCCGGCTGGACGGCCAGGAGCTGATCGGCGCCGACCCGGACGAGGTACGCCGCCTGCGCGGCCGCCGGATGGCGATGATCTTCCAGGACCCGCTCTCCGCACTGCACCCCTATTACACCGTCGGCAAGCAGATCGTGGAGGCGTACCGCGTCCATCACGACGTCGACAGGAAGACGGCGCGCAAGCGGGCGATCGAGATGCTGGACCGGGTCGGCATCCCGCAGCCGGACAAGCGGGTGGACGACCATCCGCACCAGTTCTCCGGCGGTATGCGCCAGCGCGCGATGATCGCGATGGCGCTGGTCAACAACCCCGAACTGCTCATCGCGGACGAGCCGACGACCGCGCTGGACGTCACCGTCCAGGCGCAGATCCTCGACCTGATCCGCGATCTGCAGAAGGAGTTCGGCTCCGCGGTCATCGTGATCACCCACGACCTGGGCGTGGTCGCCGAACTCGCGGACGACCTGCTGGTCATGTACGGCGGACGGTGCATCGAACGCGGCCCCGCCGACAAGATCTTCTCGGCACCGCAACACCCCTACACCTGGGGTCTGCTCGGCTCCATGCCGCGCATCGACCGGGACCACACCGACCGGCTGATCCCGGTCAAGGGCTCGCCGCCCAGCCTGATCAACGTCCCCTCCGGGTGCGCCTTCAACCCGCGCTGCCCGTACGCGGACGTGCCCAAGGACGACCTCACCCGTACGGTCCGCCCCGAACTCACCGAGGCCACGACCGGCCATTTCTCCGCGTGCCACATGGCACCGGCGGAGCGGAAGCGGATCTGGACCGAAGAGATTGCGCCGAAGCTGTGAGCAAGAACGAGAACGAGAAGAAGAAGGCCGGTAAGGCTGAGAAGGCGCCGGAGGCCGAGAAGGCCGCTGAGGTCGTGGAGGCCGCGGAGGCCGCCGGGGCCGTGCCCGCGCAGCGGGAGGACGCCGACGAGGTGCGTACCCCGCTGCTGCGGGTGCGCGGGCTGACGCGGCACTTCCCGATCACCAAGGGCCTGCTCAAGCGGCAGGTCGGCGCCGTCCAGGCGGTCGACGGCATCGACTTCGACGTGTACCCGGGCGAGACGCTGGGCGTGGTCGGCGAGTCCGGCTGCGGCAAGTCGACCATGGGACGGCTCATCACCCGGCTCGACGAACCTACCGGCGGCACCGTCGAGTTCGAGGGGACGGACATCACCCACCTCTCCTCGGGGCGGCTCCGCCCGATGCGCCGCGACGTCCAGATGATCTTCCAGGACCCGTACGGGTCGCTGAACCCGCGGCACACCATCGGCGGCATCGTCTCCACCCCCTTCCGCCTCCAGGGCGTCGAACCCGAGGGCGGCGTCAAGAAGGAGGTGCAGCGGCTGCTGGAGCTGGTGGGCCTGAGCCCGGAGCACTACAACCGCTACCCGCACGAGTTCTCCGGCGGCCAGCGCCAACGCATCGGCATCGCCCGCGCCCTCGCCCTCAAGCCCAAGCTGGTCGTCGCCGACGAACCGGTCTCCGCGCTGGACGTCTCCATCCAGGCGCAGGTCGTCAACCTCATGGACGACCTCCAGGAGGAGCTGGGCCTGACGTACGTGATCATTGCGCACGACCTCTCCGTCATCCGGCACGTCTCGGACCGGATCGTGGTGATGTACCTCGGCAAGATCGTCGAACTGGCCGACCGTGCCTCCCTGTACGCCGCGCCGATGCACCCCTACACCAAGGCGCTGATGTCGGCGGTGCCCGTACCCGACCCGCGGCGGCGCACCGAGCGCGACCGCATCCTGCTCAAGGGCGACGTACCGTCCCCGATCAACCCGCCGTCCGGCTGCCGCTTCCGCACCCGCTGCTGGAAGGCGACCGAGACCTGCACGACGACCGAACCGCCGCTGGTCTCGCTCAAGGACGGGCACAAGGTGGCCTGCCACCACCCGGAGAACGCCCCGGGGCCCTCGGAGGTGTCCTCCCGGACGTCGTGACGGCCGTGCCCCGCGGTGGCCGGGGCACGGGAACCGGACGTTCTTCGGGGCGTCGGCAGCGGATGCCGACGCCCCGAAATCTCTGTGCATTCCTTGCAACCCCCGGCGTCCGCCCGGTGTTTCTTCTGTGAGACGGGACGGCAGGCGGTCCCGCGGCGCCGGTGGCGCCGTGACCGGCCGACGCCCTCCCGTGGTCCGGAGAGACGGGAGTGCGTCCGATCATGACCACCGAAACCCCTGCCGAGGAAGCGGCCGGAGCCGACCGTGACTTCGCCAAGCTGTGGGCCGGCCAGTCGGCCAGCCTGCTGGGCGACCAGGTCATGGTGCTGGGCCTGCCACTGCTCGCCGTGGCGGCGCTGGACGCGACCCCGGCCCAGGCGGCCCTGATCCCGATGTTCCTCTTCGGCCCGTTCCTGCTGCTCGGACTCCCGGCCGGAGCGATCATCGAACGGCTGCCGCGGCGCACGGTCATGATCGGCTGCGATGCCCTCCAGGCCGCCTGCTTCGCCCTGATCGCGGTGCTCGCGCTGACCGACACCCTCTCGCTCATCGGCCTGCTGGCCCTGGTCGGCGTCGCCGGATGCGGCACGGTCTTCTTCCAGGTCGCCTACACCTCCTATCTGCCCGTGCTCTTCACCGGCACGAAGAAGCTGCACCGCGGCAACGCCCGGCTCTTCTTCTCCGAATCGGTCAGCCGGTCGCTCGGCCCGGTCATCGCGGGCCCCGTGATCGCGTTCGTCGGGGTGGCGGCGGCGGTCGCGCTGAACTCCCTCACCTTCGCGCTCTCCGTGCTCGCCGTGCTGTGGATCCGCACCCGCGAACCGAAGAAGCCGGTGCAGGAACAGGCCCGTGAGCGCGGCTGGCTGATCCGGGACGTCGGCGAGGGGCTGCGGTTCTTCCTCAAGCACCCCCGCCTGGAGCCGGTGATCCTCTGCGGCACCGTCTACGTCCTCTTCCTCACCATGGTCGAGGCGTCCCTGGTGCTCTACAGCCGCGAGGAACTGCACCTGGGGGCCGTCGGCATCGGCCTGGTGGTGGGGGCTGCGGCCGCCGGATTCCCGGTCGGCAATCTGCTCAGCGGACGGATGGTGGAGCTCTGGGGCATGGCCCGCACGCTGATCACCGGCGCCTCCGTCTCGGTCCTCGGCCTGGTGCTGATGCCGGTCTCCGGCGGCCTGGGGTCGATCGCCGGGCTCGTCATCGGCAGCGTCATTCATGGCGTCGGGGAAGGCGCCTTCGGCCCCACCTCCCAGACCTTGCGGCAGACGGACTCCCCGCCCGAACTCCTCAGCCGCGTCAACTCCGTCCAGCGCTTCCTGCTGTGGGGCAGCATCCCGCTGGGCAGCGCCCTGGCCTCCGGCGTCATCGCCGGATTCGGCCTCAGCGCGGCCGTCTGGGTCGGCGCGCTCGGCACGGTCCTGTGCCTGCCGGTCCTCGTCCGCAAGGGCATCCGCGCCCAGTTCCGCGGTCCGTCCCACCCGGAGGACGGCGGCGGCACGGACGCCGGTGGTGACGCGGACGCCGCGCTGCCCGCACAGCCGACCGCCGTCACCCAGCCCCTCGACACCTGAATCGGCCCCTTCCGGCCCGCCCGTCGCCGCCGCCGTCCGCCGCACCAGCGGCCCGCACGTGAGGAGAGACCGCACATGCCCTACGCGCCCGGCATCGAGGAATTCATCGAACGCAGCAACAACGCCATGCCGCCGGACTTCTACCGCCACCCGGTGGCCGAACAGCGCCGCCTTTACCACGGCCTGACCGTCGCATTCCCCTACGAAGACCCTGAAGGCGTCACCCACGCCGACGACACCGTGCGGCACGGCGGCGCGGAGCACCGCATCCGGGTCCACCGGCCCGAGCGGCGCCGGGGCCGGGGCGTGCTCCTCTACATCCGCGGCGGCGGCTTCGTCGTCGGCTCCCTGGAGACCCACCACACCGCCGTCGCCGAACTCGCCGCCCGCTCCGGTCTGACCACCATCGCCCTCGACTTCCGGATGGCGCCCGAGCATCCCTTCCCGACCGCGCTGGAGGACTGTTATGGCGCCCTGTGCGGAGTGGTCGCCGCGGCGGACCGCCTCGATGTGGACCCGGAGCGCGTCGTGGTCTGCGGCGACAGCTCCGGCGGCAACATGGCCGTGGTGCTCTCCATGATGAGCCGGGACCGCCGGGGGCCCGCGCTCCGCGGCCAGGCGCTGATCAGCCCGGTCCTCGATTTCACCCGCTGGCGGCACGGCGGCGAGTCCGTCCCGCTGCTCACCGGCGGCGAGATGGAGTACTACACCGCCTGCTACTGCCCCGACGCCGCCCGAGCCGCCGACGCCTATGTCTCACCGCTGGTCTCCGGCACCTTCGAGGGACTGCCCGCCGCCTACATCATGGGCGCCGAGATGGACTCCCTCCGCATCGACTCCGAGGAGTACGCCAAGAACCTCCGGAACCACGGCACCGCCGTCCACCTGGTCATCGAGGAGGGCCTGGTGCACGCCGCCGTCCGCGCCCGCGCGCTGAGCCCCGCGGTCGACGACGCCTGGGAACGCTTCTGCCACGCCGCCGCCGCACTCGCCGAAGTAGGCACGCCCCATGACCACTGACCTCCCCGGCGCGGGCGGCGCGCCCGGCCCCGCCGTCATCGTCGACCCGTACTCCTCCGGCATGTACTTCGCCCCGGCCTTCCGGGAAGCGGGCGTACGGACGGTCGCCGTCCTCTCCCGCCCCGAGGTCATGCCGGTCTACGCCCCGTCGTGGCGCCCGGAGGACTTCGACGAGATCATCCGGTACGACGGCGCGAGGGAGCCGGTCGTCGCCCGGCTGCGGGAGCTGGCCCCGAGCTGTGTGGTGGCCGGTGCCGACCCGGGCGTGGAGCTGGCCGATCTGCTCGCCGCGCGGCTCCTGCCCGCCACCGCCAACGTCCCCGACCTGGCCGCCGCCCGGCGCGACAAGGGCGCGATGGCCGCCGCCGTCGCCGCCGCGGGGCTGCCCACCCTCGCCCAGATCTGCACCGCCGATCCCGAGGAGGCCCGCGCCTGGATCGCCCGCGCGGGGCTGACCGGCCGCGATCTGGTGATCAAGCCGCCCCGCAGCGCCAGCACGGACGGCGTCGAACGCCTGCCGCGTGGTGAAGGATGGCGCGAGGCGTTCGAGAAACAGCTCGGCAGCCCCAACCAGTGGGACGTCATCAACGACCGCATGCTGCTGATGGAGTACGCCACCGGCACCGAGTACGTCGTCGACACCTTCAGCCATCACGGGCGGCACACCGTCGCCGACGTCACCCGCTACTCCAAGGTCGACAACGGACCGCATATGGCGGTCTATTCGACGATGGAGTGGCTGGCCCCCGGCGACCCGGTCGTCGCCGAGCTGACCGACTACACCCGCGGCGTCCTGGACGCCGTCGGCATGCGCTTCGGCGCCGCCCATGTCGAGATCATGTGGACCGCCGACGGCCCCCGCCTCATCGAGCTGAACGCCCGCCCGCACGGCGGCGGCCACCCCCCGTTCAACCGCCACGCCACCGGCGACAGCCAGATCGACCGGACCGTCCGCAGCGTGCTCGGCGGCCCCGGCGCGCGGATACCCGACAGCTTCGACCTGCACCGGCACACGCGGGTGGTGTTCCTCATCAGCCGCGCCGCCGGAACGGTCACCAACGCCGAGGTCTTCGACGCCGTCCAGGACCTGCCGTCGCTCCACCACTCCGCCGTCCACCTCCGCAACGGCCAGCGCCTGGGCGTCACCCAGGACCTGCTGCAGACCCTCTCGCTGGGCTTCGTGGTCCTCGCCCACGAAGACCCCGAGCAGGTCGAGGCCGGCTGCCGGGCGGTACGGCGCATGGAGGAACGCCTCCGGCTGGACCCCGTCTGACGGCCCCGCACCGCACCATGCGGCACCGCACCGCACCACACCGCACCACGCGACAACGCACCACACGGAAAAGAAAGAAGCGGAACCATGTCCCACGACGCACCGGCCGTCCGGCACCCGGACGGCGCGTACCACGAAGCCAACGGCCACCGCCTCTGGGTGGAGAGCGAAGGGCAGGGCGACCCCGTCCTGCTGCTCGCCGGGCTCGGCCCGGCGGGATCGCATGTCGTCTTCCACCCGCACTTCGACGCGCTCGCCTCCGACCACCGCGTCCTCTACGTCGACCTGCACGGACGCGGCCGCTCCGACACCCCGGACGACCTCACGGAGCTGACCTTCGCCCGCGACGTCGCCGATATCGCCGCCCTCCTCACCACCCTCGACCTGGGCCCGGTCCACCTCTACGGCTTCTCCTACGGCGGACTGCTCGGCCAGGCCCTGGCGCTGGACCACCCGGAGACGGTGCGCACCCTCACCCTCGCCAACAGCCTGCACAGCCCGCAGATGTGGCAGCTCAACCACGAGAACATCAACCGGGAACTGGAGTTGCAATTCCCCGAGGTGTGGGCGCGGATCATCGCCCTGCGGGAGCGGGGCGTCCCCTCCACCGACCCGGCGATGCAGGCGGAGTTCGCCGCCGCCGTGAAACCGGTCCGCTTCCACAACCCCGACCACGCCTCGCTGCTCGCCACCGAGCCCGGCGCCCGCAACCTCGCGCTCTACCCCCTCTTCTGCGGCGCCGACGTCGACTTCACCGTCGGCGGCGAAATCCCCCGCATCCCCGACTTCCGGCCGCGGCTGGCGGAGATCGAGGCGCCCCTGATGGTCCTGGCCGGACGGTACGACCGGGCGCTCTACCCGGCGCTGCAGCGGGAGTTCGTCGAGTGGGCGCCGCGCACCCGCTTCGAAATGCTGGAGCGCAGCGGTTCGTTCGGCCATGTCGAGGAGCCGGAGACCGTCCACACCCTGCTGCGCGAGTTCTGGAAGGAGCACTGAACGTGCCGGACACCACCGACGTCGGCGCGGGTACCGCCGCCGGCACCGTCAGTCTTCTGCAACGCTTCCCGGTGAAGTCGATGCTCGGCGAGCGGCACACCGCCCTCGACATCGACGCCCGCGGGGTGGTCGGCGACCGCCTGTGGGCCGTTCGTACACCGAAGGGTAAGTACGGCGCGGGGAAGAGCACCCCGAGGTTCGCCTCCACCCGTGACCTGCGCCTTTTCTCCTCGCGGTACGACGGCGAGGTGCCCTGTATCGCCTTCCCCGGCGGTGAGCGGTGGCGCGGCGACGACCCCGGCGTCCACGAGGCGCTCTCCAAGGCGCTGCGCAAGGACGTCACCCTCGCCGCCGAGGAGAACGTGCCACTGCTCGACGCCGGGCCCGGCATCGTCCACCTGGTGACGACCGCGTCCCTGGCCCATGCCCGGGCGCTGCTGCCCGACTCCGTCATCGACGTACGCCGTTTCCGCCCCAACATCCTGCTCGACACCGCGGAGGCCACCGGCCCCGTGGAGGACGCCTGGGTGGGCCGGACGCTGGCCGTCGGCGAGGCGCGGTTCGAGGTCGTGGAGCGCACCGAACGCTGCGTCATGGTCAACCACGACCGGGAGGGACTGCCCTACGACGGGCGCATCCTCAAAACATTCCGGCAATCCAGCGGAATGTGTTTCGGCATCTACGCGAAAGTGATCCGACCCGGCGGTATACGCACCGGCGACCGGGCCGTGCTGCTCGACTGAGCGGTGGGGCCCGATGCATAACCGTAATCCCCGCATTCCGCGGAACTGGCGAAGTGTCAACGGTGTCCATTGGGTGAAGGACGAGATGTCTGAGCGACTGACCGAGCATCTGGCCCGGGATCTGGACGGCGGCTTCTCGGAGCTGGTGCGGATCCACGGCTCGGCCGTGCGCACCTACCTGTACCGCGTGACCGGGTCGGCGGCCGAGGCGGACGATCTGGGACAGGAGACCTTCCTGCGGGCCTACAAGGCGCTGCGGGACTACACGCCGGGGCGCCGCCGGGAACTGCGTCCGCGGGCCTGGCTGCTGAGCATCGCCACGAATGTGTGGCGCAACGACATCCGGTCCAAGGTCCGGCGCCCGGTCTCGGCCGCCTGTGTGGAGGACTACTCCGACAGATGGGCGGACACCGGTCCCGGCCCGGAGGAGTGGGCGTCGCGGATCGCGGAGCGGGAGATGCTGGGCGCCGCCCTCGGCAAGCTGCCCGAGCGCTCCCGTACCGCGGTCGTGATGCGGCACGTACTGGGCATGAGCTATGCGGAAGTCGCCGAGGTGCAAGGGTGCCCGGTCGGCACGGTCAAGGCGCAGGTGTCACGGGGCCTGCTGGCGTTACGGGAATTACTGGGGCCGGAAGCGGCACACCTGAGGGAGGTGAGGACGTGAGTGGAGGAGTGAACGGGCAGGGCACCGGTGAACCGGCGCTTGCGCGGGCGCTGGCGGAGCTGGCGGACACCGGCCCGACCCCCTTCGAACTGAAGGTGCTGCGGTATGTGGGTATCCCCGAGGACCGCTACGACACCTATGTCCGTGTCGAGGCCCCCGCAGGGGGGCTGTATGTGGCACAGAGCGGCCCGGTGGTGACGGGAGCCGTCCTGGCCGCGGTGGTCGGCACGGCGCGTGAATTCGAGGAACGGCATCTGGCGGCCACGGGCCGCAGCGCGGTGCCGGGCACCGCGACCGCGCCCGGGGTCCGCCCCGCGGTGCGGACCGGTCGCGCCCGGCAGCTGCGGATCGATCTGGCGGGGGTGGGGCTGACGGACGCCGAGTCCGCCGTCCTCGACGCGGTCCGCTCGATCCCGTACGGGCAACTGCGGCCCACTTCCTGGGTGGTGCGGGAGGCCGGGCTTCAGGGGGCGGCAGTCCCGGACGCCGAGCCTCCGGACGCCGAGCCTCCGGGCGGCGCGCTTCAGGACGGTGTGCCCCGGGGCCGTACCGCGCAGATGGCCGCGGCGCTGGCTCGTAACCCGATACAGCTGCTGATCCCCTGCCACCGCGTCACGGACGACGAGGGGGTGCCGCACGACGCGGCGTACGGCGGGGCGGTCGGCGCGGCGCTGCGGGAGGCGGAGGGCATCAGCCCGGAGCGGGTTCGTGCGCTGGTGCGGACGCACACCGTCTTCCTCGGCAGCGACACCACCCATATCTACTGCCATCCGCTGTGCGCGCACGCCCGCCGTATCACCCCGCGGCACCAAGTCCCCTTCCGGTCCGCCCGCGATGCCCGCCGGGCCGGATACCGACCGTGCCGGTCCTGTCGGCCGCTCGCCGCATGAGCTGACCGCCGCGGCGCACACGGGCCGCCCTGCATGCGCGCCGGGCGGCGGCCACCTCCGCCGGGCCGGTCGGCGCGGCCGCGCGGCCGCCCGGTGCGGCGCCGGGGCGGTCCCGGTCGCCGACCGTTGTTGCTTCCCGAAGGAGTCCGTCATGTCCAGGAAGAAGAAGGCCGAGCCGGAGAGCGTGGGCCTCGCCACGCAGGAGACCGCTGTCGGGCGGATGACGCTCGCGGTCTCCGACGAGGCCCTGCTCTACTGCGGCTTCGCCTTCCCCGAGGAGGTCCGTAAGCAGCTTTCCCGGGTGACGCCGTGCTGCACCGAGGAGGAGGCGGGGGTGTCCGCGCCGCAACAGGCCCAACTGGCGCAGGTGCGCGAGCAGTTGGCGGACTTCCTCGCCGGTCGCCGCCGCGATTTCGCCCTGCCCATGGATCTGCGGCTGGCCACCCCGTTCTGCCGTGAGGTGGTGCTCTCCCTGACCGACCTCATCCCGTACGGCCACACCCTCACCTACGCACAGCTCGCCGAGAGGCTGGGGCGGCCGGGCGGGGCGCGGGCGGTCGGCGTGGCCCTGGGGGCCAATCCGCTCTGCGTCGTCCTGCCCTGCCATCGCGTGGTCGGCGCCTCGGGGAAGCTCACCGGGTACGCCGGTGGGCTCGCCGCCAAGCGGCTGCTGCTCGAACTGGAGGCGGGTGCCTGAGCCGAACCTCCGACGCGGTGTGGCCCCGCCACCGGGCCCTGTCCTGACCCGCTTCCGCAGCCGTCCCATCAGTGCCACGCCAGCCTGATCGCGAAGCTGATGAAGACCACGCCCACCACGCCGTCGACGAGCCGCAGTCCACGACCCGGTACCCGCGGTGCGCGCCGTCGGGAGCGGGCCAGCCCATGCAGCAGATGCACTGCCGAGATCACACAGGTCAGCCAGAGCGCCGCGAGGGCAAGGTAGACGCCGGTCAGCACGCCCATGCTCAGTGCCCATGGGGCACCGGGCGGCACGAACTGCGGGAGATACGCGAGCAGGAACAGCCCCACCTTCGGATTGCCGCCGGTGCAGAGCATCCCTGTCCAGAAGTAGCGGCGTGCGGCGGGGGCGACGGGCGGAGCGGGGGAGAGGGAGCCGAGCCCGGAAGCGGAGCCGAGCCCGCGTCCGGGAGCGCCGGAACCGAGCCCGGCCTCGTGCCCCGGCCCGGCCTCGGGCCCCGCACCGGAGCGGCACCCCGGACCACCTCCGGCCCCGGCGCCCGCTCCCGGTCCGGTCCCGGCCTCCGGGCCGGCGCCAACGTCCGCCGCTCCCGGCCCCCGTGCCGCGGCCCGGACCGCTCTCAGTCCCCAGACGAGCATCACCACCGCCCCGCACCACTGGAGCGCGGTCAGCAGCCTGGGGTCCGTGCGCAGCAACAGGGCGACGCCGGTCAGCGCCAGCACGCCGTGCAGCGCACCGGCCGTGATCATGCCGACGGCGGCGACCGCCGCCTGGCGCCGTGCGCCGGTGTGCAGTACCAGCTGGGTCACCAGCGCGGCATCGGGGCCCGGGGTGGCGATGACCAGCAGGGAGGTGCTGAGGAAGAGAAGGCCGGGCACTGCCGCTCCTTGGCTCGTGCGCGGGCGGACGCGGTCAGGCCGGTGCCGTGCCCGGGACCACGGGGAGTCCGGGCACGGCACCGGCCGGTCGGCGGCGCGGGGCGCGCCGCCGGATCAGCAGGCCAGCGCCGGTGACAGCGGGCGGTGCTGGTGCGATACCTCGGCCTGCGGCGGATGGGGGAGGACGGCCCGCACCGTCCGCCCCGTGCGGACGGCGGGAATCCGCTGCCGCATCCGCACCGTGGCGGTGCGCCGCTCGTGCCAGGGGCAGATCAGGGACTTGCCCTCGGGCCCCTCGGCGGCCAGATGGAGCGGGCCGCCGCGGTGCGGGCAGTCGGCACGCATGACGAAGGATCCCGACGCGGTCCGCACGTACACGTACGGTGTGCCGTCGACCTCCACGCAATTCCCGCGGCCGGTGGCCGCGAATGTCAGGACAAGCACTTCTTGTAGTCCCCCACGGAGTGGATCTGGTAGACGCATTCCTCGGATTCGATGATGGCGCCGTGCAGCCGGTTCTTCTGGATGACGGTGCCCTCACCGGCTTCGAGGATCTGGTGCGAGTCGAAGCCGCTGACGAATTTCATGGTGCCGGAGACGATGTGGCACAGCTCGTCGCCGTCGTGGCAGTGGGTGTTGGAGAGTTCGCCGTACGGTTCGACGATATCGGCGACGGGTGCGGTGACCTTGCCGCTCTCGATCGCCGCCCACACCGGTGCGTGCAGCTTCTTGAATTCCGGCCCCTTGTCCATCCAGGCGATCTGGGTGGCGAAATCGTCGTCGGAGACCGCCTGGATGACGCGGTACTCCTCGATGCCGCGGACGATTTCCGGGATGATGTGCTCGCCGTGTTCCTCGATGAGCGGGTCGATGAGCTTCTCCAGGGCCATCCGGCCGTGGTGCTGGTCGATGTGGACGTGCTCGGTGAAGTACTCCACATCGGCCTTGTCGCCGAATACCGAGGTGAGGACGGACGCCGCGCGGCGGCAGAAGTCGACGAGCGTCGCCTCGGTGTAGTAGAGGGCGCCGACGTAGCGGAAGAACAGTTCGTGGTTCTTCCCCAGGTAGTGGAAGTAGTTGTTCATCAGCAGGCTGCTGTTGAGGTAGTACTGCCAGTACCGGTGGATGTCGGATGCGAGCCCCGCCGACTCCAGCGTCCGCTCGAAGAGGCGGCTGTGCTTGGTGTCGTGGACGCCGTAGCCGTACTCGTCGATGATGATTTTGAACCATTCGGACTGCGTGGCGCCGTAGTGCCCGAGGACGTTGCGGATCATCGGCGACGCCTCGGAGAGGAAGTCCGGGGCGAACTGGATCAGCCACATCCGGGCGGCGCGCTCGCGGTCGGTGGAGGAGAGGATCGCCTTCTCCGTGAGGGACGCCTCGGCCGGATCGTCCGCGCCCAGCGACTCGATGTAGGCGTGGAAACTCTCCTTCGTCCACTTTCCGGAGATCTCGACCTCGTCGTCGAGGAAACCGAACGCGTACTTCTCCAGCGCCGGTCGTATCGCCTCGCCGAGGGCGCGGTTGCTGGGGCTGTAGAACTGCTGGAAGTCCTCCCATTTACGGTCCTTCAGACCGGACTTGGGGAGGAACACCAGATCCGCCTCGTAGACGCTGGTGAGGACCCGCTGCACGGCCAGACTGCTGTAGTCGAGAATGTCCTCGCGGCCGGGCACGGCATCGTAATCCAGATGCGGCAGGACCTGCGGGCGCAGCTGGCGGCGGTAGGGGTTGTCGTTGTTCTGCCACTCCTCGTTGTCGAGGTAGATCGGATTGCTCGCGTACCGGACGACCGCATCGCGGAGTTCCTGGCCGTGCAGCTCGAAAGGAACGTACGCATTCGGAGCGTGGCTCATGTCACGGTGCCTTTCTGGTCCGAAGATTGGCGGTGCGGTTCAGACGACGGTGAGCTGGGTCTCCGTCCACCGCAGTTCCATGTCGAGGCTTTCGCCCGCGGTGACGGATGCCGGTTTGTCGAAGAGGAGCAGCGCCTGCATCCAGTGCGATTCCGGATTGTCCGGCGCATTGCACAGGTCGAGGCCGTCGTACAGCTTCAGCGAGAACCACGACAGCAGACCGTGCGCCCGGCCGTCCGTGGTGACCGGGACCGTCAGGCGGCGGCTGCCCGGCAGCAGCGGGTCGTGCGCCAGGTCGAACGCGACCATCTCGAACGGGTCGGAGAGCAGCCGGTGCGGCCAGGTGTGCATCCGTACCGGGAAGTGGCCGCGGGTGGCGACGGTCTCCATCAGCGACACGTCGAAGCCGTGCGCCTCGTGGACCCGGTTGAGGTTGACCATGGCCGGGCTGTCGACCAGTTGGCCGTGGAGGCGGGCGGAGACCGGCATCATCACGCCGCCGGGGGCCAGCAGATGTTCGCGGGCGTGGCGCACGGTGGGCAGCAGCCCCTCGCCGATCAGCCCGCAGTCGACGATCTCGGAGATCAGCACATCGGCGCGGCGCGGCAGGTCCCGGCCGACCTCGATGGCGGTGGAGAACTTCGTGAGCACGGTGATGGAGTCGGACATGCCGTGCTCGGCGATGATCTGACGGGCGATCTCGGCGAGCAGCGGATTGCCCTCGCAGGTGTAGACGTGTGCGGCGCCCGCCCGGACGGCGGCCATGGCCAGCAGCCCCGTGCCGGAGCCGATGTCCAGGACGGTGGCGCCCGGCGGGATCGCGCGGCGCACGGCGGTGGCCAGCGCCTCGTTGCGCGCGGTGTCGTTGAGCATGGCGAAGTGCCAGCGGGGCACGGTGCGTTGGGCGATCTCGGCGAAGGCGCGGGTGCCCGGCACCGGCGCCGCCTGGGGGGAGGCCAGCGCGTCGACGGTGGTCCGGATCAGCTCGTTCAGCGTCTGCGCCTGGGCCTGTAGCGAGGCCAGAGCGAGACGCAGCTCCGGGGATTCCCCCCTTATCGGCGACGGTGCGTTCGCGAGGGATACGCCGGGCGGAAATCCGTCGGTCGGCGTGTTGATGGTCGTTACCATGATGGTCTACGCACACTCCCATGTGTGGGGTCTTACCGGCGTCGGAATCAACCCGAGAAGGATTTCGGTGCGAACGACATACAGGGATTACCGGCGAGGGGGAGCTGAGGGCATCTCCTTTCCTCGCCGTGGTGATGCGGTGCGGCGGAAAATGCTGCCGACCAGACCGCCACGTTCTCAGAAAAGCAGATGCCGCTCGCGTCACGCAATGGAATGCGGTGCACCCTGCGATATGGGGAAGCTACTGCGGTACTTTTCCGTGCGGTGCGCCCGCGGCCGCGTAAACGCCGAGTGCCGCCAGGGCGAGCGTGGTGTGGCGGTACCACGCGGTCCACGTCCGGACCTCGGTACGGGTGAACTGCACGCTCTCGCACGCCCCGGGCGCGGCGCGCAGCGTGTGCCACCCGCCGCGCGCGACGGCGGCGAGCACGGGCACGGCGGTGTCCTGCGGTGCGTGCGCCAGATAGTGGCCGGTGCGTCCGGTTCCCGGGTGACGCTGGGTCAGCAGCAGACGGACGAGGCCGCCGGGTCCGGCCGCGCCGAGCGGCACCGCCGACCACTCCCAGGACGGTGCGAGGGCGTCCGGCACACCGGGCCCCGCGGCGCTGCGGGCCAGTACCCCGGCGGGCAGTGCCGGGCCGCCGACGGTGCGGACCGGGTACCCGGCGGAGACGGGCAGGACATAGCCGGTCGCCCGCTGCTCCAGCCAGCCGCGCAGCCCCGCGTCCTGGCCGCGCGTCAGGTCGCCGCTGACCCAGGCGAACGGGACCCGGGCGGCGTGGGCCCGCTCCACGAGGCGCTGCGCCAGCTCCGTCCGGGGCCGGTGGGCGGTGCGGTCGGCAGGCACCCCCGCCTGATGGCAGCGCTGGGCGTCCTCGGCCCAGGAGGGCGGCAGGTACAGCTCGCGGTCGAGGACGACGGTGCCCAGTGGCGAGGTGTAGGAGGCGAGCAGCGTGGTCTGGCAGTTCTCGACGCGGCGGGCGGCGGCGGCGTACTGGCGGGCGACGGCCACCGACTTGTCGCCCTTCTTGACGGTGTCGATCTGGCCGAGTGTCAGCACGCCGTCGGGGTGCCCGAGGTGTTCCAGCACCTGGCCGCGGACCGCGTCCTGGAAGGCTTCCAGCTCCCAGCGGGCCCGGGTGAGCAGCCGCTGCATGCGCCAGGGCGAGCCGTCGCCGACGCGGTGGGCGAGCCGCCAACTGTTTCCGGCGCCGGTGCCGCCGAGCAGCGCGCGGACGTACCGCAGGGCCTGGGCGCGCGGTTCGGGGCGGGCGAAGAGGGGGCCGATGCGGGTGCCGAGCGCGTCCAGTGCCGCGTCGAGCCGGGCGTCGAACGCGTCGGCGTCGCCGGGCGGTGTCCGCTCCGCCCTGTCTCTTATACACCTCTCCGAGCCCACGAGACGCTCAT
>NZ_VKJP01000747.1 GCF_007280575.1 Streptomyces benahoarensis
TGAGCGTCTCGTGGGTTCGGAGATGTTTATAAGAGACAGGCCTGCGGGGGGACGGCCTTCGTGTCCGGTGTCGCTTCGCGGTTGCCGTGCGGCTTCTTCGTGCTCATCAGTCGATCTTCACGTTCCTGGTTTCGGTCACCTGGTCGATGTCGGAGGTCCGGACGAGGAGGGAGAGCTGCCACCGGCCGGGGACGGGCAGCTGGACGTCGGTGGCACGCCAGTGGCCCTTGTCGGTGTGGGTGGCGGCCACCGGGAGCGGTCCGAGGTGCTGGGCGCTCAGGGTGAAGGAGACCTTCATCTCGGGGACGTCCATGGTGGCCCCGGAGGGGTTGGAGATCCGTACCCGGAGCTGGTTGCCGCCTCCGGCGCGGCCGGGGTCGAGGTCGATACGGGCGGTGCCCTTGCCGTGCGGGCCGCCGGTGTCGAACGGGATGGTCAGCACCTGGGGCTGGTTGGCGTCGGGGGACCGCCCGGCGGACGCGGCCTGGAGGGCGGCTTCGGTGCGGGCCGGTTCGGTGCCGGTCAGCACGGTGGTGACGGCGAGCACGACGACGGCGACGCCCGCCTCGGCCAGCACCGAACGGCGCAGCCCGAGCCGCTGCGGGTCGGCGTCGCGCAGCCGCTTGACCCGGGCGGTGCTCAACGCGGACCGCTGCCGGGCGAGTTGGGCGGCCCTTACGGGGTCGGGGGCCTCGGCCTCCGGGGTGGCGTCCGGGGTCTGTTCGGTCGCCCCTACGGGGTCGGGCCCGGGCTGTCTCTTATACA
>NZ_VKJP01000748.1 GCF_007280575.1 Streptomyces benahoarensis
CCTCCCCGGACGCCCCGAACTCGAACGCATCCTCCGCGGCGAGACCGCCGACCGCCCTCACCCGGAAGGCCGATAGGCTCGGACCCATGAGCACCACCCCGGACAGCGCCGTCCACGCGTACCTCACGGCCCACCGCGAGACCTTCCTCGCCGACCTCGCCGACTGGCTGCGCATCCCCTCCGTGTCGGCCGACCCCGGCCACACCCCCGACGTGCGCCGCAGTGCCGAATGGCTCGCCGCCAAGCTCACCGCCACCGGCTTCCCCACCGCCGAGATCTGGGAGACCGACGGCCACCCCGCCGTCTACGCCCACTGGCCCAGCGACGACCCCGACGCCCCCACCGTCCTCGTCTACGGCCACCACGACGTCCAGCCCGCCACCCGCGACGACGGCTGGCACACCGACCCCTTCGCACCGCACACCGCCGACGGCAAGCTCTACGCCCGCGGCGCCGCCGACGACAAGGGCCAGGTCTTCTTCCACACCCTCGGCGTCCGCGCCCACCTCGCCGCCACCGGCCGCACCACCCCCGCCGTCCACCTCAAACTCCTCATCGAAGGAGAAGAGGAATCCGGCTCCCCGCACTTCCCCGACCTCATCGCCCGCCACGCCGACCGCCTGGCCTGCGACGCCGTGATCGTCTCCGACACCGGCATGTGGTCCAAGGACACCCCCACCGTCTGCACCGGCATGCGCGGCCTCACCGACTGCCAGATCGACCTCCACGGCCCCGACCAGGACATCCACTCCGGCTCCTTCGGCGGCGCCGTCCCCAACCCCGCCACCGAAGCCGCCCGC
>NZ_VKJP01000749.1 GCF_007280575.1 Streptomyces benahoarensis
CGTAAATGATCTTCGAATCACCTCGGGCATGGCTGACCGCGGTGCGGCCCGCTGGCCTATCCGGCGAGGGTGAGGTTGTGCATGCGGGCGATGCCGAGCATGGCGTGGTGGACGCCGTCGCCTTTGAGGCGGCAGTCGCGGAGGATCTTCCAGGCCTTCATGCGGGCGAAGACGTGCTCGACGCGGGCGCGGACCTGCTTGTGGGACTTGTTGTGTTTCTCTTTCCAGTCCGGGAGTTCGGCCTGACCGCGCTCGCGGCGGTGCGGGATGACGAGTCCGGTGCCCGGGTAGCCGCCGTCGGCGATCGTGAGGGTCGTGCCGACGGCGGCCTTGGCGCCGGATTCCTCCCACGCCTTGCAGTCGTTGCGGTTCCCGGCGAGCGGTCGGCCGACCACGACGACCAGGCGGGTGTCGGCGTCGATGACGACCTGGTGGTTGGTGGAGTACCGGTAGTTCTTCGACTGTGCGGCGATGGCGTGGTCGCGGGTGGGGACCAGGGTGCCGTCCACTATGAGCACGGTGTCCTTCGCGAACCGCTTGCGGGGCTGGAGGGCGAGCATCGGTCCGAGATGGTCGATGATCCGGTCTGCCGCCGACTTGGAAACCCCGAACAGCGGGGCGAGCTGGCGCATGGTCAGGTTCGTGCGCCAGTACGCCGCGACCAGCAGTGCGCGGTCCTCCAGGGGAAGGCTCCACGGCCGGCCCTTGCGGACCGCCTCGGCCCCCTCGCGCCGCAGAACCGTCACCAGCTTCCCGAAGGCGCGCGGGCTCAACCCGGTGAACGGGGCTATCCAGGACG
>NZ_VKJP01000750.1 GCF_007280575.1 Streptomyces benahoarensis
GCGTACGGCCGTTGCCCCCGCCCGCGGGCGCACCCACCCGGGAGCGCGCGCCCGCGCCCTCCACGCCCTCCCGACTGCCGCGCCTCGGCGACAGCCTGCCGGCCGGGGCGGAACTGTGCGCCCTGGGACGGAAGTACGGCCGCTGGCAACGGGACGGCGCGGCGCTGCGGATCTGCCGGCAGGCGTACGGCTGACGCCGCGGCCGGGCGTGGTGAAGGCCGGGCACACCCTGGTCGGGCCCGGCTGCGGCGAGGGCCCGGTCAGCTCCGGCCCGGGCCGTCGTCCAGCCGTGCCCCGCGGCGGTCGATGTCGGCGTACAGGGTCTGGCGGTGGGCACCGTCGGGCAGGGCGGCGGCCCAGGTCCGGGCGCGCAACAGGTGGGCCTGGGCGTCCCTGGGGCGGCCGAGCGCGGCGTAGTCGGCGACCAGGCTCAGATGCAGCGCGGGGAAAAGCGCCCGGAGCCCGGCCAACGGGTTGTCGGTGCTGACGGCCCGGGGCTCGTCGTCTTTGCCCGGGGCGTTGTCCCCGTCCGGGGCATCGTCGCAGCCGGGTCCGTCATCCTCGCCCGGGCTCTCATGCCTGCCTGGGCCAACGCCCCGGCCCTGACTCTCGTCGCTGCGCGGGCCGTCGCCCCCGCTGGGGCTCTCGTCACCGCTCAGGCCGTCCGGCCTGCCCCGGGCACCCGCACCGGACGGCCCGGCGGCCTCACCCGAGCCGTCGGCGCGGTCGGCACGGTCGGTGCGGTCGGTGCGGTCGGTGCGGTCGGCACGCCGCTCCCCCTCCGGCCCACCCC
>NZ_VKJP01000751.1 GCF_007280575.1 Streptomyces benahoarensis
TGTGAGCGTCTCGTGGGCTCGGAGATGTGTATTAGAGACAGGCCGGCGCCCTGGCCGGTGCTGAGCACGCCGGTCGGCGTACGCCTCGACCGGTGGGCGGCGCCGGACGCGGTGCTGGACGCGCTGGGCGGCCCGGAGGTGGAGACGCCCGTCCCGGCGGCCTTCGAGGAGCTGGACGTGGACCGGGGCCTGGTCCGCTACCGACTGCGGGTACCGGGCCCCCGGCGGCCGTATCCGCTGCGGGTGCGGGGGCTGCGGGACCGGGCGGTGACGTTCGTGGACGGCGCGCCGGGCCCGGAGCTGGACACCGAGGACGCGCTGCTCGGCGAGGTGCCGGGCCCGGCGGAGGTGGAGCTGTGGGTGGAGTCCCTGGGCCGGGTGAACTACGGCCCCCGGCTGGCCGAGCCCAAGGGCCTCACCGGCGGGGTGCTGCACGAACGCCAGTATCTGCACGGCGTACGGGCGCGGGGCCTGCGCCTCGACGCGTTCGAGGACGCGGCGGCGGTGGCCCGGCTGCCGTTCGGCCCGGCCCGCCCCGGGGCGCGGGGCCTGCACCGGGGCACGGTCACCGTCCCGCCCGGCGGCACCGGCGACGCCCTGCTCGAACTCCCCGGCTGGACCAGGGGTTTCGCCTGGATCGGCGGCTTCCCCCTCGGCCGCTACTGGTCGGCCGGGCCGCAGCACACCCTGTACGTACCGGGGCCGGTGCTGCGCGAGGGCCCGAACGAGGTACTGCTGCTGGAACTGGCCGGGGCGGTGGGGGCGGGGGCGCCGCGGTTGGTGCCGTGAGGGG
>NZ_VKJP01000752.1 GCF_007280575.1 Streptomyces benahoarensis
AACCTCGGCAACAACGGAGCTGCCAGCTCCCACAGTTCGTCCGGAACCAGCCGACGCGACAGATCAACCCTCACGGTGCAACATCATGCCGCATCAGTGAACTGCCACGTGAGACACCCTTTAAGAAACACCCTGAAATACTCACTAAGAGTGGCCATCTCGCTCCGTCCTCACGGCGCACGCAAAGGGCCCCTGACCTGGAGTTTTACCAGGTCAGGGGCCCTTCGCCAGCTAGGCGACGGACGAGTCGGCCTTATACGCCGGGTTCTGTCTCCCCCGGTCCTTGCGGGCCGAGGGGAGGCGGCCATCCATCTAGGGCTGCCGTTGCCGACAGCCTCGTGCGGTCTACCCGCGGACTCGGGCGGGCAGCCCTCGGTCGTCCGCGCAGGAGCGCCGGGGCGCTCCCTCTTGACCTTGCTCCGGGTGGGGTTTACCGAGCCCTCCGAGTCACCTCGGAGGCTGGTGGTCTCTTACACCACCGTTTCACCCTTACCGGTGCCTTGCGGCTCCGGCGGTCTGTTCTCTGTGGCACTGTCCCGCGGGTCACCCCGGGTGGGCGTTACCCACCACCCTGCCCTGTGGAGCCCGGACGTTCCTCGGGAGGGTCCGAAGATCCTCACGCGGCCGCCCGGCCGGCTCGTCCGCCGTGGTGACCATGCTACCCGGCCGGACCCGGCGGTCAGGCCGGGGTGAAGCGGACGGGGTCGCTGCTGTCACTTATACACATCTCCGAGCCCACGAGACGCTCAT
>NZ_VKJP01000753.1 GCF_007280575.1 Streptomyces benahoarensis
GCCCCCACCGGCACCGCCCCCGTCGACAGCAAGAACGGCACCATCGCCTCGGGCTTCGCCAAGACGCAGCAGGGGGCGCAGTCGGCGGCGGCGAATTACGCGGTGGCGCTCGCCGGAGTCGGCATGTATGCGCCCGCCAGCCGCCAGCAGATCGTGAAGGCCGTGTACGCGCCGCCGGTGGCCGCAGCGCGGAAGAGCGCCCTCGACAAGATCTACGCAGACCCGAACTTCCTGGGCCGGATCGGCCTGAAGCCTGACGGCAGCGCGCCCAAGGGCATGACGTTCGTGTCACGCGCGATCCCCGTCGGCACCGAGCTCGAATCGATGAAGGACGACACCGCGAAGGTCGCGGTCTGGTACTCGGCGCTTTTCGGTCTCGCCGGGGTGGAATCCAAGAACCCCGTGTCTGAGAGCTGGTACACGAACACCTTCGAGCTGAAGTGGACCGGCGGGGACTGGAAGGTCACCGACTTCACGCAGAAGGACGGCCCGGCCCCCGTGGGCCGGGACCAGGCGGCCGCATCGGCCGAGGACATGTCCAAGGCCGTGGAAAAGTTCGGAGGGTTCACCTATGCCCGCTAACAACCGTCGCCGTCTCCTCTCCCTCGCAGGGCTGGTGACATCTGTTCAGACCGCGGTGGTCCTGCTGTCCGCCCGCGCCGTGGCCGCACCGGACCCCAAACCGAGCGACAACCCCTGCGATCTCATCCGCGGCCCCGCCCAGGACTACTGCCCTGGCTCTTATACACATCTCCGAGCCCACGAAACGCTCATGAAT
>NZ_VKJP01000754.1 GCF_007280575.1 Streptomyces benahoarensis
GGGCATGGCTGACCGCGGTGCGGCCCGCTGGCCTATCCGGCGAGGGTGAGGTTGTGCATGCGGGCGATGCCGAGCATGGCGTGGTGGACGCCGTCGCCTTTGAGGCGGCATTCGCGGAGGATCTTCCAGGCGTTCATGCGGGCGAAGACGTGCTCGACGCGGGCGCGGACCTGCTTGTGGGACTTGTTGTGTTTCTCTTTCCAGTCCGGGAGTTCGGCCTGGACGCGCTCGCGGCGGTGCGGGATGACGAGTCCGGTGCCCGGGTAGCCGCCGTCGGCGATCGTGAGGGTCGTGCCGACGGCGGCCTTGGCGCCGGATTCCTCCCACGCCTTGCAGTCGTTGCGGTTCCCGGCGAGCGGTCGGCCGACCACGACGACCAGGCGGGTGTCGGCGTCGATGACGACCTGGTGGTTGGTGGAGTACCGGTAGTTCTTCGACTGTGCGGCGATGGCGTGGTCGCGGGTGGGGACCAGGGTGCCGTCCACTATGAGCACGGTGTCCTTCGCGAACCGCTTGCGGGGCTGGAGGGCGAGCATCGGTCCGAGATGGTCGATGATCCGGTCTGCCGCGGACTTGGAAACCCCGAACAGCGGGGCGAGCTGGCGCATGGTCAGGTTCGTGCGCCAGTACGCCGCGACCAGCAGTGCGCGGTCCTCCAGGGGAAGGCTCCACGGTCGGCCCTTGCGGACCGCCTCGGCCCCCTCGCGCCGCAGAACCGTCACCAGCTTCCCGAAGGCGCGCGGGCTCAACCCGGTGAACGGGGCTATCCAGGACG
>NZ_VKJP01000755.1 GCF_007280575.1 Streptomyces benahoarensis
GACCAACAAGATCTACACCTATTAAGTCGTCGGCAGCGTCAGAGGTGTATAAGAGACAGCCCGCACCCGGCACCGGCGCATCGCCCATGAACCCTCGCCCCGCCAGCCACCGACTCACCGCCCCTGGAAAGCACCGTGCAGGCAGCCCAGAGGCCGCCCCGCCAACCCAGGGGGAGCGCGTTCACACCCCCCGAAACGTCCGCCGGAACTCCCGGGGCGAGACCCCCAGCACCGCCTGCGCATGGGCACGCAGCGACGCCGCCGTCCCGAATCCGGCCTCGGCCGCGATCCGTTCCACCGTCAGGTCGGTCCCCTCCAGCAGTTCCCGGGCCCGTTCGACCCGTTGCCGGGTCAGCCGGTGGAGCGGCGAGACGCCCCTCTCCTCCCGGAACCGCCGGGTGAACGTACGGACGCTCATCGCCTCGCACTCCGCCGGCCCGCGCAGCGTCAGCGGCCGATCGAGATGTTCCAGCGCCCAGGTGCGGGCGGCCGCCGTCGACGAGGTCCGGGCCCGCCCCCTGAAGACCGCCGCGGGCGCATCCCCACGCAAAAAAGCCGTAGGCCCGGTGGACGAATCCACCGGGCCTACGACATCAGTAGCGGGGACAGGATTTGAACCTGCGACCTCTGGGTTATGAGCCCAGCGAGCTACCGAGCTGCTCCACCCCGCGTCGGTAAACAGAACTCTACGCGAACTCCGCCCCAACGCCTAATCCTTTCCCCATCACGCCACCAGACACCCCGCGCACCCTCCGCCACCAGGGCCACGAG
>NZ_VKJP01000075.1 GCF_007280575.1 Streptomyces benahoarensis
AGGTTATATTGATTCATGAGCGTCTCGTGTGCTCGGAGATGTGTATAAGCGACAGGGGCGAGGGGGGCCCGGAACGGCTGGTCGGGGACGCCCCTCCCGGGAGCGCCCCCGAAGGGCGGGCCGGACGCGCCGCCCGGCCGTCCCTCAGCAGGGGCGCTTGCGCAGCTCCATGACGTAGTCGTGCGGGGCGCCCGCCGATTCGGCCGCGTCGGCGATCTCGCCGAGATAGCGCGCGGACGGCAGACCGCCCTCGTAGCCGTTGAGGACGTAGATCCAGGCGGGCTCCTCGCCGTCGAGGGTGTGCACCCGCACCCGCATCCGGCGGTAGATGTCGAGGCCGACGCCCTCCCAGCGGTCCATGGAGTCCTCGTCCATGGGCGCGATGTCGTAGAGCGCGACGAAGACCTGCGAGCGCGGTGCCTCCACGATGGTGGCGAGGGCGCCCTCCCAGCCCAGCTGCTCGCCGCCGAACGTGAGCCGCCAGCCGTTGAGCCAGCCGGTGCCGCGCAGCGGGGAGTGCGGTGCGCGGCGGGACATCAGCCGCGCGTCGAGGTTGCCGGCGTACGCGGCGTAGAGCGACATGGTTCGAGAGTACGGGAGGCGGGCCCGCGTGCTCCTGGGGAACGGAGGATCCAGAGCCGGGAAATCCGCCGCCCGCCGCACCCCGCCGGGAAGCACCGCGCGGCGTGCGGGACAATGGAGGACGTGACTCGGATCGTGATCATCGGTGGCGGACCCGGCGGATACGAAGCGGCCCTGGTGGGCGCCTCGCTCGGCGCGGAGGTGACCGTCGTCGACTGCGACGGTCTGGGCGGGGCGTCGGTGCTGACCGACTGCGTCCCGTCGAAGACTCTCATCGCGACGGCCGAGGTGATGACGACCTTCGACTCCTCGTACCAGGAGCTGGGCATCATCGTCGAGGACGGCACGCCCGACCCGGAGCGGCCCGCCCGCGTCGTCGGCGTCGACCTCGGCAAGGTCAACCGCCGCGTCAAGCGCCTCGCGCTGGCGCAGTCGCACGACATCACCGCCTCCGTGACCCGCGCCGGGGCCCGCGTGCTGCGCGGCCGCGGACGGCTGGAGCCGGGGCAGGCCACGGACGGCTCCCGCAAGGTCACGGTCACGGCCGCCGACGGCACCGAGCAGACCCTCGTCGCCGACGCGGTGCTGATCGCCACCGGCGCGCACCCCCGCGAGATCCCCGACGCCCTCCCCGACGGCGAGCGCATCCTGAACTGGACGCAGCTCTACGACCTCGACGAGCTGCCCGAGGAGCTGATCGTGGTCGGCTCCGGCGTCACCGGCGCCGAGTTCGCCGGTGCCTATCAGGCACTCGGCTCCCGCGTCACGCTCGTCTCCTCCCGCGACCGGGTGCTGCCCGGCGAGGACCCGGACGCCGCCGCCGTCCTGGAGGATGTCTTCCGGCGCCGCGGTATGAACGTCATGGCCCGCTCCCGCGCCGCCGCCGTCAAGCGCGCCGGTGACCGCGTCGAGGTGACGCTCGCCGACGGCCGGACGATCTCCGGCACCCACTGCCTGGTCGCGGTCGGCTCCATCCCGAACACCGCCGGGATCGGCCTGGAGGAGGCCGGGGTCCAGCTGAAGGACTCCGGGCACGTCCGCACCGACCGGGTCTCGCGCACCTCCGCGCCCGGTGTCTACGCTGCGGGTGACTGCTCCGGCGTCTTCGCGCTGGCGTCGGTCGCCGCGATGCAGGGCCGGATCGCGATGTACCACTTCCTCGGCGACGCGGTCACGCCGCTGGACCTCCGGACGGTCTCCGCGAACGTCTTCACCGACCCGGAGATCGCCACCGTCGGTTACTCCCAGGCGGACGTCGACGCGGGCAAGATCGACGCCCGGGTCGTCAAGCTCCCGCTGCTGCGCAACCCGCGCGCCAAGATGCAGGGCATCCGCGACGGCTTCGTGAAGCTGTTCTGCCGTCCGGGCACCGGCATCGTCGTCGGTGGCGTCGTCGTCTCGCCGCGCGCCAGTGAGCTGATCCACCCGATCTCGCTCGCGGTCGACAACAACCTCACCGTCGAACAGATCGCCAGCGCCTTCACGGTCTACCCGTCGCTGTCCGGCTCGCTCGCCGAGGTGGCCCGGCAGCTGCACACCCGTAAGGCGGCGAACGAGTAGCCGTCCGCGGGGCGCGGCGGGTGGCACGTTTGTGCCCCGGGTGCGCACGGCGGGTGAGGGGCGCCGGGGGCCGTTACGGGGCGCCTGGGGCTGACGCGCGGTCATGTCGCCGTTGCCGGGCGGGAGTTCGGGGTGAGAGCCCTCTATACCACTCGGTCACCCATGGTGTGAACAATTTCCGTTAATTGGTGCAACCTGCTGAAAACAGACGGTCGTTGGCGTTACTGTCAGTTTCGTGTTCGCTGCAGAACGTCGCCAACTGATCCTTGAAATGGTGCGGGCCAACGGAGCGGTGTCGCTCCGGGAGCTCGCCCGTGTCGTCCAGACCTCCGAAGTGACCGTACGCCGGGACGTACGCGCGCTGGAAGCGGAAGGGCTCCTCGACCGCCGGCACGGCGGAGCGGTCCTCCCGGGCGGTCTCGCCCGGGAATCCGGCCTGCCCCAGAAATCCCACCTCTCGACCGCGGAGAAGACGGCCATCGCCGACCTCGCCGCCGGTTTCGTGGAGGAGGGGGAGGCCATCGTCGTGGGAGCCGGTACCACCACCCAGGAGCTGGCCCGCCGGCTCGCCCGGGTGCCCGGCCTGACCGTCGTCACCAACTCCCTCCTGGTCGCCCAGGCGCTGGCCCACGCCAACCGCGTCGAGGTCGTCATGACCGGCGGGACGCTACGGGGCTCCAACTACGCGCTGGTCGGCAGCGGTGCCGAGCAGTCGCTCCAGGGGCTCCGGGTGTCACGCGCCTTCCTGTCGGGCAGCGGGCTGACCGCCGAGCGCGGTCTGTCCACGTCCAACATGCTCTCCGCCAGCGTCGACCGGGCCCTCGTACAGGCCGCGGGCGAGGTGGTGGTCCTCGCCGACCACACCAAGCTCGGCGCCGACACGATGTTCCAGACCGTGCCGACGGACCTCGTCACCCGCCTGGTCACCGACGAGCCCCCGGCCCACGCCGACCGCGCCGCGACGGAGTTGCAGGCCCTCGCCGACCAGGGCGTGCAGATCGCCGTCACCGGCACCGCCAACGGCGCGGCCACCGTCACGGCGGACGGCACCGCCGACCGGCGCGGCCACCGCCGGGAGGTGCCGCTGCCGGGGCAGCGCCGCAACCACCCACCGGGGGGCGCGGCCTCGTCCCTGCGGTCCGCCTCCCTGGGCGACGCACCCCGCGTCGCCGATCTCGCGCCGCGGCGCCGCTGAACCGACGGAGCGCCCGCGGGGTCCCCGAGGACCCCGGCGGGCGCCCGCGGCGCGGTCGGCAGGCGCGCCCGACAGCCGCCGTGACGGCCGGTGTTCAGGGGCGCGTGAGGATCACCAGCTGCCGGGTCGCCCGGGTCATCGCGACGTAGCGGTCGACGGCGCCCGCGATGCCTGTACCGAACGACTCCGGGTCGACGAGTACGACCAGATCGAATTCGAGCCCCTTCGACAGCTCCGGCGTCAGCGACCGGACACGGGGCCTCGCGCGGACCGCCTCCGCCCCGGCGTCCCCGGCCTCGATGACGCAGGCCGTCCCGTCGTCGTACGCGGCGAGCCAGGCGTCGAGGACCGCGTCCCGCTCCGCGACGGACCCGTGGGTGACGGGGATGCCGCTGCGGCGGATGGATGTCGGCACGTTCGCGTCCGGCAGCGCGGCCCGGATGGCCGGCTCCGCCTGGTCCATGACCTCCTCCGGTGTGCGGTAGTTGATGCTCAGGGACGCCACCGTGACCCGGTCGAGCCCGACCCGCGCCAGCCGCTCCTGCCACGGTTCGGTGAACCCGTGCCGGGCCTGGGCGCGGTCGCCGACGACGGTGAAGCTGCGGGACGGGCAGCGCTGGATCAGCATCTGCCACTCGGCATCCGTCAATTCCTGCGCCTCGTCCACGATGATGTGGGCGAACGGACCGGCGAGCAGGTCCGGTTCGGCGGCCGGCAGCCCGTCCTCGTCGATCAGGGCGTCCTGGAGGTCCTGCCCGTGCAGCATCGTCACGGCGCCCTCGCCGTCGTCGGCCCGCAGGATGCCGTCGATGACGGCGGCTCGGCGGTCGCGTTCGGCGGCGACGGCGGCCGCGTGGCGGCGTTTGCGCCGGGCCGCCTCCGGGTCGCCGAGCCGCTGTCGCGCCGCGTCGAGGAGCGGCAGGTCGGACACCGTCCAGGCGTGGGCGTCCGCGCGCTGGAGGCGGCGCACCTCGTCGCGGTCGAGCCAGGGGGCGCATCTGCGCAGATAGGCGGGGACCGACCAGAGGTCCCCGATGAGGTCGGTCGGCTCCAGCGTCGGCCAGGCGCGGTGGAGGGCGGTGAACAGCTCCCGGTTCCGCAGCAGCGACCTGCGCAGCAGCGCGGGGGAGAGGTCGTCGCCGTCCGTGCCGTGCTTGTCCATCAGCAGCGTGATCAGCTCCTCCCGGATCTGGTCGCGCGCCTCGTTGTGCGGCGTGCCCGGCTCGACGGCCGCGAACGCGACGGCCCAGTCGGCGGGGCTCAGCCACACGTCGGACCAGTGGGTCGTGACCGTCATCCCCTCGGTGGGCGGCTCCTCGTAGAGGGCGACGGCCGGTTCGACGGCCTTCACCATGTCCGCGGACGCCTTCAGCCGGGCCACCTCCGGGTCGGCCTCGGCCGCCGCCTTCGCCCCCTCGGCGACGAGGTCGCGCACGGTGCAGGTCTGTACGCCCTCCTCGCCGAGGCTGGGCAGGACGTCGGCGACGTACGCGAGGTAGGGCCGGCTCGGGCCGACGAAGAGCACGCCGCCGCGGCGGTGGCCCAGGCGGGGGTCGGAGTAGAGGAGGTGGGCGGCGCGGTGCAGGGCCACGACGGTCTTGCCCGTACCGGGGCCGCCGTCGACGACGAGAGCGCCGCGCGAACCGGCCCGGATGACGGCGTCCTGGTCGGCCTGGATGGTGGTCAGGACATCGCGCATCCGCTCCGAGCGGTTGGCACCCAGGCTCGCGATGAAGGCGGACTGGTCGTCGAGCGCGGCGTGCCCCTCGCGGCCGTCCGCGGTGAACACCTCGTCCCAGTAGTCGCCGATCAGGCCGCGGGTCCAGCGGTAGCGGCGGCGGCGCACCAGTCCCATCGGGTCGGCGTGGGTCGCGGCGAAGAAGGGCTCGGCGGCGGGGGAGCGCCAGTCGACCAGGAGCCGGCGGCCGGCGCTGTCGGTGAGGCCGAGGCGGCCGATGTACACGGGCTCGGGGTCGTCCGCGTGCACGACGTGACCCAGGCAGAGGTCCAGGCCGAAGCGGCGCAGGGTGCGCAGGCGGCCGGCCAGCCGGTGGACCTCGGTGTCCCGGTCCATCGCCTCCCGGCCGAGGCCGCCGGGGGCCCGGCGTGCGGCGTCGAGCCGCTCGGAGAGTTCGGCGATCGTCTCCTCCAGCGTCGCGGCGACGGCCGCGAAGTGCCGTTCGTCACCGTCGATCAGCGCCGGGTCGGCCTTGGCGGCGAGCCGTTCGGGCAGGGCGAACGCGCCGGTGGTCAGGGAGGTCATCTCAGCAGCTCCGATCCGGAGCCGCGCACGCCGACGCCGCGGGTACGCACCCCCGCCGTCCGGCCCCGGGCCCCCGCGGGTGCGGCCCGGGCCCCCGCGGGTGCGGCCCGGGCCCCCTCAGCGGCGCAACGCCACCGCACGACCCATGAACCGACAGCAACACACGCACTTCGTGAATCTCCCATTTCCGCAGGATCCGGCATCAGCCTGAGATTCTGCGGCACGAGGGGGGCCTTGCCGCAAGGCCCCCTGTGTGCTATACGTTGAAAATGGCGGGGCGGGGGTACGGACACCCTGACCCAAGCGCCTGATCACCTTCGCTGATCGGCCGCCCGGACGGACAGGCCCGCAGCGCGCGGGGCGCAGCGTCCCCCCTCAACTCCCTTTCGGGACAGCCCTTCGGCACAGCCCTTTCGGCACAGCCCTTTCGGCACAGCCCTTTCGGGCACGCCGCCGTCGGCCTCGCGCGTCGGCCGCGGGCGTTCAGTCCGCCGTGGGGTGGTCCGCCTTCAGCCCGGTCAGGGTGAGGGTCAGCAGGCGGTCGGCGAGGAGCGGGTCGTCCGGTGATTCCTCGGCAGCCAGGGCGATGCCGTTCGTCAGCTGCATCAGGTCCCCGATGGTGACGTCGGGGCGTACCGCACCGGCGCGCTGCGCGCGGGCCAGCAGGGCGCCGCCCGCCTCCCGCATCGGCACGCTGCACCGCGCCATCCCCGAGCTCTCGTCGGCCGTCGCCGTCATCAACGCCCGCGACAGGCCCCGGTACGTACCGGCGTGGGTGATGATGGCGCGCAGCCACTCGACCAGCGCCCGGCACGGCTGCGGCGCGTCCGCCAGCTCCCGCGCCTGCGCCAGCAGGGCCTCCACCTCGCTCTGGAAGACCGCGCCCATCAGCGACGTACGGTGTGGGAAGTGCCGGTAGAGGGTGCCGATGCCGACCCCGGCGCGCCGCGCGATCTCCTCCAGCGAGGTGTCCGTGCCGTGCTCGATGAAGGCGGTACGGGCCGCGGCCAGCAGCCGCTCGTAGTTGCGCCGGGCGTCGGCCCGCATCGGGCGCGGGCCGCCTGCCGCGCCGTCCGCCGCCTCGCTCCGCCGCGCGGCCGGCCGCCGCCCTGCCGTCTCGGTCGCCATCGCCGTCCTTCCTCACCCCGGCCGGTCCCGGCCCGGTGGCTCCAGGATGCCACTGACCGGGGTCGCGGCGGGCCGCCCGCCCGGGGGCGCACGGGGTCGCCGCGCGCGCCCCTGACGGGCGCCCCCGGGCCCGGACGGTGGACGGGCGGCGTCCCGCGCCCCAATGCCCGGTTGCCGTCCGGCGACACCTCGCCGAACACCGCGGCGGGCCGCAACGCCATGCCCCCGAACACCATCAAACGTGGCGCAACAAGGTGTTCCGGGCCGGTGCGTGCCCCGGGCCGCCGGTACACCGAGGGGTCGGCACGGGCGCGCCCCGGCGGACCTCCCAAGACCTGGGGAAGACGTCATGGGGCTGACCAGCCGCCCGCTGTTGTACGCCGCCGTCCTGGCCGCCCTGGCCGCGGTCGCGCTGACCTGCGGCCTGTGGCCGCGCTTCGCCGGGCGCGGCCCGGGGGCCGTGCTCGGCCGTCTCGGCTCCCTCCTCGCCACCCAGCTCGCCCTCATCGCGGCGCTCGCCCTCGCCGTCAACGCCAACTTCCAGTTCTACGGCTCCTGGCACGAACTCCTCGGCCTCTACGACGACGCCCCCGGTGCGGTCGCCAAATGGGGCGGGGCCACGGGCGTCGGCCCGGCCGGGGACCCGTCGCAGGGCCTCGTCCAGCCGTCCGGCCCGGAAGGGCTCGACAAGGTGCACGGCCTGCCCAAGGGGCCGCCCGCGACGGTCGGGAAGGTGGAGACCGTACGGATCGTCGGCAAGCGGACCCGGCTGGTGGACCCGGCGTACGTCTATCTGCCGCCGCAGTACTTCCAGGACGCCTACGCCCGCCAGAGATTCCCCGTCGTCGTGGCGCTCAGCGGCTACCCGGGCGGCATCTACCTGCTGGGACAGCATCTGCGGCTGCCGCAGACCGCGGCGGCGCTCCAGCGCACCGGCGCCGTGCAGCCCACCGTCATCGTGATGCTGCGGCCCACCGTCGCCCCGCCCCGGGACACCCAGTGCGTCGACGTGCCCGGGGGCCCGCAGGCCGAGACGTTCTTCGCGCGGGACGTGCCGGACGCCCTGCGGTCCCACTACCGGGTCGGCCACGACCCCGGCGGCTGGGGCGTCCTCGGCTACTCCTCCGGCGGCAGCTGCGCCCTCCAGCTCGCCATGCGCCACCCCGAGACGTACACCGCGGCGGCGGCGCTCTCCCCGGACTACAAGGTCACCCCCGACCCGACCACCGGCGATCTCTTCGGCGCCGGGCGCGACCGGGTGCGCCGCCGCGAGGAGCACGATCTGATCTGGCGGCTGCGCCATCTGCCGCCGCCGCGGGTGTCGGTGCTGATCGGGACCAGCCGCCACGGCGAGAAGAACTACCCGGCGGCCCGGGAGTTCCTGGCCGCCGTCCGGCCGCCGATGCAGGCGGACACCGTCCTCCTCGACCAGGGCAGCCACAACTTCGCCACCTGGCGCCGCGAACTGCCCGCCGCCCTGCGGTGGATGAGCAAGGAGCTGACCTTCCCGGAGGACGTGGTGGGGGCGTCGTAACGGGCGGAGCGCCCGGGGCGCGCGGACCTCACGTGCGCGCCCCGTCGGCCGGGCGCGTGTCCCGGGCGGCCCCGGGCACGCGGAAGGCCCCGGCACAGGCGGACGCTAGCGTCCAGGCGTGCCAGGGCCTCCGTTGCGTACGGCCGGACGTCAGTCCTTGATTTCGCAGATGAGGGCGCCGGAGGTGAGGGCGGCGCCGACTTCGGCGGTGAGGCCCTTGATGGTGCCGGCGCGGTGGGCGTTGAGGGGTTGTTCCATCTTCATGGCTTCGAGGACGACGACGAGTTCGCCTTCGGCGACGGTCTGGCCTTCTTCGACGGCGACCTTGACGATGGTGCCCTGCATGGGGGAGGTGAGGGTGTCGCCGGAGGCGGCGGAGCCGGACTTCTTGGCTGCCTTGCGCTTGGGTTTGGCGCCCCCGGCGACGGCGGCACGGGCCAGCGGCATCCCCAGCGACGAGGGCAGGGACACCTCCAGGCGCTTGCCGCCGACCTCCACCACGACCGTCTCGCGGGCGTCGGCCTCCGCCTCATCCGCGCCGGCGGCGGCGAACGGCGCGATGTCGTTGACGAACTCCGTCTCGATCCACCGCGTGTGGACCGTGAACGGACCGGTCGAGCCGGTCAGTTCGGGCGCGAACGCCGGGTCCGTCACGACCGTGCGATGGAAGGGAATGGCGGTGGCCATACCCTCCACCGTGAACTCGTTCAGGGCGCGGGCGGCGCGTTGGAGGGCCTGCTCGCGGGTGGCGCCGGTGACGATCAGTTTGGCGAGCAGGGAGTCCCAGGCCGGGCCGATGACGCTGCCGGACTCCACGCCTGCGTCCAGGCGGACGCCCGGGCCGGTGGGTGCTTGGAAGGTGGTGACGGTGCCGGGGGCGGGCAGGAAGCCTCGGCCGGGGTCCTCGCCGTTGATGCGGAATTCGAAGGAGTGGCCGCGCACTGCCGGGTCGTGGTAGCCGAGTTCTTCGCCGTCGGCGATGCGGAACATCTCGCGGACCAGGTCGAGGCCGGTGACTTCTTCGGTGACCGGGTGTTCGACCTGGAGGCGGGTGTTGACCTCCAGGAAGGAGATGGTGCCGTCCTGGCCGACGAGGAATTCGCAGGTGCCGGCGCCTTCGTAGCCGGCTTCCTTGAGGATGGCCTTGGAGGCGCGGTAGAGCTCGGCGTTCTGCTCGTCGCTCAGGAAGGGTGCCGGGGCTTCTTCGACGAGCTTTTGGTGGCGGCGCTGGAGGGAGCAGTCGCGGGTGGAGACGACGACGACGTTGCCGTGCTTGTCGGCCAGGCACTGGGTTTCGACGTGGCGGGGGCGGTCGAGGTAGCGCTCGACGAAGCATTCGCCGCGGCCGAAGGCGGCGACGGCCTCGCGGACCGCGGAGTCGTAGAGTTCCGGGATCTCGTCGAGGGTGCGGGCGACCTTCAGGCCGCGGCCGCCGCCGCCGAAGGCTGCCTTGATGGCGATCGGCAGGCCGTTTTCCTTGGCGAAGGCGACGACCTCGTCCGCGCCGGAGACGGGGTCGGGGGTGCCGGCGACCAGGGGGGCGCCGGCGCGCTGGGCGATGTGGCGGGCGGCGACCTTGTCGCCGAGGTCGCGGATGGCGTGCGGGGGCGGGCCGATCCAGGTCAGGCCGGCGTCGAGGACGGCCTGGGCGAATTCGGCGTTCTCGGAGAGGAAGCCGTAGCCGGGGTGGATGGCGTCTGCGCCGGAGTCCTTGGCGGCCTGGAGGACCTTGGCGATGTCGAGGTAGCTGGTGGCCGGGGTGTCACCGCCCAGGGCGTATGCCTCGTCGGCCGCGCGGACGTGCAGGGCGTCCCGGTCGGGGTCGGCGTAGACCGCCACGCTCCCGATTCCGGCGTCCCGGCATGCACGGGCTACGCGGACAGCGATTTCGCCACGGTTGGCGATGAGCACCTTGCGCACGATGGGTCCTTCCTTGGCGCTACGCCGCAACACAACACACTGAACGCAGCGAGTTTAGGGACTGGCGACACCGCGTGCCGACCCGTTCCCCGGGGTGACCTTGCCCACACGGAGCGTGGCACGCGCGCCAGTGAGGGGTGCGAAGCCCCCTGACAGCCCAGGGTAGGCCCGGTTCCGCGGCGGCGGACGGGCGGCTCGATGTGGTCTAGGTCTCTGCCCGCGCGCGGGCGGCGGACCGTCAATTCTTTGTGGAGTCCCTACGAATGGGCGAAGGAAAGTTTGCGCCCGGCGCGGCGCCCGGGACCCCTCGGGAGGCGCGCCGGGCGCCGTCACCGGAGCGTGCAGAACTCTTGCCCCGGCCGTTACCCGTTAGTAGCGTGCGCGCTGTCTTCTGTACTCGCGGTAACACGGCACGGCCCGCTCCACGCGGGCGCACGGCGGCGGGGCGTACGGCCCCGTCGGTAAGGGCGGGCTCGGTAAGGGCGGAAGCAGGTGGGGACGGTGGCGGCGCGGAGACCGGTGGCGCTGGTGGCGGCCGTGGTGTTGATCCTGGAGGCGGGCGGCATCGTCCTGCTGAACTGGATCCTGAGCATCGTCGTCGACCGGCAGCAGATGTCCCTGGCGGGGCTGCGGCCCGGCGCGATGACCACGGGCGCACTGGCCGCCGGTGCGGTCGCCGCGCTCTCCCTCCTCGGCTGCGCCGCCCTGCTGCTGCGCACCGGGCTCCGCGACCGTCCGCCCGGCACCCTCGCCCGGATCGCGCTGATCTGCTGCGCCGTGGTGCACGCGGTGCTCGGCGCCTTCGTCGTCGGCATGGTCGGCTGGCTCGCCTTCGCCGCGCTGTTGGCCGTCCTCGCCCTGCTGGTGCTGACGCTGGTGGCCTACGGCGAACGGCCCGCCGTCCCGGACGCCGGGGCCGACGCGGAGCCGGACGGCCCGGCCCCGGCCGCACCCACCTCGGCGTGAGCCCGGCGAGGTACGGCGACCTCGGCGTGAGCCCGGCGGCCGGGCCCTGGCTGCCGGTGCCCGGCGGACGGCCCGGGCGGCGCACCGGACGGTCGAGCGCCGCGCCCACGGAGCCGCGGGTCGCCCGCCCTGGGTACGGGCCGCCGCCCTCCTACGTCCTACGCCCCATCCGCCTCACGCCCACAGATCCGTGAGGCGGATGTCCAGCTCGGCCAGGAGGCGGCGGAGCAGGGGGAGGGAGAGGCCGATGACGTTGCCCGGGTCGCCGTCGATGCCGTCGATGAACGGTGCCGAGCGGCCGTCGAGGGTGAAGGCACCGGCGACGTGGAGCGGTTCGCCGCTGGCGACGTAGGCGGCGATCTCGGCGTCGTCGGGCTCGCCGAAGCGGACCGTGGTCGAGGCGGTGGCGGAGGTGCGGCGGCCGTTGGCGGTGTCGATGACGCAGTGGCCGGTGCGCAGCACGCCGGAGCGGCCGCGCATCGCCTTCCAGCGGGCGGTGGCGTCCTCGGCGTCGGCGGGCTTGCCCAGCGCCCGGCCGTCCAGCTCCAGGACCGAGTCGCAACCTATGACGAGCGCTCCGGCGGCCTCCGGGCGGGCGGCGACCGTGGTGGCCTTGGCCTCGGCCAGGATGCGGGCCAGCTCGCCGGGGGTGGGCGCGGTGAGCGCGTCCTCGTCGACCCCGCTGACGATCACCTCGGGGGCCAGCCCGGCCTGCCGGAGCAGGCCCAGGCGCGCGGGCGACTGGGAGGCGAGGACGAGACGGCGGGGGCGGGGCTCTTCGGTCATGCCCGCCATCGTACGGAGCGCCGGAGAGGCGCGGCGGGGCCTGTGGACAACCGCCCGGTCCGGGCGGTGGAACCACCCGCGGTCCGGTGCGCGTCCTCGGTGGTGGAGCGGTCCCGAGCCCGGCGGCGGGAACGATTACACGTCAACGCCCGGCCAACAACACGATGGTGAGCATCGAGGCGACCGCCATCACGACACCCATCCGACGGAGCCGCTTCTGCGCATGGCGCAGCTCCTCGGGAGGCTCGTCGGGCGGATCGGACCACAGCATGGTTCCGATCCTGCGCCCGTCACGTCGCGGGCGCCTGAGTACGCGTACTCAGGCGCCCTGGCGCACGGAACGCCCGCCCCTGGATGACCGGGGCAAACGCGGCGTGTGCGACGTACCTCACATACCGCCGGAGCGGCGGAACCGGGTCAGCGCGGCCAGTAGCTGGTGCGCCAGGCACGCGGCCCCGGGTGCGGGGTCCGGCGGGCCGGGACGCGCGCCGCCGGATCGGACCACTCCGAGACCGGCGTCGTGTCCGGCTCGGCGCCGGTGGCCGCGGCGGCGCGGACCTGCACCACCGCGAGCGCGGCGGCCAGCTCCTCGGGCGTGGGGTTGCCCCGTACGACCTTGATCATGGTCTCCGACCTCCTGCGACGCGGGCTACAGCGGGATGTTGCCGTGCTTCTTCGGGGGCAGCGCCTCGCGCTTGTTGCGCAGGGCGCGCAGCCCGCGGACGATGTGGCGCCGCGTCTCCGACGGCATGATCACCGCGTCGACATAGCCACGCTCGGCCGCCACATACGGGTTGAGCAGCGCGTCCTCGTACTCCTGGATCAGCTCCTGGCGGCGGGTGTCCTGCGCCTCCGGATCCTCGATGGCGGCGAGGGCGCGGCGGTGCAGGACGTTGACCGCGCCCTGGGCGCCCATGACCGCGATCTGCGCGGTCGGCCAGGCGAGGTTGAGGTCCGCGCCCAGGTGCTTGGAGCCCATGACGTCGTACGCGCCGCCGAACGCCTTGCGGGTGATCACGGTGATCAGCGGGACCGTCGCCTCCGCGTACGCGTAGATCAGCTTGGCGCCGCGGCGGATGATGCCGTCCCACTCCTGGTCCGTGCCGGGCAGGAAGCCGGGCACGTCCACGAAGGTCAGGACGGGGATGTTGTACGCGTCGCAGGTCCGCACGAAGCGGGCGGCCTTCTCGGACGCCTTGATGTCGAGGGTGCCCGCGTACTGCATCGGCTGGTTGGCGACGATGCCCACCGAGTGGCCCTCGACGCGGCCGTAGCCGGTGAGGATGTTCGGCGCGTACAGCGACTGGACCTCCAGGAACTCCCCGTCGTCCAGGATGTGCTCGATCGCGGTGACCATGTCGTACGGCTGGTTCGCCGAGTCCGGGATCAGCGTGTCCAGTTCGCGGTCGTGGTCCGACGTCTCCAGGTCCGCCTCCTCGGGGAAGGCGGGCGGCTCGGAGAGGTTGTTGGACGGCAGGTACGACAGCAGCGCCTTGACGTAGTCGATGGCGTCCTTCTCGTCGGACGCCATGTGGTGCGCGACGCCGGAGGTGGCGTTGTGGGTGCGGGCGCCGCCCAGCTCCTCGAAGCCGACGTCCTCACCGGTGACGGTCTTGATGACGTCGGGTCCGGTGATGAACATGTGCGACGTCTGGTCCACCATCACCGTGAAGTCGGTGATCGCGGGGGAGTAGACCGCGCCGCCCGCGCACGGGCCGACGACCAGCGAGATCTGCGGGATCACGCCGGAAGCATGCGTGTTACGGCGGAAGATCTCGCCGTACATGCCGAGCGAGACCACGCCCTCCTGGATGCGCGCGCCACCGGAGTCGTTGATGCCGATGACCGGGCAGCCGTTCTTCAGCGCGAAGTCCATCACCTTGACGATCTTCTCGCCGAAGACGCCGCCGAGCGCCCCGCCGAAGACCGTGAAGTCCTGCGAGAACACCGCGACCGGGCGGCCGTCGACCGTGCCGTAGCCGGTGACCACGCCGTCGCCGTACGGGCGGGTCTTCTCCAGCCCGAAATTGGTCGACCGGTGCCGGGCGAACTCGTCGAGCTCGATGAACGAGCCCTCGTCGAGGAGCAGGCCGATGCGCTCACGCGCGGTCAACTTGCCCTTCGCGTGCTGCTTTTCCACCGCGCGGGCGGAACCGGCGTGCGTGGCTTCGTCGATCCGCCGCTGCAAATCCGCCAGTTTGCCCGCGGTGGTGGTCAGGTGTGCTTCCGGCTCGGACATCGGGATGCGGCTCCTGCTCGTCCTGGACTGGTGCGCGTACGGGGGGACGTACGGCCTTGCTACCGCTTCGTAGCGTATCGGCGGGGGTGCTCAGCGGCACTGCGTCGTTGACCACACCTAGGCTGGTTCCATGACACCTCAACCGCCGGAAAACCAGGACAAAGACGGCCGCTCGCCGGAGCCCGGGGACGGCCCCGGCACGCCGGGCGCCAGCGGTGGCGGCCGCTGGAGCGATCTGGAGCGGCCGCCGCTCGATGTCCGGGCGCTCCGGCGGGCCCTGCTGCGCCCCGGCTCCCTGTGGACCGCGCTCGACGTCGTCGATGCCACCGGCTCCACCAACACCGACCTCGCGCTGCGGGCCGCCGCCGGCGCGCCCGAGGGCACCGTGCTCGTCGCCGAGGAGCAGACCGCCGCCCGCGGCCGCCTGGACCGCCGCTGGAGCGCGCCGCCCCGCTCCGGCATCTTCGTCTCCGTGGTGCTGACCCCCCGCGTCCCCCAGGAGCGCTGGGGCTGGCTGCCGCTGCTCGCCGGGGTCGCCACCGCCACCGCGCTCTCCCGAGCGGCGGGCGTGGACACTGCACTCAAGTGGCCCAACGACGTCCTGCTGACCGTGGACGGCGCCGAGCGGAAGGCGGGGGGCATCCTCGCCGAGCGCGCCGGGGACGGCGTCGTCCTCGGCATGGGCCTCAACGTGTCGCTGCGCGAGGACGAGCTGCCGGTGCCCACCGCCACCTCCCTCGCCCTGGCCGGTGCGCACACCCTCGACCGCGACACCCTGCTGCGGGCCGTGCTGCGCTCCCTGGAGACCTGGTACGCCGCCTGGCAGGACGCGGACGGCGACCCCGTGGCGAGTGGGGTGCAGGAGGCGTACGTCGCGGGCTGCGCCACCCTGGGCCGCGCGGTCCGCGCCGAACTTCCCGGGGGCCGGGCGGTCCGCGGTGAGGCGGTGGCCCTCGACGGCGACGGGCGGCTGATCCTCGCGACCGGGGACGGCGTGCAGCAGCCGGTGGGCGCCGGTGACATCGTCCACCTGCGGCCGGACACGGACGGCGGCGGCTACAGCTGACCGGCCGCGTACGGCGTGCCGGTGGCCGAAACGCCGAGCGGTGCCGCCGGTCGGACGGCCCTGACCGGGCACGGGAGAGTGAGCCAGAGCACACCTGCCGTATCGTTGAGGCGGCCCGCCGGGGAGCGGGCCACCGGCGAGCAGTGATCGGAAGGGCAGTGCGCAGGGAGCGGACAGGGAGCGGGCGGTGACCGCCGGCGACGCGGGCGGCGGACCGCCCGAGAGCGCGGCCACGCCGGACGGGCCCGCCGCGGGCTCCGGCGACGCCGCATCCGGTGACGGCCCCGGTGAGCGGGGTCCCGGCGGCGCGGCGGCCCCCGCGGCCACGGACGAGCCCTCGCCCGGGGCGCCCTCCGGCGCGGCATCCGGGGCGCAGGGCGCCACGCCCGCCGACCCCGACGACACCATCGCCATCCGCCTGGAACAGCTGATCCTCGGCGCCGACCGCCGCTACACGCCGTTCCAGGCGGCCCGCAGCGCCGGGGTCTCGATGGATCTGGCGGCCCGGTTCTGGCGCGCCATGGGCTTCGCCGACATCGGGCAGGTCAAGGCGCTCACCGAGGCCGATGTGCTGGCGCTGCGGCGGCTGGCGGGTCTGGTCGAGGCCGGGCTGCTGAGCGAGGCGATGGCCGTTCAGGTGGCGCGCTCCACGGGCCAGACCACCGCCCGGCTCGCCGACTGGCAGATCGACTCCTTCCTGGAGGGCCTCACCGAGCCCCAGGACTCCGGCATGACCCGTACGGAGATCACGTACCCGCTGGTCGAACTCCTCCTGCCGGAGCTGGAGGAGTTCCTGGTGTACGTCTGGCGGCGCCAGCTGGCCGCCGCCACCGGGCGGGTCGTGCGCGCGCAGGACGACGACGAGATGGTCGACCGGCGGCTCGCCGTCGGCTTCGCCGACCTGGTGGGCTTCACCCGGCTGACCCGGCGGCTGGAGGAGGAGGAATTGGGCGAGCTGGTCGAGGCGTTCGAGACCACCTGCTCCGACCTGGTCGCCGCCCACGGCGGCCGGTTGATCAAGACGCTCGGCGACGAGGTGCTGTTCTCCGCCGACGACGCCGGGGTCGCCGCCGAGATCGGGCTGCGGCTCATCGAGACCATGACGCACGACGAGACCATGCCGGAGCTGCGCGTCGGCATCGCCTTCGGCACCGTCACGACGCGGATGGGCGATGTGTTCGGCACGACCGTCAACCTCGCCAGCCGCCTGACGTCGATAGCGCCGAAGGATGCCCTCTTCGTGGACCAGGCGTTCGCGGAGGAGCTGGGCCGCACCGGCGACGCTCCGGTCTCCGAGGCGGCCGCCGCGGCCGCGGAGAAGGCCGCGGCGGAGGCGGCGGCGAGCGGTCTGACGCCGGAGCTGCCGACGTACCGCTTCGCGCTCCAGCCGATGTACCAGCGGCCGGTGCGTGGTCTGGGCGTCGTCGAGCCCTGGCAGCTGACCCGGCGCGGGTGAGGCGCCGCGCCCGGGGGCGGCCGCCGCGGTGGCGTTCCCCGGGGCGGCGTTCTGGGGGCGGTGTTCCCCAGGGCGGCCCCGGGCGGCCGTGAGTCCCGGTCGGGCCGGTCGGCCCTGTTCGCGCACGCCCTGACCTGACATGATCCCGGCGGAACCGAATCAACGGTCGTTAACCGGGAGGGTCGTATGCAGCGGTTCGGCGAATGGGTCCGCGTGGAGCGGCACGGCTACGTGGCGGAGCTGGTCATGGACCGGCCCGAGGCGATGAACGCGGTCTCGACGGCGATGGCCGACGCGCTGGCTCAGGCGTGCGCGTCCCTCGCCGCCGACGCCGCCGTACGGGCGGTCGTCCTCACCTCCACCCATGAGCGGGCGTTCTGCGTCGGCGCCGACCTCAAGGAGCGCAACTTCTTCACCGACGCGGACCTGCTGCGGCAGCGCCCGCGCACCCGCGCCGCCTACACCGGCGTCCTGGAACTGCCGCAGCCCACCGTCGCCGCGGTGCACGGTTACGCGCTCGGCGGCGGCTTCGAGCTGGCGCTGGCCTGCGATCTGATCGTGGCGGACGGCAGCGCGGTGGTCGGGCTGCCCGAGGTGTCGGTGGGTGTCATCCCCGGTGGCGGCGGGACGCAGCTGCTGCCGCGCCGGGTGGGGGCGGCGCGCGCCGCCGAACTCGTCTTCACCGCCCGCCGGGTACGCGCCGAGGAGGCCGTACGGCTGGGGCTGGTCGATCAGCTCGCGGCGGACGGCGCGGACCGGGCGGAGGCGCTGGAGCTGGCCGCGCGGATCGCACGGAACTCGCCGGTGGGGCTGCGCGCCGCGAAGCGGGCGATGCGGCTGGGTCACGGTCTCGATCTGCGGGCCGGTCTGGAGGTCGAGGACGCCGCCTGGCGCAGCGTGGCCTTCTCGGGGGACCGCGCCGAGGGCGTCGCGGCGTTCAACGAGAAGCGGGACCCGGACTGGCCCGGGGAGTGAGGCGCGGCGCCAGGGCGCGGCGCCAGGGCGCGGCGGCGCGCGGGGGCGCCCGGCCCGCCGGTCCGCGCCCCCGGGCCGCGCCCCGTCCGCCCCTCCGTCCCCGCGGGCGGCGTAGATCACCGTGGGTGAGGATGACGTCCCCGTGTGGGAGCCGCGCGTAAGGGGCGAAACGGGTTAAACATTCCTACGCTGTAGTACAGAGTGTGCTCACGGTGACGGAATGTGAGGGCCCGGTGACGGACGAGGGCGATGCGAGGCTGCGGGCCGTGGTGGAGCTGGCGCAGGCGATGGCGGCGGCGCGCACACCACGCGAATCCGCGCATGCCGCGGCGCAGGGCGTACGGCTGGCCCTGGGCGGCTCCTTCGCCGCGATCTCGAAGTGGGAACGCGAACGGGGAAAGCTGCGGGTGCTGGTCAACGTCGGTGAACTCGCCGACGGCGAGCAGGAGTTCCCGGAGGACGAGTCGTATCCGGTGCACGAGTTCCCGGAGATCGTCGGCCTCCCGCACGAGCGGCGGACTCCCGGCGGCGGGCCCGACGCATGGGTGGAGCGCGCCGACGGGCCCTGCGCGACGAGCGGTGCGCCGCTCTCCGTGGTGCCCGCGGCGGCCCGCCCTCCGGACGCGCCGCTGTCCGCCCCCGCGCAGGTGACGGCCGTCACCCCGGAGGCCGGCGGGCGCACCGGGAGCGCCAACCGACGGCGGGTGGCCGCGCTGCGCCGCCGCGGCCGGGGCTGCTGCGTGGTGGCGCCGCTGGTGCTGCGCGGGCGTGCGTGGGGCGAGCTGTATGTGGCGCGGGCGGCGGGGGAGCCGGTGTTCGGGGCGGCGGACGCGGAGTTCGCGACGGTGCTGGCCGCCGTGACGGCCGCCGGGATCGCGCAGACCGAGCGGCTGGCGGAGGCCCGGCGGCTGGCCTTCACCGACGCGCTGACCGGGCTCGCCAACCGCCGCGCCGTCGATATGCGGCTGGACGAGGCGCTGGAGGTGCACCGCCGGGAGGCGGTCGTGGTCAGCCTGGTGGTCTGCGACCTCAACGGCCTCAAACAGGTCAACGATTCGCGCGGCCACGCGGTCGGCGACCGCCTGCTGGAACGATTCGGCTCGGTCCTCTCGCTCTGCGGCGCGCGGCTGCCCGGCACCCTCGCCGCCCGGCTCGGCGGCGACGAGTTCTGCCTCCTCGCGGTCGGTCCGCCCTCCGACGGCGTGGTCGAGGTGGCCGCCGAACTCTGCGTGAAGGCGGCGGAGTTGGGGCTCGGGGACGGCGTCGCGGTCGGCGTCGCCTCGACCGGCGACCCGATCGGCCCGGTGCGCACCGCCCGGCGCCTCTTCCGTCTCGCCGACGCCGCGCAGTACCGGGCGAAGGCCGCCCGCGCCCGGGAGCCGGTGGTGGCCGGCCGGCACGGCGGTCCCGACGATCCCGTCGTACGCCTCGCGGACACTCCGGAGCGGCGGCCGGGGACGGAGCGCAGGCGGTTCCGGCGATGAGGGCGGTACGGGGCGGGGAGCTCCGGGTGCGGGCGGGGACGCGGCTCGGCCTCGGGGGCGGCCGACCCCGGACCGCGGCCCTGCCCGGCGGCGATCCGGCCCCGGACGGCGCAGGCCGAGGCGGCGGACCGGCCCCGGACGGCGCAAGGCGCAGGCACCGGTTCGGCCCCCGGAACGGCCGGGCCGCAGGTGACGTGCGGGGCCCAGGAGCCGTGCGGGAACAGGGTAGTGACATCCCGGAATTCACTCTCTACTGTTCGTGAATATGGATATGCGCACTGTGGTGCTCGGGACGTCCGGCGCGACCGCCGAGGATGTCCTCGCCGTGGCCCGCGGCGACGCCCGGGTCGCGCTCTCCGAGGACGCCCTCGCGGCCGTCGCCGCCTCCCGCGCCGTCATCGACGACCTCGCGGCCAGGCCCGACCCCGTCTACGGCGTCTCCACCGGCTTCGGCGCCCTCGCCGTCCGCCACATCAGCCCCGGGCTGCGCGCCCGGCTCCAGCGCAACATCGTCCGCTCGCACGCCGCCGGGATGGGCCCGCACGTCGAGCGCGAGGTGGTCCGCGCCCTGATGTTCCTGCGCCTGAAGACCCTCGCCTCGGGCCACACCGGCGTCCGCCCCGTCGTCGTCGAGACCATGGCCGCGCTGCTCAACGCCGGGATCACCCCCGTCGTCCACGAATACGGCTCGCTCGGCTGCTCCGGCGACCTCGCGCCGCTGTCGCACTGCGCCCTGACGCTGATGGGCGAGGGCGACGCCGAAGGCCCCGACGGCACCGTGGTGCCCGCCGCCGATCTCCTCGCCGCGCACGGCATCGCCCCCGTCGAACTGCGCGAGAAGGAGGGCCTGGCGCTCCTCAACGGCACCGACGGCATGCTCGGCATGCTGGTCATGGCCTGCGCCGACCTCGCCCGGCTGTACACCTGCGCCGACATCACCGCCGCGCTCTCCTTGGAGGCGCTGCTCGGTACCGACAAGGTCCTCGCGCCCGAGCTGCACGCCATCCGGCCGCACCCCGGCCAGGCGGTGGCCGCCGCCAACATGCGCAAGGTCCTTGCCGGTTCGGGCCTCACCGGCCACCACCAGGACGACGCGCCGCGCGTCCAGGACGCCTACTCGATCCGCTGCGCCCCGCAGGTCGCGGGCGCCGGCCGGGACACCCTCGACCACGCCCGGCTGGTCGCCGACCGCGAGTTGGCCGCGGCCGTCGACAACCCGGTGGTGCTCTCCGACGGCCGCGTCGAGTCCAACGGCAACTTCCACGGCGCGCCCGTCGCGTACGTCCTGGACTTCCTCGCCGTCGCCGCCGCCGACCTCGGCTCCATCGCCGAGCGCCGCACCGACCGGCTCCTGGACAAGAACCGCTCGCACGGCCTGCCCGCCTTCCTCGCCGACGACCCGGGCGTCGACTCCGGCCTGATGATCGCCCAGTACACACAGGCGGCGCTGGTCAGCGAGATGAAGCGGCTCGCGGCGCCCGCCTCCGTCGACTCCATCCCGTCCTCCGCCATGCAGGAGGACCACGTCTCCATGGGCTGGTCGGCGGCGCGCAAGCTGCGTACCGCCGTCGACGACCTCGCCCGGATCCTCGCCGTCGAGCTGTACGCGGCGGCCCGCGCGGTGGAGCTGCGGGACGGTGCCCGCCTGTCGCCCGCCACCCGCGCCGTGGTGGCCGCGGCCCGCGAGGCCGGGGTCGCGGGCCCCGGCGGTGACCGCTTCCTCGCGCCCGACCTGGAGTGCGCCTACGCGTTCGTCCGCTCCGGCGCGCTGATCACCGCCGCGGAGACGGTCACCGGCCCGCTGGCCTGAGAGGTCGGGACGTACATATGACTACGGCGGCCGACCTCAGGGGCGGCCGCCGCACCCGTATGCGTGACGAGGACCTGGCGTGACGAGGACCTACAGTGCACCGTCGTGGCCGCGCCGTACGGAGTAGCTGACCAGTCCGGCGCCGAGGGCCAGGCAGGCGGCGCCGCCGATGACGTACGGGGTGGTGTCCGGGGAACCGGTCTCGGCGAGGGAGCGGGCGGACGCGCTGTCGGTCCGCGGCACCAAGGCGCCCTGGGCGGCGCCGTTCCGGTCGGCGGAGGTCACCGCATCGGAGCCATGGGTACCGCCGTCCGAGACGGTGGCGGCGGTGGTCCGCGCGCCGGTGGCCGGGTCGCCGGGGGCGCCGACGATCGCATGCGCGGACGGGACGAACCACAGGGCGATCAGCACCGACCCCGCGGCTGCGGCGGTCAGCAGTGGTCGGCGTGCGGTCACAGAACAATCCCCCTTGCAGGTCCGGCGAATTGGCCGCTGACCTCAGATGTTAGTGACCGCCGCGGGTCGCGGGGAAGTCGGGCCCCGGAGTGCTTACCCTCCGTCCCATGAGCAATGGCGAGACATCACGGTTTGTACGGCTTCATATCGAACTGGTCATGGAGGTCATCGACCCCGGTCTGCTGACCGCCGCGGCGCTCGACCACGTCGCCACCGACCCCTCCCTCCCGGACAGCGGACGCCACCAGGCCCAGGAGGCGGTACGCGAGGACCCGGCGGAGGCGCTGGCCCACCTCGTCGACCCGTCCGACCTGGTCACCGCCGTCCCCGGCGCGACCCTCGCGCAGGCGTCCTGGAGCTGCGAGGAGCGGACCGACTACGACCCGGACGCGGCGTGGGACGCCGATGAGTGGGATCTGGCGAGCGATGGCGTCCCCGTCGAGGAGGAGGTCTGATCCGGCCCCGTCGTCACGGAGCGTGACCTGTCTCTTATAACCATCTGACGCTGCCGACGACTTAATAGGTGTA
>NZ_VKJP01000756.1 GCF_007280575.1 Streptomyces benahoarensis
GGCCGGGGCCGCGGGGCCGGGGCCGATCTGCTGGCGGCCGAGACGGGTCTCGCCCGGGCCACCGGTCCCGAAGGCCCCTTCACCAGCTATCCCGAGACCGCGCTGCGCTACCAACGCGCCGAGGTCCTCTCCTGCCTGGGCGACCACCGCACCGCCCTGGGGGAGCTGGAACTCTCCCTGGCCTGCCGCCCCGCCGACCACCACAAGGCCCGCGCCCTGCTGCACGCCCAGATCGCACACACCCTGCTCGCCGTCGACGAGATCGACGGGGCGGTGGACCACTCCTTCCAGGCGCTGCGCCACCACCGGCAGTTGGCGACGGGCTCCGCCCACGGCACGCTGCCCCGGCTCGCCCACCGCCTCGTGCCCTACCAGAGCAACCCGCAGGTCAGGGACTTCCGGGAGTCTCTGCGCCCGACCGTAAGGTGAGCCCCGGGCCGGACGGCTCCTTGCCGAGCGGCCCGTCCCCCCGTCCGTGCGTCGTACCACGTTCCTCCTCGCCGCCGTCCACCGGCGCGGTCGGGAAGCCGCCCACCAGGACCATTGCCACGTCTACGGGATCAGTCACACGTAATAAATTGGGCAATTGATCCAACTTTCGTCCCGGACGCGCCCCGTCCACCACACCCTTCACCCGGAAGCACGAAGCCACCGCCCGCGCCGGGGCCGTCGGGGTCCGTCGTTTGGGGGTTTTGGGGTGGTTGGGCGTGTGGGTTGTTGGGTGGTTTTTTCGGGTTGGGGTGGTGTTGGGCGTGGTGGGGGGGGAGTTG
>NZ_VKJP01000757.1 GCF_007280575.1 Streptomyces benahoarensis
AGAGGATGTCTCACGTGGTGAGCTTCGCAAGTCTCTTGTAGCAGGTCAGGGCTGCGGCGAGGCCGAGGAAGGCGAGGAAGTGGCTGCCCTTTCGTTCGTACCGGACGGTGAGGCGGCGGTAGCCGAAGAGCCAGGAGATCGACCGCTCGATCTTCCAGCGGTGCCGGCCGAGCCGCTCGCCGGACTCGATACCGGGCCGGGCGATCCGTGGGATGAGGTTCCGGCCCCGAAGCCAGCGGAGGTGTTCGGCGGAGTAGTACGCCTTGTCCGCACGGATCTTCACCGGCCGTCTCCGGCGTGGGCCGCGCCGGGAACGTATGGCGGGGATGCCGAGGATCAGCGGCTTGAACGCCTGGCTGTCATGCAGGTTCGCACCGGACACCGCGACCGCCAAGGGCAGACCCTGAGCCTCGGACAACACATGCAGTTTGCTGCCCTTCTTGCCGCGATCGACCGGGTTCGGCCCAGTCAGCGAGCCCCCCTTTTCGCCCGCACCGACGCGGCATCGACGATCGCGGACGTCCAGTCCAGCTCACCCCTGGCACCAAGCTCGTCCAGCACCGCCCGGTGCAGCCTGCGCCACAGCCCGGCCCCGGTCCACGCGGTAAACCGACGGTGCGCGGTGGCCGGTGATACACCGAACGACTCCGGCAGATACCGCCACGCGCACCCACTCGTCAGCACGTACACCACAGCCGTGAACACCGCCCGCTCATCCACCGGAGCAGTACCTCCGCCCTGCGGACGGGACGT
>NZ_VKJP01000758.1 GCF_007280575.1 Streptomyces benahoarensis
CGTCCTGGATAGCCCCGTTCACCGGGTTGAGCCCGCGCGCCTTCGGGAAGCTGGTGACGGTTCTGCGGCGCGAGGGGGCCGAGGCGGTCCGCAAGGGCCGGCCGTGGAGCCTTCCCCTGGAGGACCGCGCACTGCTGGTCGCGGCGTACTGGCGCACGAACCTGACCATGCGCCAGCTCGCCCCGCTGTTCGGGGTTTCCAAGTCGGCGGCAGACCGGATCATCGACCATCTCGGACCGATGCTCGCCCTCCAGCCCCGCAAGCGGTTCGCGAAGGACACCGTGCTCATAGTGGACGGCACCCTGGTCCCCACCCGCGACCACGCCATCGCCGCACAGTCGAAGAACTACCGGTACTCCACCAACCACCAGGTCGTCATCGACGCCGACACCCGCCTGGTCGTCGTGGTCGGCCGACCGCTCGCCGGGAACCGCAACGACTGCAAGGCGTGGGAGGAATCCGGCGCCAAGGCCGCCGTCGGCACGACCCTCACGATCGCCGACGGCGGCTACCCGGGCACCGGACTCGTCATCCCGCACCGCCGCGAGCGCGGTCAGGCCGAACTCCCGGACTGGAAAGAGAAACACAACAAGTCCCACAAGCAGGTCCGCGCCCGCGTCGAGCACGTCTTCGCCCGCATGAACGCCTGGAAGATCCTCCGCGACTGCCGCCTCAAAGGCGACGGCGTCCACCACGCCATGCTCGGCATCGCCCGCATGCACAACCTCACCCTCGCCGGATAG
>NZ_VKJP01000759.1 GCF_007280575.1 Streptomyces benahoarensis
CCTCCGGACCGTCCACCGCATCCGGCGCCTGCGGCGTCCCGTACGTCAGCCGCACCGGGGTCGTCTCGCCCAGGTCGGTCAGCAGCGCACCGTCCGTCCGCAGCGCGGGCCAGGAATCGCATCCGCCGGACGGGCCAGGCGACGGCGCCGGGGCGGTCACCCCCTGCGCGTCGACGGCCAGCCGCTCCCCGGGCGCGCCCGGCTTCAGCAGATCCACCAGCCGCACCGACGACGCCCAAGGAGCCGTCAGATAGCGGACGTTGCGGGCCGTGCGGCCCACCACCAGCGCGGCGGCCGACGCGCCCTGCGCCCCGTCCGTCCGCGCGAAGTCCAGCGCCGCGCCCGCGTCCGTCGACCCGTCCGCCGCCTCCGCGTACCGCACCAGCCGCTGCCCGTCGTGCAGCAGCACCACCGCCGCGTGATCCACCGTCCCCGCGAACAGCAACTGCGGCGGCCCGGCCGCCGGACCCGCCGCCGTACCCGGCGTCGCCGCCACCTTCACCCGCGGCCCCGGCCGCGCCCACACCGCCAGCGCCCGCCGCAGCAACGCCTTGTCGCCGATCCGGTCGCCCCGCGCCGGCCAGGCCGCGAAGTCCTCCCGCGCCGCCGACTTCCACGCCGTCGGCGACGACACCGCCAACCGCGCCGGATCCATCGCCGCCCGCGCCGCCGCGTTCTCCGTGTACGGCGGCGCCGCCGCACCCTGCGGCCCCCAGCCCTGCCCCGGCAGCCCCAGCAG
>NZ_VKJP01000760.1 GCF_007280575.1 Streptomyces benahoarensis
GGCCCGGGGGAGCGGGCCCGGTACGCCGGGTGGGCAGAAGCGTGGGGGAATCCGGACAGCGGATGTCAGGTAAGGGGGCGACCGTGGAGGCATGACACGAAGCGCATACGGAGAGAGCGGGACAGGCGCGGGTACGCCCGGCCCGGAGATGTTGCCTTCGGCCCCCGGGGCCCCCGGGGCGCCGATGCCGCAGTCGTCGCCGTCAGGGCGGCCGGGCGCGGAAGCATGGAGTGGGCCGGGCGGGCCCGTGCCGCGCGGTGTCGGCTGGGCGGTGGCCGAGGCGCGGGAGCCGGAGTTCGTCCGCGAGGCGCGGGAGCGGTTCGGGCGGTACCCGCACCATGTGCTGGGCACGCTCCGCGCCGACGGCTCCCCGCGGCTGACCGGCCTGGAGGCAGACTTCCGCTTCGGCGAGCTCTGGCTCGGCATGCTGACGGGTTCCCGTAAGGGCGCGGACCTGCACGCCGATCCCCGGTTCGCCCTGCACGCCAACCCGGGGCCCGGTACGGATCTGTCGGACGGTGATGTACGGGTGTCCGGCCGGGCGGTCGAGGTGGCCGACGAGGAGGTGATCAGACGCTACGCGGACGAGGTGCGGCCACCGGAACCGTTCCTCCTCTTCCGGGCCGAGGTGACGGAGATCGTACGGGTGTCGGTACGGGACGCCATGATGATCGTCCAGAGCTGGCGGCCGGACGGGGGGTTGCGGAGGGTGCGGCGGTAGGGGGC
>NZ_VKJP01000761.1 GCF_007280575.1 Streptomyces benahoarensis
CCCCCGGCCGACGCCCCCGAGAAGTCCGAGGAGAAGGGCGACCGCCGTGCTCGAACTGCGTGACATCACCGCCGGATACGAGCGGCGGCGGCCGGTCGTCTCCGGCGTCTCCCTGACCGTCGGGCCCGGCGAGTCGGTCGGGCTGCTCGGACCGAGCGGCTGCGGCAAGTCGACGCTGGCGCGGGTCGCGGCGCTGCTGCACCGGCCGGACGCCGGGACGGTGACCGTGGACGGTGTGACGGCCCCGGGCTGGCGCCACCGCGCGCCCCGCGCCCTGCGCACCTCCTTCGGTGTGGTCTTCCAGCAGCCCCGGCTCTCCGCCGACCCCCGGCTGCGGCTCGCCGATCTCATCGCCGAACCGCTGCGCGCCACCGGCCGCCGCACGGAGGCTGCCTCCGCCGTCGCGGAGCTGGCCCCCGCCGTCGGCCTCACCGCCGATCTGCTGACCCGCCGCCCGCACGAGGTCAGCGACGGACAGCTGCAACGCGCCTGCCTCGCCCGCGCGCTGGTGCTGGAGCCGCGCTGGCTGATCTGCGACGAGATGACCGCCATGCTCGACGCGTCCACCACCGCGGCGCTGGTCGCCGTCGTCGAGGGGTACCGCGCCCGCACCGGCGCCGGTCTCCTCGCCGTCGGCCACGACCGCACGCTGCTGGAGCGCTGGTGCGACCGGACAGTGCGGTGGGCCGACCTGGGGGCGGAACGGGGCACGGTTCCGGGGGTGTC
>NZ_VKJP01000762.1 GCF_007280575.1 Streptomyces benahoarensis
GGGGTGGCGTTCCGGGTGGGCGCGCGCCCGGCCGGGCCGGGGCACGCGCCGCGGCGCCGGTGTACGCGGCCGTCGGCCCGGCTACGGGCGCGCCCCGCGGCGGAGCGCAACGACCGGGCCGGTCAGCGGCGTGTGCGGTCGGTGGGTCAGCGGTCGGCGAGGCGGTACGCGGTGACTTCGAGCGCGGTGTCGATCACGGTGTAGCCGGGGGTGGCCCAGGTGGTCGCGGGCCGGGCGGCGACGCCGTGCGGACGGGGTGCGGCCGCCGGGGCCTCGGTGGACGGGGTGTCCGTCGTGTGCGGGGTGCGTACGGTCTGCAGGCTGGTCATGGAGGTTCCGCCCTTCGCTGGTACAGGTGGTGGGAACGGAGAGTTTCGGACACGGCGGCCGCACGCCCCGGGCGCCGCCCGCACCGGCCACGGCGCCGACGTCCGGGTTCCGGCAACTCCCTTTATTTTCAAGGGGGTTGTGACGTGACAGCCTTCGGCACGGCACCGTCCCGGGAGACCGGTGCATGCCCGGTGCACCTGCCACGCCGTGACGCTCCGTACCGCACCGCAGAATCACCGCCCACGAGCGCCTGAGTCAATGGGGCGGGAGCGCACTGGTCCGGTCCATTTCCTCACGGGGCGCTGCACCTCTTCTCTTTCTGATGGGCAATGTGCCTGGTGGGGCGGCTTGTTCGGCGTGCGGATCGGGCGGGAATCGGGTTTTCGGG
>NZ_VKJP01000076.1 GCF_007280575.1 Streptomyces benahoarensis
CCGCCCCCGTGCCGCCGCCCGCGGCCCCTGGCATCCCCGGCGGTCAGCACCCGGCACCGTACGGCCAGGCCCCCTACGGCGGGGTCACCGCACCCGTAGGCCACGGCGCGCCCCAGGGAGCGCCCCCCGGACAGTTCCCGCCGCAGGCACCCACCCCGTACGGGCAGGCCCCCGGCGCGCCGCACTCCGGGCAGGCGCCGGCCGTGCCACAGGACGGTGGCCCCGGTCTCGGCGTCGTGCTGGAGAAGTACAAAGAAGCCCCCACCGGGCAGCGTTGGACGCTCCAGAACAGCAAACTGGTCCGCGTCGACCTCGGCGTCGACGGGCAGCCGGTCCTCGCCCGCCAGGGCAGCATGGTGCTCTACCAGGGCAAGGTCGACTTCCACTACAAGGGCGCGGGCCTCCGCGGCCGCATCGTCGGCAACGCCACCGGCCAGGAGATGCAGCTGATGCGCTGCACCGGCCAGGGCCAGGTCTTCTTCTTCGCCGAGGACAGCGCCCACATCCACCCCGTCGAGCTGCAGGGCGACGCCCTGTGCGTCTCCGCCGACAGCGTCCTCGCCTTCGACGAATCGCTCCAGCACGAGGTGCGCCGCGTCGAAGGCCACGGCATACCCGGGGGCGCCCTGTTCACCCTGCAGTTCCAGGGCACCGGGACCGTCGTCGTCAAGACCCGCGGCACCCCCGTCGTCCTGCCCGTTACGCCGACCACCTTCGCCGACGCCAACGCCGTCGTCGCGTGGTCCGCCGCCGCGCAGGTGATCGTCTCCAGCCAGGTGAGCATGCGCCGCCACGCCTACCCCGGCCACTCCGGCGAGTCCGTGAACCTCCAATTCCGCAGCGCACCCGGCAACTTCATCGTCGTCCAGCCCTACGAGGTCTGAGGGAGCCCGCCACCATGACCCAGCAGCAGCTGTCGGGCTACGCCCCGACCCCGCCCGCCGCCCGCATGGAGAACCACGGCAGCGCCATGGCCAAGATCGCCATGCAGAGCGGCCACGACGTCTTCGCCCGCACCGGATCGATGGTCGCCTACGAAGGCTTCATCCAGTACGAGCCCAACCCGCCCGCCGTCCGCCAGATGGCCTCCCAGTGGGTCACCGGCGAAGGCGCCCCGCTGATGAAGTGCAGCGGCGACGGCATCCTCTACCTCGCCGACTACGGCGCCGACGTCGTCTGCATCCACCTCAACGGCGAGTCGCTGTCCGTCAGCGGCACCAACCTCCTCGCCCTCGACGCCCAGCTCCAGTGGGGCGTCCAACGCGTCAAGGGCATGGCCAAGTTCGCCGGTCAGGGGCTGTTCAACGTCGGTATATCCGGCACCGGCTGGGTCGCCCTCACCTCCCGCGGCACGCCCATCGTCGTCGACTGCGGGCGCGGCGAGGACGAGACGTACGTCGACCCCGACGCCCTCGTGGCCTGGTCGACCCACCTGAAGATGAAGGGCAAACGCAGCTTCAAGGCGTCCTCGATGATCGGACGCGGCAGTGGCGAGGCGTACCAGCTCGGCTTCTCCGGCCAGGGCTTCGTCGTCGTCCAGCCCAGCGAGGACAGCACCGACCGGCTCCGGGCCCGGGGCTGAAGGGGGACCGAGGAACATGCAGAGCCCGCTTTTCGCCCATACCGAGGCACAGACCCAGGACCGCTACGCCCTGCAGAACTCCCAGCTGCTGCGCGTCGCCCTCGAAGGGCACGAGGACCTTCTCGCCCGCAAGGGCTCCATGGTCGCCTACCAGGGACTCCTCGAATTCGAGGGCGACTACCAGACCCAGGGCCAGCACCGCGCCCGCGCCGTCACCGGCGAGGGCCTGGACCTGATGCGCATCTCCGGCCAGGGCACCGTCTACCTCGCCAACCTCGCCCAGTACGTCCACATCCTCGACGTCGACCACCAGGGCCTCACCGTCGACAGCAGCTACGTCCTGGCGCTCGACTCCGGACTCCACTGGGACGCCGTCTCCGTCGACAGCCGGTACGGCATCTCCGGCACCGGCAAGTACCAGCTCAACATCGCAGGTCAGGGCAAGGTCGTCCTCATGACCTCCGGTCAGCCTCTGATGCTGCCGGTCACCCCCGAGACCTACGTCAACGCCGACGCCGATGCGGTCGTCGCCTGGTCCGCTTCGCTGCGGGTCCAGATGCAGGCCCAGACGCACTCCTCCGGCGTCTGGCGGCGCCGCGGCAGCACCGGCGAAGGCTGGGAGTTGAGCTTCCTCGGCCAGGGATACGCCCTGGTCCAGCCCAGCGAACTCCTTCCGCCGCAGAACGCCGTCATAGGCTCCGGCCTCGCCGCGCAGTTCGGCATGGGCCAGCGGGGCGCCCGCGGCAACAACCAGGGCAACATCTTCACCAACTGAAGGCGCCGGGGCAGGGCTGGAGGCGGAGCCAACCGGGCCCGGCCCTCCGCCCTCCGGCGACCCGGCCCCGGCCGACGGCTGCCCGGCCACCGCCCGCCACGCGGCCCCGGCCGACGGACACCCGCCCACCGCCCGCCACACCGCTCCGGCCGCCGTTCGCCCGGCGCACGGTTCGGCGCCTACAGCAGCGCCCGCGCGCCGTCCACCAGCCGCACCACCGACTCATCGGCCACGGCCGCGACCTCGTCGTACCGGAACCACCGCAGATCCAGCGACTCGTCGCTGATCCGCGCCACCGCGCCCTCGGGCGCCACCGCCGCGAACTGCACATCCAGATGCCAGGCACACGGCGTGTGATGGCGGTCCAGCCGCACCGGGCCGCCGGGCAGCAGCTCCAGCCCCCGCGCGATACCGGACTCCTCACGCGCCTCGCGCAGCGCCGCGTGCGCCAGCGTGGCGTCGCCGGGCTCGCAGTGGCCGCCCATCTGCAGCCACATCTTCAGCTTGCGGTGCAACGTCAGCAGCACCCGCCCGCCCGCCGGGTCGATCACCAGCGCGCTGGCCGTCAGATGCCCCGCCTTGCACGGCTTCCCCATGCCGTCGGGGTGAGCGGTCAGATGCTCCAGATACGCCAGCCGCAGCTCTTCCTGGGCGGGCGACGGCGCGGGCCACTCCTTGAGCGCCCGCGCCGCCTCGTCATGCAGGCTCACCGGCCACCGTCGCCCTTGGCACCGTCCTCGCCGTCCTCACCGGGCTCGCCGGACGCCTGCGGCTTCCGCGGCTCCGAACCACCGCTCGCCGCGTCGCCCAGCATCTTGTCCAGCTCGGAGAAGTCCATCTGCTCGTGGTGCACAAAGCCGTCCGGGTCGTCGAGATCGGCGGCGGTCGGCAGCATGTCCGGGTGCGCCCACAGACCGTCGCGGCCCTCCAGGCCCCGCGCGTCCGTCAGCGACGCCCACAGCCGGGAGGCGTCCCGCAGTCGCCGCGGACGCAGCTGCAGCCCGATCAGCGTGGAGAACGTCTGCTCCGCCGGGCCACCGGTCGCCCGGCGTCGCCGCAGCGTCTCCCGCAGCGCGTCGGCGGACGGCAGATGCGGCGCCGCGGCGGCGTGTACCACCGCGTCCACCCAGCCCTCGACCAGCGCCAACGCCGTCTCCAGCCGCGCCAGCGCGGCCTTCTGCTCCGGGGTGTCCTCCGGCTGGAACATGCCCTGCTGCAGCGCGTTCTGCAGCTCCTCGGGGTGCTGCGGGTCGATCTGGCCGACGACGTCCTCCAGCTTCGAGGTGTCGACCTTGATGCCGCGGGCGTACCCCTCCACGGCCCCGAACAGATGCGAGCGCAGCCACGGCACATGCGCGAACAGCCGCTGATGGGCGGCCTCCCGCAGCGCCAGATAGAGCCGCACCTCCTCCTCGGGCACGCCCAGACCGGAGCCGAACGTCGCGATGTTCTTGGGCAGCAGCGCCGCCTTCCCGGCCGGACCCAGCGGCAGGCCCACGTCCGTCGAACCGACGACCTCGCCCGCCAGGACGCCCAGCGCCTGCCCGATCTGGGTGCCGAACATCGCGCCGCCCATGGAGCGCATCATGCCCAGCAGCGGACCCGCCATGGCCTGCATCTCACCGGGCAGCACATTGCCCATCGCCGACCCGACGCGCTCCGCGAGCGGATTCACCAGGTCCTTCCAGACCGGCAGGGTCTCCTCGACCCACTCCGCCCGGCTCCACGCCACGACCGTCCCGGCGCCCGACGGCAGCGACGTCACGCCGTCCAGCCACAGGTCGGCCAGGCGCACCGCCTCCTCGACCGCGGTGCGCTCACCCGGCGAGACGGACGCGTCCTTGCCACCCGCCTCGGTGCCCTGCGCGACCGTCTGCCGGGCGATGTCCTTGGCCATCTCCCAGTTCACCGGCCCGCCCTCGTACGAGAGCATCTGGCCGAGCTTCTGGAAGGCGGCGCCCAGGTCGCCCGGGCTCATCTGGCCCTCCGGGCCGCCCATACCGCCGAAGAGCGCCGCGAACGGATTGTCCGCGCCACCGCTCCCGCCACCGAACCCGAACGGGTCCGCGGGGCCCTGGCTACCTCCCTGGCCGCCCTTCTTCTTGCCGTTGTCGCCGTCCTCCGGCTCCTCCGGCGGAAGGCCGAATCCGAATGGGGTGTCACTCACGGGTTTCCTCGGCTCGTAGGGCCGCCGGCCCCGGGCCGACGGCGGCTGCCCGACATCACCCTCCAGCGTAGACACCCTCAGCGCATCGGGGCTCGGTGCTCCGCTGTCGGGACGCCTGCGGCAGGATGGACGCCACCTGTACGTACGCGCCGGTACGCATACGCACTGAAGACAACCGCTGGAGACGCCCGGTGAGTTCCCCAGATCCGACCGTTCGCGCAGCGCGAAACGCTGACGCGCCGACCCTGCAGACCGGACGCGGTACCGAAGAACCGGCCCCGCGGCCCGGCCGCCGCCCCGTCATCGCCGTCACTGGAGCCGCAACCGGCATCGGCGCGCTGCTGACCCGCGCCCTCGTCGCGTCCGACGAGGTCAAGCAGGTCATCGCCATCGACGAGCGGCGCGGCGACATCCCCGAGGCCCACTGGCACGTCCTGGACATCCGGGACCCGGCCATCGCCGAGAAGCTGCACGGTGCCGACGTCATCGTCCACCTCGCGCTCGACCTCGACCTGGAGTCCGACGCCGCCGCCCGCACCGCCTACAACGTCCGCGGCACCCAGACCGTCCTCACCGCCGCGGCTGCCGCCGGGGTGCACCGCGTCGTGCTCTGCACCTCCGCGATGGTCTACGGGGCGCTGCCGGACAACGACATCCCGCTCGCCGAGGACGCCGAGCTGCGGGCCACCGCCGACGCCACCGGGGTCGGCGACCTCCTGGAGATCGAACGCCTCGCCCAGCGGGCGCCCCGCGCCCACCCCGGCCTGAACTGCACCGTCGTACGGCCCGCCGTCCTGGTGGGCGGTACCGACACCGCGCTGACCCGGTACTTCGAGTCGCCGCGCCTCCTGGTCGTCGCGGGCTCCCGCCCCGCCTGGCAGTTCTGCCACGTCGAGGACCTGGTCGGCGCCCTGGAGTACGCGGCCCTGGAGAAGGTCGAGGGCGAACTGGCGGTCGGCTGCGACGGCTGGCTGGACCAGGAGGAGGTCGAGGAGCTGTCCGGCATCCGGCGCATGGAGCTGCCGTCCTCCGTCGCCCTGGGCGCCGCGGCCCGGCTGCACCGCATCGGGCTGACCCCCTCGCCCGCCGGGGACCTCGCGTACACCATGCACCCCTGGGTGGTCAGCGGCAGCCGGCTGCACGAGGCGGGCTGGCGGCCCCGGTGGACCAACGAGGAAGTCCTCGCCGAGCTGCTGGAGGAGGTCGCCGGGCGGCACACCGTCGCCGGACGCCGCCTCGGGCGCAAGGACGCCACCGCCGCCGGTGCCGCCGGTGCGACCGTCGCCCTCCTGGGCACCGCCGCCCTGGTACGCCGCGCCCGCAAGGCCCGCCGCCGTATCTGACGCGCCCCCCGGGCACGGCGCGCAGGGGCCGGCCCCTGGAGGACCCTCCGGTCCGTGCGCCCCGCGCCCGGGGGAAACGGCCATTCCCCTTCCGGGGCGCGGTGCGGCACGATGGCGGCATGTCTGGCACGCACGTCACCCCGACCCCAGGCCGTGACCACCCCGGAGAGCGGGCGGCGGCCGACCCCGTCCGGCTGCTGGCGATCCGCGAGACGCCGCTCTCCGTCGACGAGGTGTTCGCGGCCGTCGGCGACGCCGCGGCGGGCGGCACCGCGCTGTTCGTCGGCACGGTCCGCTCGCACGACGGCGGCACCGATGTCGACGCGCTGGGCTACTCCGCGCACCCCACGGCCGAGGCGGAGCTGCGCCGGGTCGCCGAGAAGGTCGCCGCCGACTTTCCGGTCCGCGCGCTGGCCGCCGTCCACCGGGTCGGCGACCTGACCGTCGGCGACCTCGCGGTCGTCGTCGCGGTCTCCTGCCCGCACCGCGCCGAGGCGTTCGCCGCGTGCCGCAGGCTGATCGACGACCTCAAGGCGACGGTGCCGATCTGGAAGCACCAGACCTTCTCGGACGGCACCGAGGAGTGGGTCGGCGCCTGACGACGCGCCCCTCGGTCACGCGCCCGGCCCCGCCACGCCGCCCGGACGGCCCCCGGGCACGGAGCCGACCGGGTGGGCGGGTTCCGGTTGCGTAACTCGCCCCCTGCCGTGAGCGTTGACCTGGCAGATGGTTAATCTGCTTATTCGTCGATAGCGGTGGGACACTTTCGGGAGGCCACTATGGGTGCGCTCCTCTGGCTGTTGATTCCGGTCCTCGCCGCGCTCGCCGCCATGCTGTGGAGCACCTGGGCACAACGCAACCGCAGGAGCGGCGGCGACATCGCGGAGCTGGCCGGATACGAACGCTTCCGGGCCGCGATGGAGCGCGAGCACTCCGGATCCGATCTGGTCTGACCCGGCGTCCGCCCGCCGCACCGGAGCACACCGGGCGGCGGGCGGACACCGGTCGGCCCGCCCGCCTCGTACGGACGGCCCCGCGAGCCGGTTGTCATACCCGTCCCGTACTGTCGTTCCATGCCACGCCGCACCGCGACGCTGCTCGCCTCGACACTGATGCTGATCGCGCTGCTCTGCGCCGGGGTGCTCATTCCCGTGCCGTACGCCGAGATGTCGCCGGGCCCCACCGTCAACACCCTCGGCGATCACGAGGGCCAGCCGGTGCTGCGGATCTCCGGCCGCAAGACGTATCCGACGACGGGTCACCTCAACATGACCACCGTCCGCGTCACCGGCCCCGACTACTCCATGAATCTCCTGGAGGCGGTCTACGGCTGGCTCGACCCCGACAGCGCGGTCGTCCCGCACAAAACGCTCTACCCCGAGGGACAGACCGCCGAGCAGGCCGACCAGGAGAACGCCGAGGAGTTCTCCCAGTCCCAGGAGAGCGCCAAGGTCGCGGCGCTGAACCAACTGCACATCCCCGTCGCCACCCAGACCGTCGTCGCCTCCGTGCTCAAGGGCAAGCCCGCCGACGGACTGCTGCACGCCGGGGATGTGATCAAGGCGGTGGACGATACGCCGGTGAAGGCGAAGGACGACGTCACCAAGCTCGTCACCCGTCACAAGCCGGGAGAGAAGGTCGTCTTCACGGTCATCCCGGCCAAGACCGCGGCGGCCGACGAGAAGAAGGGGCAGCGGCCCGAGAGCGGCCGCAAGAACATCACGGTGCCCACGGTGAAGGCCGACGGCGGCCGCGCCCTCGTCGGCATCCAGGCGGGCGTCGACCACATCTTCCCGTTCTCCATCGACGTCAAGCTCGCCGATGTCGGCGGCCCCAGCGCCGGGCTCATGTTCGCCCTCGGCATCGTCGACAAGCTCAGCTCGCAGAGCCTCACCGGCGGCAAGTTCATCGCCGGTACGGGCACCATCGACGACCAGGGCAAGGTCGGCCCGATCGGCGGCATCTCCATGAAGACGGTCGGCGCCCGCGCCAAGGGCGCCGAGTACTTCCTCACGCCGAAGGACAACTGCGCGTCCGCAGCGAAGGACACCCCCGAGGGCCTCACCCTCGTGAAGGTCGACACCATAGGTGACGCCGTCCAGGCGCTGAAGAAGATCAGCAGCGGGCACACCGCCGGTCTGCCCAGCTGCTCCACGTCCCGCTAGGGCCGCGTACGGGGAACCGCCCCGTACGCCGCCCGTTCCCGGTCACGCCTCGAACGTCGCCGCCAGCGCGTCCGCGAGGCCCGGCACCAGCGAGGCGCCCGTGAGCACCTCGGACGTCGCGTCCTTCTCGCGCAGCCGCAGCGCCGATTCGCGGGAGCCGTCCCGCAGCACCGCCACCGTCATCCGGACCTCCTGACGGTCCGGGTGCTCGGCCACCCACGTGGCGAGCTGCTTCTCGTCCAGCCCTGCGGGCACCGAGTCCTCGGCCGACGGCGGCAGCATCAGCCGCTCCACGGTCAGCGCGCACCCGGCGACCGCGTCGGGCCAGGCGATGGTGGCGAGGAATTCGTCGAGCGGGGTCTGCGCGGGGATCTCGTCCTGCTCGACGGGGGTCAGCGACGCGGCCGCGTCGTCGTCGATGCCCAGCTGGGAGGCGAGTGCGGGCTCCTGTGCCCGCAGCTTGGCGGAGTCCACGAGGGCGAAGAGTCGGGCGGGCTGGTCCCAGCCCAGCCCGGCGCTGTACTCGTCGATCTCGAGTACTGCGCGGGTCAGCGGAGAGGCGGCGAGCGGGGTGCCGTCCACGGGGTTGTTCGTCATGTTTCACATCGTGCCTTGTGAACCCCGGAAATCGGGAACCGGGTAAAGCCTTCGTAAGTTGGTTCAGTGGGTCCTACTATCTCCGGGCCTGTTCCACACGACAGCGAACTTCGAGGTGCGCACCTTGGCTTTCCAGATGCCGGACCGCGGCGGAGGCCCCTCCGGGCCACGGATGAGAGTCGGCCGGCCGTCGCGGCGGGCCCGGACCCTTTTCATGACGGTGGGCGTACTGGCCGTCCTGGCCATGCTCTTTGTGATGTTCTCCGGGTTCTGGACCGACTGGCTCTGGTACCGCTCGGTGAAATACGCCTCCGTCTTCACCACCACGCTGTGGACGAAGATCGGCCTCTTCGCCGTCTTCGGCGTGGTGATGGCCGTGGTCGTCGGCGTGAACATCTGGCTGGCCCACCGCCTGCGGCCGCCGCTCAGCGCGATGTCCATGGAGCAGCAGAGCCTGGACCGCTACCGCATGAGCCTGGCGCCGTTCAAGAAGTGGGTGCTGCTGGCGATCTCCACGGTCATCGGCCTGATCGCCGGAGCCTCCGCGTCCGGTGAGTGGCGCACCTGGCTCCAGTGGATCAACGGCGTGCCGTTCGGCCAGAAGGACCCGCAGTTCGGCAAGGACGTCGCGTTCTACGCCTTCGACCTGCCCTGGTACCGCTTCCTGCTGAGCTTCGGCTTCGCCGCCGCGGTGCTCTGCCTGGTCGCCGCCGCGCTCACCCACTACCTCTACGGCGGCCTGCGGCTCACCAGCCCCGGCTCCCGCGCGACCGCCGCGGCCACCGGCCATCTGTCGGTGCTGCTGGGCATCTTCGTCTCGCTCAAGGCCATCGCGTACTGGCTCGACCGCTACGGCCTCGCCGTGAAGTCGAGCGGGCTGCGGTCCGCCGACGGCTGGACGGGCCTGCGGTACGTCGACGCCAACGCCTATCTCCCGGCGAAAACGATCCTGTTTTTCATCGCGGTGATCTGCGCGGTGCTGTTCTTCGCGACCCTGTGGCGCCGCACCTGGCAGCTGCCGGTCATCGGCTTCGGCCTGATGGTCCTCTCGGCTGTGCTGATCGGCGGTCTGTACCCGGCGATCGTGCAGAAGTTCCAGGTCCAGCCGAACGAGCAGGCCAAGGAAGCGCCGTACATCAAGCAGAACATCAAGGCGACGCGGGACGCGTACGACATCCAGGACTCGAAGGTCACCGGCTACAAGGGCGACTACCAGCCCGGTAGCAAGGGTGAGAGTCAGAAGCTCCGGGACAACGCCGACACCACCGCCAGCATGCGGCTGCTCGACCCGAACGTCGTCTCCCCGGCGTTCCAGCAACAGCAGCAGGTGCGCGGCTACTACCAGTTCCCCTCCACCCTCGACGTCGACCGGTACAAGGACAAGGACGGCGTCGAGCAGGACACCGTCATCGGTCTGCGCGAGCTGAACATCGCCGGTATCCCCGAGCGCAACTGGATCAACGACCACTTCAAGTACACCCACGGCTACGGCGCGGTGGCGGCGAAGGGCACCGAGATCTCGGAGGGCGGCGGCCCGAAGTACACCGAGTCGGACCTGCCGTCCAAGGGCAAGCTGCCCACGTACGAGCAGCGGATCTACTACGGCGAGAAGACCACGCAGTACTCCATCGTCGGCGGTCCGCAGAGGGAGCTGGACTACTCCGACGACAGCGGCGAGAAGAGCTACACCTACCAGGGCAAGAGCGGTGTCAGCCTCGCCAACCCGGTCAACCGCGCCGCGTACGCGGTGGCGTTCGGCGAGCCGCAGATCCTCTACTCCGGGGCGATCGGCGACGGTTCGCGGATCCTGTACAACCGCACGCCCAAGGAGCGCGTCGAGGCGGTCGCGCCGTGGCTGACCATCGACGGCGACGCGTACCCGGCGGTCATCAACGGCCGGGTCCAGTGGATCGTCGACGCGTACACCACCAGCAACGGCTATCCGTACGCCTCGCGGACCACGCTCGGTGACACCACCGCCGATTCGCTCACCAACGGACAGCGGGCGGTGATGGCCCAGCAGAACCAGGTCAACTACATCCGCAACTCCGTGAAGGCGACGGTCGACGCGTACGACGGCTCGGTCAAGCTCTACCAGTGGGACAAGGCGGACCCGGTCCTCAAGACCTGGATGAAGTCCTTCCCCGGCACGGTCGAGCCGCGCAGCGCGATCAGCCCGCAGCTGATGGAGCATCTGCGCTACCCGCAGGACCTCTTCAAGGTCCAGCGGCAGCTGCTGACGACGTACCACGTCACGGACCCGGGCACCTTCTACACCGGCTCCGAGCGCTGGCAGATCCCCAACGATCCGACGAACAAGTCGGGCAACTCCGTGCCGCCGTACTACCTGAGCATGAAGATGCCGGACCAGAAGGATCAGACGTTCTCGCTGACGACGACGTTCACGCCCAACAAGAGGGACAACCTCGGCGCGTTCATGGCTGTCGACGCGAACGCCACCAGCGGCGACTACGGCAAGATCAGAATCCTGAAGCTGCCGTCGGAGACGCCGGTCCCGGGCCCGCAGCTGGTGCAGTCGAAGTTCAACTCCGATCCGCAGATCGCCAACGAGTTGAACATCCTCAAGAAGTTCGGTGACTCGGAGATCGAGTACGGCAACCTGCTGACCGTGCCGCTGGACGGCGGTCTGCTCTACGTCGAGCCGGTCTATCTGCGCGGCGCCAACACCAACTACCCGCTCCTGAAGAAGGTGCTGGTGAGCTACGGCGACAACAAGCCCGTCCTGGAGAACTCCCTCAAGGACGCGCTGGATGTCGTCTTCGGCAAGAAGGCACCGAGCAGCACCGCACCGGGCGAGGAACCGTCCACCGGTGGTGAGACGACCCAGCCGCCGTCCGACCAGACGGTGCAGGAGGCGCTGACCGACGCACAGAAGGCGTACGAGGCGGGCGAGAAGGCCCGGGTCGACGGCGACTGGAGTGCGTACGGCGACGCCCAGAAGAAGCTCAAGGAGGCGCTGGACCGCGCCGCCGCCGCCGAGAAGAAGGCGGAGAAGAAGGGCGGCGGCTCCGGCGGCTGACCGCCCGTGCCGCCCGTGGTGGCCGCCGGTCTCCCCGGCGGCCACCGGGCGCGGCGGGGCCGGTGCGGGACCCCGCGTCGGCCCCGTCCCGCGCCGTGGTAGGTTGAGAACACAACGACGCGGGGTGGAGCAGCTCGGTAGCTCGCTGGGCTCATAACCCAGAGGTCGCAGGTTCAAATCCTGTCCCCGCTACTGACGACGAGGGCCCGGATTCTTCGAGAATCCGGGCCTTCGTCATGAGCGCGGTCGCGCCGGGTACCCGTCCGGTCGGCCGCGTTCTCCCTGCGTACGGCCGCGTCGAACAGTCGATGTGGGGAACCTGTGTGCTTGAGTTTGGCAAGTCGTTGTGTCGGGAAGTCGACAAAACGCTGAAGTGACCTCGCCGGGTGTTGTATACCAGGTGTACGAGGGTTACGGGTGGTGCGACGATGGCTCTTATGGGGGACAAGGCAAGGTTGTTGGAGACGGACCGGTTTGTGCATGCGCCTGACAAAGGGCGCACATCCGAGTTGCCGATGGACGAAATGGACGCCGCGGAGGCGGCCGAGGCGTCGGAGGCCGTGACCGAGACCGGTCACCGCCGCGCCGCGGAGGCTGGCGACACCACGGCCATGAGCGCACTGGGCGCGCTGCTGCTGCGCCGCGGGGATCTCGACGGCGCCGAGCCGTACCTGCGCTCCGCGACGGTCGCGGGCGACCGCGCGGCCGCGAACAATCTCGGCGTACTGCTGCACCAGCGGGGCTACGCGGACGAGGCGGCGGGCTGGTGGCGGATCGCCGCGGTCGCCGGTTCCGCCGCCGCCGCACACGCCCTCGGGCGCCACCACCGCGAGCGCGGCGACGAACCCGCCGCCGAGTACTGGCTGCGCCAGTCCGCCGAATCGGGCCACTGCCTGGGCGCGTACGCCCTCGCCGACCTGCTCGAACACCGCGGGGACGTCGGCGCCGAGCGGTGGTTTCGCACCGCGGCCGAGCGCGGGCACCGGGAGGCGGCCTACCGCCTCGCCCGGCTCGTCGAGGAGGGGCGCGGCGCGGGCCGCCGTACGGCGCCCGCCTACGGCGAGCTGAGCCGGGAGGCCGAGGCCGAGCAGTGGTACCGCCAGGCCGCCGCGCGCGGACACCGGCGCGCGGCGCTCCAGCTCGGCACGTTGCTGGAGGAGCGCGGCGACGTCCAGGAGGCGGGCCGCTGGTACCTCTCCGCCGCCAAGGACGGCGAGCCGAAGGCCGCCTGCGCGCTCGGCTTCCTGTTGCGTGACGCCGGGGACACCGAGAGCGCCGCCGAGTGGTGGCGCCGCGCCGCCCAGGACGGCGACGGCAACGCCGCCAACGCCCTGGGCGCGCTCCACGCCGACCGCGGCGAGCTGCAGACGGCGGAGCGCTGGTACCGCGCGGCGCTCGACGCGGGCGACGTCAACGGCGCCTACAACCTCGGGCTGCTCTGCGCCGAGCAGGGCCGGGCCGGGCGCGGCGAGCAGTGGTACCGCCGCGCCGCGTACGCCGGACACCGCGAGGCCGCCAACGCGCTGGCCATCCTGCTGCTCCAGCGCGGCGACGCGGCCGGTGCCGAGCCGTGGTTCTCCAAGGCGGCCGAGGCCGGGAGCGTGGACGCGGCGTTCAACCTCGGCATCCTGTTCGCCGGGCGGGGCAGCGAGCGCGCCGCACAGATCTGGTACGAGCGGGCCGCCGCGGCCGGGCACACCGAGGCGGCGCTCCAGGTCGCGATCGCGCAGCAGCGCGACGGCGAGGACGAGGCGGCGGAGCGCAATCTGCGGTGCGCGGCGGACGGCGGCAGCGCGGAGGCGGCGTTCCGCCTCGCCGACCTGCTGGACCGCCGGGCCCGGGAGGCCGACGAGCCCTGGCCCGCGGGCGGGGCGCGGACGCCGGACGCCGAGTCCACCCGCTGGTACGAGAAGGCGGCCGCCCAGGGGCACCGCCACGCACAGGTCCGGGTTGGCATGCTCGCGGCGGCCCGGGGTGAGACGGTCGAGGCGGCCCGCTGGTACCGCGCGGCCGCCGAGGCCGGGAGCCGCAACGGCGCCTTCAACCTCGGACTGCTCCTGGCCCGGGAGGGAAGTCTGCCCGAGGCCGCCCTGTGGTGGCAGCGGGCGGCCCGCGACGGCCACGGCCGGGCCGCGCTCCGGCTGGGGCTGCTGGCCGCGCGGCGCGGGGCGCTGGCCGAGGCCGGGTCGTGGTGCGCGCGCGCCGTGGAGCTGGGGCCGCCGGAGGTCGCCGAGCGGGCGGCCCGGCTGCAGGAAGCGCTCCGGGAGGAGCTGAGTGCCTGACGGCGTTCCCCGGGCGCGGTCCGGCGCCGCCTCCGGGGAACGGATTTGCGCTGGTCGTCGGCGTGGGTCTAGAGTAAGCATCACAACGACGCGGGGTGGAGCAGCTCGGTAGCTCGCTGGGCTCATAACCCAGAGGTCGCAGGTTCAAATCCTGTCCCCGCTACTGAAGACGAAGGCCCGGATTCTTTCGAGAATCCGGGCCTTCGTCGTATGCGCGGCCGCTTCCGTATGCCGGGGCGCGGGTAGGGCAACGGCCCGCACCCGGGTGGGGTGCGAGTCGATCAAGGTGGCGGGGCGGCCCGGACGAGGGCGGGCCCGCGGTTCAGGAAGTGGCGGCGCAGGTGGGGCAGAGGCCCCGGTAGGTGACCGTCACCTCGGAGACCTGGAAGCCGTACCGCTCGGGCTCGGGGAGTGCGGAGAGCGGGTCGCCGTGGAGGTGGACGTCCCGGATGGTGCCGCAGCGCGAGCACACCAGGTGCTGGTGGTCGTGGTGGGCGTTGGGGTCGTAGCGCTTGGCGCGGCCGTCCGTGCTGACCTCCAGCACCTCGCCGAGCGAGACCAGTTCGCCGAGCGTGTTGTAGACGGTGGCGCGGGAGATCTCGGGGAGCCGTTCGGTCGCGCGGGCGTGCACTTCGTCGGCGGTGTAGTGGACGTGGACTCCGTCCAGCACCTCGGCGACCACGCGCCGCTGCGCGGTCAGTCGCCAGCCGCGTTCCCGAAGCCGTTCCAGCAGGTCACTCATGCCATTCACCTATCAGTCAGATACGCCCAGGGTAACAGTGCACCGTCCATCACCGGATCGGGTACGACTTTCGGAGTCTTCTTGACTTAGACAATGTCCAATGTAGGATCGGCAGCGGCGCAAGCCAAGGGCAGGTAGCAGACTTCAGGAGGCGCACGTGTCGGTAGAGAGCACCACGGGACCGCTGACCACGGAGTCCGGAGCTCCGGTTGCGGACAACCAGAACAGCGAGACGGCCGGCCTGGGCGGACCCGGACTGATCCAGGACCAGCTCCTGATCGAGAAGCTCGCCCACTTCAACCGCGAGCGGATCCCGGAGCGCATCGTCCATGCCCGGGGCGCCGGTGCGTACGGCACCTTCACCGTCACCGCGGATGTGACCGGGTACACCCGCGCGAAGTTCCTCTCCGAGGTTGGCAAGCAGACCGAGACGTTCCTGCGCTTCTCGACCGTCGCAGGCAACCTCGGCGCGGCCGACGCGGTGCGTGACCCGCGTGGCTTCGCGCTGAAGTTCTACACCGAGGACGGCAACTACGACCTCGTCGGGAACAACACCCCGATCTTCTTCATCAAGGACGCCATCAAGTTCCCGGACTTCATCCACACCCAGAAGCGCGACCCGTACACCGGCTCGCAGGAGGCGGACAACGTCTGGGACTTCTGGGGCCTGTCGCCCGAGACGACGCACCAGGTGACGTGGCTCTTCGGCGACCGCGGCATCCCCGCGTCCTACCGCCACATGGACGGCTTCGGCTCGCACACCTTCCAGTGGAGCAATGAGGCGGGCGAGGTCTTCTGGGTCAAGTACCACTTCAAGACCGACCAGGGGATCAAGAACCTCACCGGCGAGGAGGCCGCCAAGGTCGCCGGCGAGGACCCCGACAGCCACCAGCGCGACCTGCGCGAGTCCATCGAGCGCGGCGACTTCCCGACCTGGACGGTCGGCGTGCAGATCATGCCCGCCGCCGAGGCCGCGAACTACCGCTTCAACCCGTTCGACCTCACCAAGGTGTGGCCGCACGCGGACTACCCGGTCATCGAGATCGGCAAGCTGGAGCTGAACCGCAACCCGCAGAACATCTTCGCCGAGGTCGAGCAGTCGGCCTTCTCCCCGCACCACTTCGTGCCGGGCATCGGCCCCTCGCCCGACAAGATGCTTCAGGGCCGCCTCTTCGCGTACGGCGACGCGCACCGCTACCGCGTCGGCATCAACGCCGACCACCTGCCGGTCAACCGTCCGCACGCCACCGAGGCGCGCAGCCACGGCCGGGACGGCGTCCTGTACGACGGCCGCCACGCGGGCGCGAAGAACTACGAGCCGAACAGCTTCGGCGGTCCCGTCCAGACCGGCCGTCCGCTGTGGGAGTCCGCCCAGCTCTCCGGCGCCACCGGCGAGAGCGCGGCGCCCTCGCACGCCGAGGACGACGACTTCGTGCAGGCGGGCAACCTCTACCGCCTGATGTCGGAGGACGAGAAGGAGCGGCTGGTCAACAACCTCGCGGGCTTCATCGCGAAGGTCTCCCGCGACGACATCGCCCAGCGCGCGATCGACAACTTCCGCAAGGCGGACGCGGACTACGGCAAGCGGCTCGACGCCGCGGTCCAGGCCCTGCGCGGCTGACCGGCCACCCCGCGGCCGGGCCGCCTCCCTCCGGGGCGGGCGGCCCGGCCGCGGGCGGCCACCCGCTTGCCGTACCAGCCGAAGAGGCCGGATGCCACTGGGCTCCGGCCTCTTCGTGCGTCTTCCGGCGGACGCTCGCCCCCGGGTGCGGCGCCGCTCAGCTGCGGGCGTCGCCCACGTACGAGAGCAGATCGTCGTGGAGCAGGCCGTTGGAGGCCGCGGCGTTGCCGCTGTGCGGGCCCGGTACGCCGTCCAGCCCGGTGAAGCGGCCACCGGCCTCCTGCACCACGACGGCGCACGCCGCCATGTCCCACAGCGACAGTTCCGGCTCCGCGCAGATGTCCACCGAGCCCTCGGCGACCATCATGTACGGCCAGAAGTCGCCGTACGCGCGGGTCCGCCAGCAGTCGCGGCTCAGGTCGAGGAAGCCCGGCAGCTTGTCGCGCTCCTCCCAGCCGGTCAGCGACGAGTACGCGAACGAGGCGTCCCGGATGCTGCCGACCTCGGAGACGCGCAGGCGGCTGGCGGAGGTCAGGCTGCGGCCGGTGAAGGCGCCCAGCCCCTCGGCCGCCCACCAGCGACGGCCGAGGGCCGGAGCGGAGACGATGCCGACGACCGGGCGGTCACCGCCCTCGCCCCGTTCCATCAGCGCGATCAGGGTGGCCCAGACCGGGACGCCGCGCACGTAGTTCTTGGTGCCGTCGATCGGGTCGATGATCCAGCGCCGCGGACCGGCGCCCTCGATGGAGCCGAACTCCTCGCCGAGGACGGAGTCGCGCGGCCGGGCCCGCTGGAGATGACCCCGGATCAACTCCTCGGCGGCCTTGTCCGCCTCGCTCACCGGTGTCATGTCCGGTTTGGTCTCCACCTTGAGGTCGAGCGCCTTGAACCGCTCCATGGTGGCGGCGTCCGCGGCGTCCGCGAGGACGTGTCCGAGACGGAGATCATCGTGATAGTCGGGCATGTACGAACAGTATCGACTGGTATACGCGGACAGCCACACGGTCGGGCTCCGCCGGGCGGATAAGCCCCGGACGGCCGCACGCGGCGCCCCTTGGCAGTCCCTGGCGGCGCCTCAATTCTGTGCGCACACCGGTCATATGGGACCGGGGTGTGTCCGCAAAGTCCCGCCTGGCGTGCGACGCGACGTTACGGGCACGCCCCTGCCAGCGGGGGAGGCGACGAGGCCGACAGTGCGTGAAGCCTTGCTCGACGCCTACGCGGCGCTCGCGGACCGCCCCTGGGCGGCGGTTCGGATGGTCGACGTGGCGGCCGCGGCCCGGGTCCCCCGGCAGACCCTCTACAACGAGTTCGGCGGCAAGTCCGGGCTGGCCCGCGCGCTGGTGCGCCGCGAGATCGATGCCTACCTGGCGGGCGTCGAGCGCGCCCTGACCGGGTGCCCGGGGGATCCCGGCGGCGCGCCGGTAAGGCCCGGCGGCCTGCACGGTCCGTCCGGTGACGGGGCGGCCCGGGTCGCCGCTGCCGCTGCCTGGACGCTGCGCGCGGCCCGCGTGAATCCGCTGGTCAGGGCCGCGCTGACCGGCTGCTGGGGCGACCGGCTGCCGCCCCGGTGCGCGGCCGGACCGCCACCGGCGCGGCCCCGTGAGGTACGGCGGTCCGTCCCGGCGCGGACGGACGGGGCCGGGCGGCGCGGACCGGGCGGCGCGGCGTACGCCCCGCTGTCAGTGCGCCGAGCCCGACAGTTGCAGGCCGATGACGCCCACGATGACGAAGGCGATGGAGACGAGCTTCAGGGTGGAGACCAGGTCGCCGAGGAAGGCCATGCCGTAGACGGCGGTACCGGCGGCGCCGATGCCCGTCCACACCGCGTACGCCGGGCCGACGTCCAGCTTCCGCAGCGACAGCGTCAGCAGGCCGAAGCTGCCGAGCGCGAACGCGGCGAACGCGATGGTCGGCCAGAGGCGGGTGAAGCCGTGGGACAGCTTGAGACAGACCGCGAAGCCGGTCTCCAGGAGTCCCGCCACCACGACGAGCAGCCACGCCATGTCCCATGCCTCCGTCCGTCGGTGACCGCTTCGTCCGCCTCGGTGTGATTATGCAGTTACCCCGGACGGTGGGCAGGGGATTGCGTCGGTCAGTCGCCCTCGCGTCGCTCGCGGGTCGCCAGCAGCCGGCGCAGCGAGTACAGCCGCGCCGGATCGGCGTGCCCCTCTGCGACCCAGCCGTCCAGCGCGCAGTCCGGCTCGTCGTGGCTGCACGCGCGCGGGCAGCCGTCGGTGCCCGGCATCAGATCGGGGAAGGCCAACACGACCCGCGCGGGGTCGACGTGGTGCAGCCCGAAGGAGCGCACACCCGGTGTGTCGATCACCCAGCCGCTGTCGTCGGGCAGCGGCAGCGCGAGCGCCGAGGTGGTGGTGTGGCGGCCGCGGCCGGTGTGCGCGTTGACACGGCCGGTGGCCCGGCGGCGGTCCGGCACCAGGGCGTTGACCAGCGTCGTCTTGCCCACGCCGGAGTGCCCGACGAAGGCGGTCATCCGGCCCGCCAGCCGCTCGCGGACCCGGTCGGCGGCGGAACCGTCGGCCAGCTCGTCGCGGTTGGTGACGAGATAGGGGACGCCGAGCGCGCCGTACGACGCGAGGAGGGTGTCGGCCGGGGCGAGATCGGACTTGGTGAGCACCAGCAGCGGATCGAGCCCCGCGTCGTACGCCGCCACCAGACAGCGGTCGATCAGCCGGGGGCGCGGCTCCGGGTCGGCGAGGGCGGTGACGATGGCGAGCTGATCGGCGTTGGCGACGACGACGCGCTCGTACGGATCGTCGTCGTCGGCCGTCCGGCGCAGCGTCGAGGTACGCGGCTCGACCCGCACGATGCGGGCCAGGGTGTCCTTGGCGCCGCTGAGGTCGCCGACCACCGCGACCCGGTCGCCGACGACGGCGCTCTTGCGGCCCAGCTCACGGGCCTTCATCGCGGTGACCGAGCGGTCGTCGATGAGGACGGTCAGCCGCCCCCGGTCGACGGTCAGGACCAGGCCCTCGCTGGCGTCCTCGTGCTTGGGGCGGATGTTGGTACGCGGGCGGTTGCCCTTGCGGTTCGGGCGGACCCGGACGTCGTCCTCATCGGGATTCTTGCCGTAGCGGCGCATGGCGGCGGAACCCTCAGCCTCTCCGGGCGGCCGGTGTGGCCGGGTCGAGCATCGCGTTCCACAGGGCGGGGAAGTCCGGCAGGGTCTTCGCGGTCGTCGCGACGTTCTCCACCTGCACCCCCTCGACGACGAGGCCGATGAGCGCCGCGGCGGTCGCCAGGCGGTGGTCCTCGTACGTGTGGAAGACGCCGCCGTGCAGCGGGCGCGGGCGGATGTGCAGGCCGTCGGCGGTCTCGGTGACGTCACCGCCGAGGTTGTTCAGCTCCTTGGTGAGCGCGGCGAGGCGGTCCGTCTCGTGGAGCCGCAGATGGGCGACGCCGCGGAGCGTGGACGGGGAGTCGGCGAGGGCCGCGACGGCGGCGATACCGGGGGTCAGCTCGCCGACCTCGCCGAGATCGACGTCGATGCCGTGGATCGCGCCGCCGCCGGTGAACGTGAGCCCGGCGTCGGTCAGCTCGCAGGAGCCGCCCATCGCGGTGAAGATCTCGCGCAGCGCGTCACCGGGCTGCGTGGTGTGCGCCGGCCAGTCCGGGATGGTGACACGGCCGCCGGTGACCAGCGCCGCGGCCAGGAACGGCTGGGCGTTGGAAAGGTCCGGCTCGACGACGAGATCCCGGCCCAGCAGGGCGCCCGGGGTGACCCGCCAGACGTTCGGCTCGCCGCCCGCCTCCGGGGTGTCGACCTGGGCCCCGGCGGCGCGCAGCATGTCGACCGTCATCCGGATGTGCGGCATGGACGGCAGCGCGGCGCCGGTGTGCCGCACCTCCACGCCCTGGTTGAAGCGGGGCGCGGAGAGCAGCAGCGCGCTGACGAACTGGGACGAGGAGGAGGCGTCGATGGCGACCGGGCCGCCGTCGAGGGTGCCGGTGCCGTGCACCGTCATGGGGAGCGCGCCGCGGCCGTCGTCGTCGATCCGGGCGCCGAGGGCGCGCAGCGCCTCGATGACCCCGCCCAGCGGACGCTCGTACGACCGCGGGTCGCCGTCGAAGCGGACCGGGCCGTCGGCGAGCGCGGTGACCGGCGGCAGGAAGCGCATGACCGTACCGGCGTTGCCGACATCGACGGTGGCCGGGCCGCGCAGACCGGCCGGGATGATCCGCCACGCCTCGCCGCCACCGGGCTCGGCGGAGCTGGAGGACGCCGTCTCCTCGATGCCGACGCCCAGGGTGCGCAGCGCCTCGGCCATCAGGAGCGTGTCGCGGGAGCGGAGCGGGCGGCGCAGCCAGCCCGGCTCGGCGGCGAGGGCGGCGAGCACCAGACCGCGGTTGGTGACCGATTTCGAGCCGGGCACGGTGACGGTCGCGTCGACCGCCCCCGACGCGACGGGGGCGGGCCAGAGGGCGGGGAGTGCGGTGCTCTCGGTCATGCCCTCACTTTAATCGCTGGGCAAGGGTGCCCATCCTGATCAAAAACGGTGCGACTGTGACGTACCTGTGTCGCACACCGCGCTGATCAGGCAACCGTCCCGTCGCGCCGCCGCCCGCGGCGTCCGCGATGCGCACGATCGAGGGATACGCACCCGGGGAGGCCCGGTTTCGCGACGGTACGGGCCGGATCGCCGCATACACGGTCCGCCGCCGGGCCGCCGCGGGCGCGGGTCAGGCGCCGAGCAGCCAGCGGCCGCCGCCGAACAGCGAGCAGAGCGTCACCACATGGAACAGCCCGATCCAGACGAACGCCGGGGCGTGCGTCAGCCGGGCCAGCTGATCGGGGTCGGAGTCCGGCGCACCGCTCGGCGACCCCGGACGCAGCGCGGGGCCGCGGCGGCGCTTGCGCTGGAGTTCGAACACCGGCCGGACGCCGCCGAGCAGCAGGAACCACACCGCCGCGTACGCGAAGCCCGCCTGGACGTCGGCGGGTGTCAGCCAGGAGACGAGGAGGAAGGCGGCGCCCGTCAGGACGACGGTGAGGACCCCGTAGGCGTTGCGGATCATCACCAGCATGGCGAGGAGCAGCAGTGTCGCACCCCACAGCAGCGCCGTGATGTGGCCCGCCGCCAGGAGCGCGGCGCCCGCCAGCCCCAGCAGGGACGGGGTGATGTACCCGGCGACCGCGGTCAGGATCATGCCGAGACCGGTCGGTTTGCCGCGCGAGACGGTCAGACCGGAGGTGTCGGAGTGCAGCCGTATGCCCTCCAGGCGGCGGCCGGTGAGCAGCGCCAGCAGGCCGTGGCCGCCCTCGTGGGCGATGGTCACCGCGTTCCGGGTCAGCCGCCAGGCCGGGCGTGGCAGGACGGCCGCCAGCGCCAGCACCCCCGTCGCGACCACCAGCCAGACCGGCGGGTCGGGCTGGGTCCCGAAGACGCGGCTCCCTATGTCGGTGAGGCGATCGGTGTCCATGTCGTCCCTGTCGTCCCTTCGTATGGCCTGGCAGTGTGGCACGCCTGCCCGGACGGTACGCGGCGGGTCGCGGGGCCGGGGCTGTCTCTTATACACCTCTGACGCTTCCGACG
>NZ_VKJP01000763.1 GCF_007280575.1 Streptomyces benahoarensis
GCCCCCACGGAGCGGCCCGCGGCGGCCGGGCCCACCTCCGCGCCCGCCGCCATCGCCCCCAGCTCGGCGGCGTCCGCCGGAATACGCGCCAGCCCGAACAGCTCGCTGTGATCGCCGAACGTGAAGTCCACCGGCTCCAACGTCTCCGGCCACCCGGGCAACCCCCGTGCCCGCGCGTGCAGTTCGGCCAGCTCCGCACGCCGCTCCGCCACCGCCGGCAACACCCCTCGCGCCGCCCGCTTCGCCTCCTTGGCGAACCGGTCCGGCACCGCGAGCGCGCTCCCGAGCACCGCCTCCGCCCGGCGCGCCGCCATCAGCGGCCCGCGCCCCAGCCACGCGTACGCCACCGCCCCCTGCTCCACCAGCCGCGCCGCCCCGCGCTCGGCCGCCGTGATCCCGACCTTCACCAGGCCGGGCCCGAAATACGCGAGGTAGACGCCGTACGGGCGCGGATCATCGGCCATGGTGTCCGCCGCGACCGACCGCGAACGGTCCAGCCGGGCACACGCCTCGCACTGATCCCGCGCCGCCGCCCCCGAGATCACCGCCTCGTACGGGCAGACGATCCACCGCCCGCCGCGCCGCACCCCCAGGCATCGCCGCTCCCCCACCACGGAAAACGCCAGCCACTTCCCCGCGGGCAGCGCGCTGACCCGCTCCGCGCCCCGCTCGGCGCAGTACCAACCGAGCCCCTGCCGAAACCCCCGTTCTCC
>NZ_VKJP01000764.1 GCF_007280575.1 Streptomyces benahoarensis
TAAGAGACAGTCACCTCACAGCGCCCCACCCCCCGGCTTGATCATCCCGCGGACCGTGCGCGCGTCGACGAACTCGCCCAGCGCCGTCATCTCCCACTCGCCGGAGTACTGGCGAATGAGCTTGGCCATCAGGACGCCGGTGCGGGGCTCGGCCGAGGTGAGGTCGAAGCGGACCAATTCCTCGCCGGTCCGGGCGTCGGCGAGTCGGCAGTACGCCTTGGCGACGTCGGTGAACTTCTGGCCGGAGAAGGAGTTCACGGTGAAGACCAGGCCTGTCACCTGCGGCGGGAGCCCGCCGAGATGGACGGTGATGACCTCGTCGTCGCCGGAACCGTCGCCGGTGAGGTTGTCGCCGGAGTGCTGGATGGCGCCGTTGAGAACGGAGAGCTTGCCGAAGAAGCAGTTGTCGATCTTCTTGCGGTCGGGGCCGTAGGCGATGACGGAGGCGTCCAGGTCGATGGACTTGCCGCGGAACGCGGGCTCCCAGCCCAGGCCCATCCGGACCGAACCGAGCAGCGGGTGGCCGCCCTTGACCAGCGAGACCGTCTCGTTCTTCCGCAGGCTGACCCGGCCCTTGTCCAGAGTGACCTTCCCGGCGGCGGGCGGCGCCGGAGCGGCCGCGGGCACCGGGCTGTCTCTTATACCCATCTCCGAGCCCACGAGACGCTCAT
>NZ_VKJP01000765.1 GCF_007280575.1 Streptomyces benahoarensis
CTCTACCACCGGGATCGTGTCCGAACTCGATCGCTTCATCGTCGGGCAGCACGACGCCAAGCGCGCCGTCGCGATCGCGCTCCGCAATCGCTGGCGTCGCCAGCAGCTCACGGGGCCGCTTCGCGAGGAGGTTGCGCCCAAGAACATCCTGATGATCGGGCCGACCGGCTGCGGCAAGACCGAGATCGCCCGCCGCCTCGCCAGGCTGGCCAATGCGCCCTTCATCAAGGTCGAGGCGACCAAGTTCACCGAGGTGGGCTATGTCGGCCGCGACGTGGAACAGATCATCCGCGACCTGACCGACGCCGCCATCGTCGAGACGCGCGAGCGGATGCGCGAGGAGGTCAAGGCCCGCGCGCATAAATCGGCCGAGGAGCGGGTGATCGAGGCCCTGGCCGGGACGGATGCGCGCGAGGGCACCCGCCAGATGTTCCGCGACAAGCTGAAGCGCGGCGAACTGGACGACACGGTGATCGAGCTGGAGGTGCAGGACAATTCCAATCCCTTCGGCATGATGGAGATTCCGGGCCAGCCCGGCGGCGCCATGGGCGGCATGATGGACCTGTCGGGGCTGATGAAGGCCTTCGGCGGCCGGCGGGTGCGGCGCAAGGTGACGGTCGCGGAAAGCTATGAGCTGCTGATCGCCGAGGAGGCCGACAAGCTGCTGGACGACGAGGCGGTGAAGGCCGCCGCGCTGGATTCG
>NZ_VKJP01000766.1 GCF_007280575.1 Streptomyces benahoarensis
CCGCGGGCCGGGTCCGCCGGGCGGGGAACGGTCGCACGGGCGCGGGAGGTGACGGCGGCCCGCCGTGGCGGGCACTCTGGTGTCGCATCCTCGATTCCGAAGGAGTGATCAGGAGCATGGCGGCGCCTGACGAGGGCCTGCGGTTCGACTGCGGGCGGATCTGCCTGGACCTGCTGGCCACCTCCGGTCCGCCGGGCGAACTCCTCACCGGACCCGGGCAGTTGAGAAGCTGGCTGACCGGGTCCGGGACGGTGCCCCCGGACACCGCGCTGGACGGGGTCAACGGCCGCTGGGTGGCGCGCTTCCGGGGGCTGCGCGAGGTGGTGCGGCGGGTGCTCCACGCCGAGCTGTCCGGCGGTGAGGCCGTGATCGATCTGGACCTGCTCAACGCCACCGCCGCGGCCGCCGGTCCGCCCGCCGTCGAGGCGGTACGGGGCCCGGACGGCGCACTCGCCCCGCGGCTCGCCCGTCCGGCCGACCGCGCGGCGCTGCTCGCCGCCGTCGCCCGCGACGCCGTCGACCTGCTCACCGACCACGCCACCCGCGACCGGCTCCGCCGCTGCGAGGGCGCCCGCTGCCGCCTCCTCTTCCTGGACACCTCCCGTGGCCGACGCCGCCGCTGGTGCTCCAGCGGCGTCTGCGGCAACCGCGAGCGGGTCGCCCGTCATCGCAAACGGGCGGCGGACCGGGGTGGGGGAGCGG
>NZ_VKJP01000767.1 GCF_007280575.1 Streptomyces benahoarensis
TTAAGTCGTCGGCAGCGTCAGATGTCTATAAGAGACAGGTCCATCATTGCTCACGGTTATCATACGTGATACATACAGTGACACCATAGGTGTGATGGGTGACGTGGGGCGCCGTGCGGGCCGATCCTCACCCCGCCCCTACGAGATCCGCGCAAGAATGCCGCCAAGTCGACATCTGATGGTGTCTTTGTCGGCGAAGATGGAGACTGACCCCTGTCAGCACATGCGGGGGACCACAACTACCCATAAAGGGGCGGTGAGTTCAAAATGTTCATTGCGGCCGGCAAAGGCGACATCAACACCATCATCGGCGGAATCGCCCCGGACTGGGGCCCGTTCGGCACCCTGGGCAACGAAGCGCGCGTGATGGTCGAGGTGGTCATGGCCGTCGCGATCCTGCTCTGCCTGGGCATCGCCATCTGGGGCGCAGCCAAGCAGCGCATCGGCGCGACCGCGCTCCGCGACACCTTCAGCGCCGAGCAGGGCAAGGGCCTGATCGTCGCCGGCCTCACCGGCGTCTTCATCATCGGCTCCCTCGGCACCCTCTTCACGATCGTCTACGGCATGGCCGTATAGCGCACACCGGACGCGCCCCGGCCGCCCCGCCCGGCGACCGACGGGCCGTCACCTGCCCGC
>NZ_VKJP01000768.1 GCF_007280575.1 Streptomyces benahoarensis
GCGCCAATGTGCTCGTCGCCATCTTCGGCGAGAAGGACTCGCACGCCGTCTACTACCTGCACCAGCAGGGCGTGACGCGCCTGGATGTCGTCAACTTCATCGCCCACGGCATCAAGAAGACCGACCCCGAGCCGCCCAAAGCGCCCGAAGGCCAGCAACAGGGCCAGGAAGGTGAGCGCGAGGAAGGCGAGGGCGGCAATGCCAAGGCTTCGCCGCTGGAGCAGTTCACCCAGAACCTGAACCAGCAGGCCAAGGACGGCAAGATCGACCCGCTGATCGGCCGCGAGGCCGAGGTCGAACGGGTCGTGCAGGTGCTGTGCCGCCGGCGCAAGAACAACCCGCTGCTGGTCGGCGAGGCCGGTGTGGGCAAGACGGCGATCGCCGAGGGCCTGGCCTGGCGCATCACCGAGGGCGAGGTGCCCGAGGTGCTGGCCGACTCCGTCGTCTACTCGCTGGACATGGGCGCGCTGCTGGCCGGCACCAAGTACCGCGGCGACTTCGAGCAGCGGCTGAAGGCGGTGCTCAAGGCCCTGAAGGAGCAGCCGCACGCCATCCTGTTCATCGACGAGATCCACACGCTGATCGGCGCCGGTGCGGCCTCCGGAGGCACGCTGGACGCCAGCAACCTGCTCAAGCCGGCGCTGTCCAGCGGCGCGATGAAGTGCATCGGCGCGACCACCTTCACCGAGT
>NZ_VKJP01000769.1 GCF_007280575.1 Streptomyces benahoarensis
ATCGGAGGCAGCGGCCGGACTGCCCGTCGATGCGGGTGCCGCGTCGGGCTCGGCCTTGGTGAGCTGCACGGTGGCGCGGGAGACGGGGACAGCGGGCTCGGCGGCAGGTGCCTCGGCAGGGGCTTCGGGCACGCCCGGGGCCCCGGGCGCCGCGACGGCTTCCGGACCGGCCGGGGACGACGCCGCCCGGGCCGCGGAACCGGCCGCGACCGAGGCCCGCGTGGCCGCCAGCGGCTCCGGCGGCGGCCACTCGTCGACGGGCAGGGGCTGGGCCCCGGGCGAGGCGACCGGCTGCGGACCGGTGGAGGCCGAAGCAGCGGGCTGCGGACCGGTGGAGGCCGAAGCGCCAGGCTGCGAACCGGCGGAGCCAGAAGCGCCGGGCTGCGAACCGGCGGAGGCCGAAGCTCCCGACTGCGCCCCGGTGGAGGCCGAAGCAGCGGGCTGCGGCGAGGCCGCACCGGAGGCACCCGGCTGCGGGCCCGCGCCGCCCGCGGGCAACGGCTGTGCCCCAGCCGAGGCCGGGGCACCAGGCTGGGTGCCGCCCGAGGTGCCCGGCTGCGGGCCCGTACCGTCGATGGGCGGCGCGCCCGTACCGGCGGCGGGAAGGGCCGGCTCCGGCAGGGCCCCGCTCCCCTCGGCGGCCACCGGCTGGGGCTGCGGACCCGGTCCCGGGTGGGGCTGGGGGTCGGG
>NZ_VKJP01000770.1 GCF_007280575.1 Streptomyces benahoarensis
GGGGGAGAGGGAGGGGAAAGCCAAGAAGCCAGCAGACTGCCGAGCCAACCGCCAAAGGGCCAACCGGCCAGGGGCCAACCGTTCAACTCGTCAACCGGCCGAGCAGCCAAGGGAGCAACCGGCCACCCGACCAACCTCCCCTTCCCGCTCTCCTCACCCGTGTGCGTGAGAAAGGCCCGGTGAACGAGCCGTCCCACCGGGCGCTGCCGCTCTTCGCGGAGGCCCTCGACCGCTACCGTGCGCTCGGCGACCGCGCCGGGCAGGCCAGGGCGCTGCACAGCATGGGCACCGCGGCCCGCCACTGCGGCCGGTACACCCAGGCCGAGGGCCACTACGCCGAGGCGCTGCCGCTGTTCCGCGCGTTCGGCGACCAACGGGCGGTCGCCCATACGCTGTTCAACCTCGGCTTCACCGCCCGTCACCTCGGTGACCACTGCACCGCCGGTGACCACTGCCGCGACGCCCTCGACGGCTACCGCCGCCTCCCCCACGCCGACGACGGGCAGGCCCGCACCCTCCACCACCTCGGCCACCTGGCGGCCGCCCTGGACCAGCACGCCGAGGCCCGCCGCTGGTGGGAGCCGGCCCGCACGGCATACGAGAACGCAGAACTGCCCCAGCACGCCGACGAGATCACCGCCCTGCTGGCCGAACCCCCGGACGAAGATCCCACCGTGGCCCCGCCCTC
>NZ_VKJP01000771.1 GCF_007280575.1 Streptomyces benahoarensis
CGCCGAACACCTCGTCCCCCCCGCCCGCCTCCAGGCGTACGACACCGAACTGCTCACCACCCTCGAAGACCGCCCGCTGACAAACGCCGACCTGCGGAAAGTCCCCGAAACCGCCCGCGCCCGCCGTGAACTGACCACCCTCGTCACCGCCTACCGCGACGCCAAACGCCGCCGCGACCTCCTCGACTTCGGCGACCAGATCGCCCTCTCCGCCACCCTCGCCACCACCCGCCCCGACGTCGGCGCCCTCCTCCGCGACGCCTTCCGCGTCGTCCTCCTCGACGAGTACCAGGACACCTCCGTCGCCCAGCGCCTCCTCCTCTCCGGCCTCTTCGGCGCCGGATCCGGCCCGGACGCGGGATCCGGCACCGGCCACGCCGTCACCGCCGTCGGCGACCCTTGCCAGGCCATCTACGGCTGGCGCGGCGCCTCCGTCGCCAACCTCGACGACTTCCCCGCACACTTCCCGTTCCCCGACGGCACCCCCGCCCGCCGCTACGCCCTCAGCGAGAACCGCCGCAGCGGCGGCCGCCTCCTCGACCTCGCCAACACCCTCGCCGCCCCCCTCCGCGCCCGCCACACCGGCGTCGAAGCCTGTCTCTTATCCACATCTCCGAGCCCACGAGACGCTCATGAAACTCGTATGCCGTCTCCTGCTTGAAAAAAAACAAAACA
>NZ_VKJP01000077.1 GCF_007280575.1 Streptomyces benahoarensis
GTCCCCGCCCGCCCGCGCCCGACGAGGCCCCCCGGGTCTCGCGCCGCCGCACGTTACGACCCCATGGAGCCGTGATGCCCGAAGCCGTCATCGTCTCAGCCACCCGCTCCCCGATCGGCCGCGCCTTCAAGGGCTCGCTCAAGGAGCTGCGCCCGGACGACCTGACCGCGCAGATCATCGAGGCCGCGCTGGCCAAGGTGCCCGAGCTGGACCCCAAGGACATCGACGACCTGATGCTCGGCTGCGGGCTGCCCGGCGGCGAGCAGGGCCACAACCTCGGCCGCATCGTCGCGGTGCAGATGGGCATGGACCACCTGCCGGGCTGCACGATCACCCGCTACTGCTCCTCGTCGCTCCAGACCTCCCGGATGGCGCTGCACGCGATCAAGGCGGGCGAGGGCGACGTCTTCATCTCGGCGGGCGTCGAGACCGTCTCGCGGTCGGTGAACGGCAGCTCGGACGGCATGCCCGGCACCCACAACCCGCTGTTCGCCGACGCCGAGGCGCGCACCGCGGCCCGCGCGGAGCAGGAGGGCGCGGGCTGGCACGACCCGCGCGAGGACGGCCTGGTCCCGGACGCGTACATCGCGATGGGGCAGACTGCGGAGAACCTCGCCCGGCTGAAGGGCGTCACCCGCCAGGACATGGACGAGTTCGGCGTACGGTCGCAGAACCTCGCCGAGAAGGCCATCGCGGCCGGTTTCTGGGAGCGGGAGATCACGCCGGTCACGTTGCCGGACGGCACGGTCGTCTCGCAGGACGACGGCCCGCGGGCAGGCGTCACGCTGGAGGGCGTGCAGGGCCTCAAGCCGGTGTTCCGCCCCGACGGGCTGGTCACCGCGGGCAACTGCTGCCCGCTGAACGACGGCGCCGCGGCGCTGGTGATCATGTCCGACACCAAGGCGCGCGAGCTGGGCCTGACCCCGCTGGCCCGGATCGTCTCCACCGGCGTCTCCGGCCTCTCCCCCGAGATCATGGGCTACGGCCCGGTCGAGGCCAGCAAGCAGGCGCTGCGGCGGGCCGGTCTGTCGATGTCCGACATCGACCTGGTCGAGATCAACGAGGCGTTCGCCGCGCAGGTCATCCCGAGCTACCGGGACCTGGACATCCCGCTGGACAAGCTGAACGTCAACGGCGGCGCCATCGCCGTCGGCCACCCCTTCGGCATGACCGGCGCCCGCATCACCACCACCCTGATCAACTCCCTCCAGTGGCACGACAAGCAGTTCGGCCTGGAGACGATGTGCGTGGGCGGCGGCCAGGGCATGGCAATGGTCATCGAGAGGTTGAGCTGAGCTGTAGCGGAGGGTGGGGGTCGCCCGACGAAGGAGGGCGGCACCTGCCCGCAGCGGAAGCGAAGCGGAACGCGACCATGAACACGAGCGGCTGAGCTGAGCTGAGCTGAGCTGAGCTGAGCTGAGCCGTAGCGACAGCGACAGGGTGCGCGGGAAAACGGGAGGTCAACTCCCCGTTCCCGCGCACCCTTCGTCGTCGTACGGGCACACTCGGCAAGCGGGCGTGAGGTGGGTCACCCGGTGACAAGATCGCGACCCAATCGCCGCCAGGATTGTGACCAACGCCCCGCCGGAGAGGGGTTTTTGCAGGTCAGCCAGGGGCCACTCGTGCGTACGAGGCCCCAAGCCCCCACCATTTCGGGACAAAGCGCACTGGGACCGGTCGCCGTCGACCGGCAGGCTGAGGTAGAAGTCGAAAGACCTTCTGCTATGGGGAGTACACCAGTGAGCGAGCGCAGCGAACCAGGCAAGGCCGCCTCCGCGGCCGTCGGCCGGGGCCGGGCCGTCGACAGGCGGGTGCCCGGCGGGTCCGGGGCCGCGGAGCGACGTGGGGAGGGCGCATGAGCGTCATGAACCTCGTCCTGCTCCTGGCCGCGGCGAGCGCCGTGGCGGTGGGCGCCGCGGCGCTGCACGCCGTCCGGGGGCTGCGCCGTCAGCTCGCCGAGGTGCGTACGGAGCTGGTGACCACCCGCGAAACCCTCTCCGCCCGCGCCGACGCGGTCTGCGCGATCCCGGCCGCCCGGCAGATGTCTGCCGAGGCGACGCCGCTGGCAGACATACGCGCGGCGGTCGCCGACGCCCTCGCCGAGGAGCGGGAGCGGGAGCTGGCCGAGGCGCGGGCGTTCTGGGCCGCACAGGAGGCCAGGGACGCCGCGGACGCGCCGTCGCTGCTGGGCGGGGTGCCCGGCATCGGCGACGAGAGCCCGCTGGACCCACGTGATCTGCCGGACGCCGACCGGTTCGACGCCCGGCCGTTCCTGCCGCGCCAGGCGGACCTGGCCGGTCTGGAGCCGCTGCTCGGCCCGGAGACGCTGGAGCCGTTCGCCGCGCCGGAACCCGCTCTGGAGTCGTCGGACGCGCTGCGGGCCGCCGAGTGGGAACCGGCGGAGGAGGGCGAGTCGGCGGAGCTGGCCGCGGCCCGTCGCCGGCATCCCTCGCACCCGGACTTCACGCCGGTCGCGGCGGTCACCGACCACGAGCGCACGGTGGCGCGGCTGGAGGAGCTTGCCGAGCGGAGCGTGCCGCTGGCCGACGTCCGCCCGGGTCCGCTGGGCACCCTCGACGTCTATGTCTTCACCGACGGCACCACCCTCTGCCTGACGCCGGGCCACCGAGAGACGTCCGAGAGCGTCGCCGAGGCGCTGCGGGACGGTCACGCGCCCGTGCTGCTGGGCGGTTCCGCCATCGCCGGTGCGTACGCCCTGACGTTCGCCTGGGGCGAGGCCCGGCAGGAGAGCGTCTACATCCTGGCCGACCGCGTCATCGCCTCGCTCTGACCGGCCGTCGGCGGCGCACCCCAGGCTCCGCCGCCACGGCCCGCGCTACCAGCGCCGCGCCGTCTCCCCGACCCGCGCCACGGCCTCCGCCACATCCCCGGCGGAGGCCGTTTCCGCGTTCCGCAGGGCCTCGGCGAGGTCGTGCCCGGCGACGGCGAGCTGGTCGCCGACCGCGAACAGCCCCGCGTCGGGCAGCACGTACGGCTCGCGGTCCGGGCGCTCCAGGCGCTGGGCGCGGGCGGTCAACTCCCTCGCCAGGGCGAGCGCGTCGGCCGCCGCGCCCCGGCGCAGGGTGCTCTGCGGCAGCGAGCGGAGGCGGTCGGCGAAGGCGTCCACGGCGTGGACCAAAGGCGTTACGTCAGGCACGGCGCGAGCCTATGCGACGGCGCACGGCGGCGCGCACGCCCGCCGAGGGCGGTCCGGCGGGGCGGTCGGCGGGGGCGGTCGGCGGGTGGCGCGCCGCGCCCGGTGGCCGCCGGGCCGCCCGGGTCCGGTCGCCCCCGGGGAACGCCGAAGCCCCGCGGATACCCACGGGGCTTCGGGATGGCGCGGTCCGGCGTACGGGCCGGGCGACGGGATGACGGCGCGTCAGTCGCGCAGGATCGAGATCAGCCGCAGCATCTCCATGTAGATCCACACCAGGGTCACGGTCAGGCCGAACGCCGCCAGCCAGGACTCCTCGCGCGGCGCGCCGTAGGCGATGCCGTCCTCGACCTGCTTGAAGTCCAGCGCCAGGAACAGCGCGCCGAGGACGACGCCGACCAGGCCGAAGACGATGCCGAGGCCGCCGCTGCGGAAGCCGAGGCCGTCACCGCCGCCGAACACCATGAACAGGACGTTGACCAGCGACAGCAGCACGAAGCCCATGGTCGCGATCATCAGGAAGCGGGTGAAGCGGGCGGTGACCCGCACGATGCGCGTCTTGTAGGCGATGAGCATCGTGACGAAGACCGCCATCGTGCCCAGCACCGCCTGCATCGGCGCGCCGTTCATGTTCGGCAGGCTGTTGAGGTTGCCGCTGAGCGCGCCGAGGAAGACACCCTCCAGTGCCGCGTACGCCAGGATCAGCGGCGGCGACGGCTTGCGCTTGAAGGACTGGACGAAGCCCAGCACCATCGCGGCGATACCGGCGCCGATCGCGAAGCCGAGCTGCTCCGTCAGATACAGCCAGCCGACGACGGCGCCGACGATGAGCGTGCCGAGGGTGAACGCCGTACGCATGACGACGTCGTCCATCGTCATCGGGCGGGTCTGCGGCGTGTGCTGCGGCGCCTGGGTGGTGGTCTGCGCGTACGGGTTGGCCCCGGCGTACGGGTCGGCTCCGACGCCCCCGGCCTGCGGCGGCGCGTGGAAGCCCGCGTAGCCGGTGTCGCGGCTGAACCCCCGTCGCGAGAAGACCGGGTTGCTGCTCCTCATCCTCACTCCTCCATGGCCGCCCTGCGCGACCTCGCCACAAGAGTAATAGCTTGGCAAAGACGCGGGGCTACTTCCTGAGCACGATTTCCCCCCGTCCGTCGGGGGCGCGCCTACACCACGAGGAGTACGAACGGCCCCCCGCGATCGTGCCCGGCCCCGGCGGCGGGAACGCCCGGGACCGCCGCCGGGCCGGATGCCGTCTCAATAGCACAGCAGGGCGGCGACGTCGTCGGTGCAGCGGGTCGGCGGCAGGATCTCGCTGAAGGACGCGTCGCCGAGGACGGCGGCGCGCAGCAGCAGGAGCGGCGCGGGCGCTTCGAACACCGTCGGGTCGTCGCCGAGGGCCGCCCGATCGGTGGCCAGGGCGCGGGGGTTGCGCTCCGAGGCGAACAGCCGGACGTTCTGGGTGCCCGTGGGCGGCGCCATGTAGAGGGTGTCCACCCGGCCCTCGGCGAGGGCTTCCTTCACCGCCGGGATGCCCTGGAGGGCCCGCCCGCCGGCGAGCGCCTCCTCCAGTTGCCGCAAGGCGTCACGGTGGGACTCGGCCGAAATCTCGTGGAGCGCGGCGTCGGTCGCCTCGCGCAGCGCCGCGCGGGCCTGGGCGTCGGTGCGACCGCCGCCCACCTTCACCAACCGCGCCGACAGCGGCTCCAGATGGTCCCGCAGCAGACCGAACGCCTTCGGGTCCCCGGCGACCAGCACGACCTCGGCGCCCACCGCGTCGACGGCGGCGCGCACGTCCTGCGCCGCCTGCTCGGTGTTCTCGGACCAGACGTTGACGGTGCGTCGGTGGAACGACGCCTGCGCCTCGGCCCCGGCGCGGACACGGGTGAGGTGCAGGGTGCTGCCGTTGAAGGTGCGCCGGAAGGACGGTTCGCGCGCGGCGGCCGGGTACCCCTCGACGTCGGCGCCCTCCCGGTCGACCGCGACGACCACATGGGGCACCTGGTGGTCGCGGTCGAAGGCGAGGAGCAGCGGGTCCGGCAGCGGCGAGGAGAGTGCCAGGTCCGACGCGGGCGGCTCGGTCAGGGTGTAGGCGCCGAGGAGCCGCCCCTCGGCGGCGAACAGCGCCTCGCCCTGAGGACCGGGCAGGTCGGGCACGCCGCCGACCGTGGCGTCCAGCGCTTCGAGCGTCGCGTCGTCCGCACCCTGCTCGGCCAGCGTGCGGCGCGTGGTCCGCCAGCGGGTGGCGATCCGCTCGTCCGCGTCCGGCACCGCGCGCGTGGTGTCTCCGCGGGGCGCGACGACGGCCGGCGGGCACGCCCGGAAGGCGCGCGCGGCACAGGCCTTCACCAGGGGTACGAAATCCGGTCGGCGGGGCGGCGAATTCCCCGGAACGAGCGAATGCGAAATACCACGGAACGCGCCCGGGAAATCACCCACCGACACCCTCCGGCCCGTATTCCGGGGCCGGATCGCGGCACGGAGACAAACCCTTCACGGCGCCGCGTGACCCTACGGATTCGTACGGTGACGAAAAGGCCGACGGGAAGGAAGGGGCACCCCGCAATCGCCCGCCGCATTTCCCCGGGGATCCCGTCCGGTCCGTCCGGCCGAGCGAGGGCGACGCGCCCGGCGGGCGAACCGCCCCGCGCCGCGCATCGGCCGCCCGGACAGGCAGAACGCTGCGGAAGAGGGCGGCGGACGCACCCCGTCGGAGCGGAGGTGCGAGCGGGATACGCCAGGGTGGGCGCAGTGCGGCGCAAGGCCCGGGAAAACCCTTCGGAACGGGCGGCCGATTGCCGGAAGTGCCCGGAGCCGGACTTGAACCGGCACGGCCCGAAGGCCAGCGAGGTTTAAGCTCGCCGTGTCTGCTTTCCACCATCCGGGCGTGGACTCCCCCATGCCCCCACAGAGGCAGCACGAGCGTAGCCCGCAGGCCACCGAGCCCCCGGCCGCTCATCCCGAGGTTGTCTTATTTTATTGGCAACTGAGGGTGCGTCAGTCACCGGATCAGACCGTTGTCACATGCCCACGACGCACCTCCGGCGTAACACCCTGAAACACGTTCGGTGCCCGGAATGACGGAAAGTCGCCGTCCCGCCTCGCCAAGCCGCCCTGGTATGTGCTCAACCGACACTCCGGCATGAATCCCCTCGCGCCGGGCACCCTCCGCCTGCCCGGCCCCGCACCCCTCTTGCACCCCGGAGCCGGTCGCCCGTCTCAGGGACCACCCTCCTCCCCAGGGATGACAGCCATCGCACCCGGTACGCCCCAAGGTTGGCCCAGGACGGCCGTCCTGGCTGACATTCCGGGCCCCTCGCCCGGCGGACGATGGAAGGGTCCCTAGACCGCGGCCACCCGCCGCCCCGTTTCGACAGGAGCACGCTTCCGTGACCACCATCCCCTCCGGCGTCCCCACCGCCCCCCGCACCACCGCGGCGGCCGCCCGCACAACGGATCTCACCAAGGTCTACGGAGAGGGCGAGACCCGGGTGGTCGCCCTCGACGCCGTCTCCGTCACGTTCCACCAGGCGCAGTTCACCGCGATCATGGGCCCCTCCGGGTCCGGCAAGTCGACGCTGATGCACTGCATGGCGGGGCTGGACACGATCTCCGGCGGCAGCGCCCGGATCGGGGACACCGAACTGACCGGGCTGAAGGACAAGAAGCTCACCCAGCTGCGCCGCGACAAGATCGGCTTCATCTTCCAGGCGTTCAACCTGCTGCCGACCCTGACGGCGCTGGAGAACATCACCCTCCCGATGGACATCGCGGGCCGCAAGCCCGACCGCGCCTGGCTGGACCGCGTCGTGGAAACCGTCGGCCTGAGCGGCCGCCTCAAGCACCGGCCCGGCCAGCTCTCCGGCGGCCAGCAACAGCGCGTCGCCGTCGCCCGCGCCCTCGCCTCCCGACCGGAGATCATCTTCGCGGACGAGCCGACCGGCAACCTCGACTCCCGCTCCGGCGCCGAGGTCCTGGGCTTCCTGCGCAACTCCGTCCGTGAGCTGGGCCAGACCGTGGTGATGGTGACCCACGACCCGGCCGCCGCCTCCTACGCCGACCGCGTCGTCTTCCTCGCCGACGGCCGCATCGTCGACGACATGCCCGACCCCACCGCCGACCTGGTCCTGGAACGCATGAAGGGCTTCGACGCCAAGGGCCGTACCAACTGACGCCCCGCCGCCCGCACTTCGGACCACTCCCCCAGGACTACTGACCCATGCTCCGTACCGCCCTGCGCAACGTCCTCGCGCACAAGGCCCGGCTGCTGATGACCGTCCTCGCCGTCATGCTCGGCGTCGCCTTCGTCTCCGGCACCCTGGTCTTCACCTCCACCATCTCCGACGCGCTGCGCTCCAGCGCCCGGGAGGGCTACGCCGACGTCGACGTGGCCATCCAGCCCAACAGCGACGGTTCCGGCCTCGGCGACCGGCCCGCGCTCGACCAGCGCCTGCTCGACAAGGCCGCCCACGTGCCCGGCGCCGCCTCGGCCACCGGCACCGTCACCGGGTTCACCGCCATCGCCGACCGCCACGGCAAGCTGATCGGCACCGGCTTCTCCACCCGCGGCGGCAACTACTACCCCGGCGCCGACGGCAAGGACGCCCGCTACCCGATGCGCGACGGCGCCGCCCCGCACGGCGCCGACCAGATCGCCCTGGACTCCCGTACCGCCGACGAGGCCGGGTTCAAGGTCGGCGACACCGTCCGCCTCTCCTTCGACGGGCCGGTCCACGAGACCCGGCTGACCGGCATCTTCACCACCACCGACGGCGCCGTCTCGGCCGGTGGCAGCCTCGCGCTGTTCGACAACGCGACCGCCCAGAAGCTGCTGCTCGCCCCCGGCAAGTACAACGAGATCCACGTCAAGGCCGCCCCGGGCACCTCGCAGGACGCCCTGGAGACGGAGATCCACAAGGTGCTGCCCGCCAAGGGCGCCGAGGCCACCACCGGCCGTCAGCTCGCCGACGACGAGGCCGAGCAGATCGCCAAGAGCATGGAGAGCATGCAGACCGCCCTGCTGGGCTTCGCCGGTATCGCGCTGTTCGTCGGCATCTTCCTCATCGCCAACACCTTCACCATGCTGGTCGCCCAGCGCACCAAGGAGCTGGCGCTGCTGCGCGCGGTCGGCGCCAGCCGCCGCCAGGTCACCCGCTCCGTGCTGATCGAGGCCGTCGTCGTCGGCGCGGTCGCCGCCGTCACGGGTCTGGCCGCCGGTATCGGCATCGGCGCCGCGATGCGCGCCCTGATGAACGGCACCGGCGCCACCGTCCCCGACGGCCCCCTCGTCGTCGACGTGTCCACCGTCGTCACCTCGCTGGTGGTCGGCATCGGCGTGACCGTCCTCGCCGCCTGGCTGCCGGGCCGCCGCGCCGCGAAGATCCCGCCGGTCGCCGCGATGAACAGCGTCCACGCCACGGCCACCACCAAGTCCCTCGTGGTCCGCAACACCATCGGCGCACTCTTCGCGGGCGCCGGAATCGCCGCCGTACTGGCCGCCACCGGCATGAGTGACGGCAAGTTCGTGATGGGCCTGGGCGCGGTGCTGCTGCTGGTCGGCGTGTTCGTCCTGACGCCGCTGCTGTCCCGCCCGCTGATCGCCCTGGCCGCCCCGCTGCTCCGCACGTTCGGCATCTCCGGCAAGCTCGCCCGGGAGAACGCGGTCCGCAACCCGCGCCGCACGGCCGCCACCGCCTCCGCCCTGATGGTCGGCCTGACCCTGATCACCGGCCTGACGGTGATCGGGACCAGCGTCCAGAAGGGCATCGACAAGATGGCCGTCGACTCGCTCAAGGCCGACTACGTCGTGTCCATGGCCGGACTGACGCCGCTCTCCCCCGAGGTGGCACAGAAGCTCGGCGGCCTGGACGAGGTCACCGCCATCAGCCCGCTGCGCAGCTCCGAAGCCGAGATCGGCGGCAACACCACCTACCTGACCGGCGTCAACGGCAAGGACTTCGGCAAGCTGACCCGCCTCGACTTCGCCTCCGGCTCCCTCGGCGACCTGGCCGGCGGCGGTCTGATCGCCGACGAGGACACCGCGAAGGAGAAGGGCTGGAAGGTCGGCTCCCGCGTCCCGGTGACGTTCGAGGACGGCAAGAAGGAGACGCTGACCGTCTCGGGCGTCTACCACGGCAACGAGATGATCCATCAGGTCATCGTGGACAACGGCGTCCTGAGCACCCACCAGAAGCACGCCACCGACATGCAGGTGATGCTCAAGACCAAGGACGGCGCCACCGACGCCACCAAGCAGACGCTGATCGATGCGCTGGGCAAGAACCCGGCCCTCACCGTCGAGGACAAGAAGGACGTCTCCGCCGGCATCTCCCAGTCGATCGACCTGCTGTTGAACATGCTCTACGCGCTGCTCGGCATGGCCGTGATCGTCGCCGTCCTCGGCGTCGTCAACACCCTGGCCATGTCGGTCTTCGAACGGTCCCAGGAGATCGGCATGCTGCGGGCCATCGGCCTGGACCGCACCGGCGTCAAGCGGATGGTCCGCCTGGAGTCCCTGGTGATCTCGCTCTTCGGCGGGGTGCTCGGCATCGGCCTCGGCGTCTTCTTCGGCTGGGCCGCCGGTGAGCTGATCTCCGCCTCGCTCGCCACCTACGAACTGGTCCTGCCCTGGGGCCGGATGGGCATCTTCCTCGCCCTGGCCGCGCTGGTCGGCGTGGTCGCCGCCCTGTGGCCGGCCCGCCGCGCGGCGAAGCTGAACATGCTCACCGCCCTCAAGGCGGAGTAGCCGCCCCACCCCCGGAGGGCCCCGGACCGTACGCGCGTACGCGGTCCGGGGCCCTCCTACGTACGGTGCCTCAGCCCTGCCAGGCGCGCGGCCGCAGCGGCAGCCCCGACGCCCCGGACTCCGGGGTCCGTACGGCGAGCACCTGGTTGACCCCTATGCGGTTGCGCTCGAAGGACAGCGCGGACGCGGCCATGTAGAGCCGCCACACCCGGGCCCGGCCCGGCGTCGTCAGCCGCACCGCCTCCTTCCAGCGGGCCTCCAGGTTGGCGACCCACTGCCGCAGCGTCAGCGCGTAGTGCTCCCGCAGCACCTCGACGTCCCGCACCTCGAACCCGGCGTCCTCCAGCGCCCCCGCGGTCCGCCCGATGGGCGCCAGCTCACCGTCGGGGAAGACGTACCGGTCGATGAACTCGTCGACGTGGTAGGTGTCCTCGTCGTCCAGCGGGCGCCGGGCGATCTGGTGGTTGAGCAGCCGTCCGCCGGGCTTGAGCAGGGCGTACAGGGCGCTCGCGTACTCGGCGTAGCGGGCCCGCCCGACGTGCTCGGCCATGCCGATCGAGGAGATCGCGTCGAACGGCTCGTCGTGGATCTCGCGGTAGTCCTGCACCCGGATCTCGACCCGGTCGGCCAGCCCCGCCTCCGCGATCCGCTTCCGGGCGTAGGTGGCCTGCTCCTCGGAGAGGGTGATGCCGACGGCGCGGACGCCGTACGCGCGGGCGGCGTGCAGCACCATCGAGCCCCAGCCGCAGCCCACGTCCAGCAGCCGCTGCCCCTCCGCGAGGCCGAGCTTGCGGCAGATCAGGTCGAGCTTGTCGCGCTGCGCGTCCTCCAGCGTCGCCTCGGGGCTCTCCCAGTACGCGCACGAGTAGACCATCGACGGGCCGAGCACCAGCGCGTAGAAGTCGTTGCCGACGTCGTAGTGGTGGCTGATGGCCTCTTTGTCGCGCAGCAGGGTGTGGAGCGGGCCGCGGCGGGTGCGGGCCTCCTCGGCGGGCGGGGACGGCGGCAGCGGGGCGCCCGCGAGGGTCAGCAGCTCCTTTGCCGCCGCGCGGACCTCGGGCCGCGCCAGGGCCCGCAGGAGAGGCGCGCGCTGCGGCGCGGGGGCGGCGGTGCCGCGCTCCCAGATCAGGCCGGCCACCGAGTCGAGCGCCTCGTAGAGATCGCCGTCGATGTCGAGGTCACCGGCGACCCAGGCGCGGGCCAGGCCCAGTTCGCCGGGTTTGAAGAGCAGGCGGCGCAGCGCGCGGCGGTTGCGGAAGACAAGGACCGGGGCGCCCGGAGGGCCGAACTCGCTGCGGTCCCACGCGCGGATGCGTACCGGGAGCTTCGCCCCCAGCACCTCCTCGGCGAGCTTGGTGAGCCGTCCAGCGGCGTCGGCCATGTCGCACACCTCCGTCTTGACGAGTCGGCGAAACACTTTCACCGACCACGTAAACGCCGTGCAGGCGCCCGGATAGTCCCGTTCCCACGTAAGGGGATGGCAAAGCGCGCCACGGCTCCGACGGCGGACATGCCGAAGGGCGCCCGCCCCACGGATGGCGGACGCCCTTCGGGCCGACCGGTCTACACCGGCCTGGAGATCAAGAAGCCTTGGCCTTCGGCTTGTCGGCCTCGGCAGCGGGCTTCGGCGCCGGCTTCGCGGCCTCGTAGAACTCCTCGCGGGGGTTCTGCATGGCGCTGAGCGAGACGACCTCGCGCTTGAGGAACATCGCGAGCGTCCAGTCGGCGAAGACCCGGATCTTGCGGTTGAACGTCGGCATGGCCATGCCGTGGTACGCACGGTGCATGTACCAGGCGAGACGGCCCTTGAACTTGATCTTCGCCTTGCCGACGACGATCATCGCGACGCCCTTGTGCAGGCCCAGGCCCGCGACGGCACCCTTGTTGGCGTGGCTGTACTCCTTCTGCGGGAAGCCCCGCATACCGGAGACCACGTTGTCGCCGAGGACCTTCGCCTGCCGCAGCGCGTGCTGCGCGTTCGGCGGGCACCAGGCGTTCTCGTTGCCGGCCTTGCGGCCGACCATGTCCGGCACCTGCGCGTTGTCACCCGCGGCCCAGATGTAGTCGGTGCCCTGCACCTGGAGGGTGGCGCCGGTGTCGACGTGACCGCGCGGGCCCAGCGGCAGACCGAAGCGGGACAGCGCCGGGTTCGGCTTGACACCCGCGGTCCACACGATGGTGTCCGAGTCGACCTCAAGGCCGTTGTTGAGCACGACGTGACCGTCGACGCAGGAGTCCATGCCGGTCTTGAGGTAGACCTCGACGCCACGGCCCTCAAGGTGCGCCTTGCCGTACGCACCGAGCTTCGGGCCGACCTCGGGGAGGATCTTGTCGGCGACGTCGACCACCAGGAAGCGCATGTCCTCGCGCTTGACGTTGTTGTAGTACTTCGCGGCGTCGCGGGCCATGTCCTCGACCTCGCCGACGGTCTCCGCACCGGCGAAGCCGCCGCCGATGAAGACGAAGGTCAGCGCCTTGCGGCGGACCTCCTCGTCGGTGGTGGAGTCGGCCTTGTCGAGCTGCTCCAGCACGTGGTTGCGCAGCCCGATGGCCTCCTCGACGCCCTTCATGCCGATGCCGTTCTCGGCCAGGCCCGGGATCGGGAAGGTACGGGAGACCGCGCCCATCGCGATGACCAGGTAGTCGAAGGGCAGCTCGTACGCCTCGCCGACCAGCGGCGCGACGGTGGCGACCTTGCGGTCCTGGTCGATGGTGGTGACCCGGCCGGTGAGAACCTCCGCCTTGGGCAGCACACGCCGCAGCGGAACCACGACGTGGCGCGGGGAGATGCTGCCGGCCGCAGCTTCAGGGAGGAAGGGCTGGTACGTCATGTACGAGCGCGGGTCGACGACCGTGACGGTCGCCTCGCCGTACCGCATCTTCTTGAGGATGCGACGCGCCGCGTACAAACCTACGTACCCACCGCCTACAACGAGGATCCTGGGACGCTCCGTGGTGCTCATGCAATCGAGTATCCACCTCCCCTTGGGGGGCTGCTCGTGAGCCCCTTCACAAGAACTAGAGGGGTATCTGCTACACTGCGCCGCCCTCGTGACGGACGCCATACCCCTTCCGGGGAACCACTCACCGCCGCGGCCCGTTGAGACCCCTTGTGATCAGGGCTTGTGAACGCAGGGGCGATCGAACCACACACCGGGTGAGCGCGAACACCGCCCCCACTCCGCCCCGCATTCCCCGGCTCAAGAGGCCCTAGGACCTTCGATTGAGGCCCACAGGGCCCCTTTCTTCGGCCATCGGGCACCTTTTTCATGTGAAGAGTTTCACGAACTTTTCCGGGGCGCCCGCACGCCGGGGCGACGGGGGAAGCCGAATCGCCGCGAGAAGGGGGATGCGCGGGGCGCATTGCGGGCGGGCGGCGTTGCCCGGAGGGGGCACGGCCGGGTGCCTCGGCCCGACCGTCACCATGGCCGAGTTGCTGGCCGACCTGTTCGCCGAGCGCACCGAAGACGCGGCGTGAAGTACGTATTCCGGTTCACCACCGCGGCGCAGCGGCAACTGCGCGCCCTGGACCGACCCACCACCATGCGCATCCTCGCCGCGCTGACCGAACTCGGCGACGACCCCTACCGCGCGGACGCCGACATCAAGAAGCTCACCGGCCCGTCGGGGCTCTACCGGCTCCGGCTCGGAAACCACCGGATCGCCTACCGGATCGAGGACGGCGAACTCGTCATCCTCGTCATCGAGGTGGGCGAACGGCGCGACGTCTACCGCGCACTGTGACGCGACGGCCCCCGCCGCCCTGAAGGGATGCTGTTGGCTGAACTGACCAACAGCATCCCCGAAGGCGACGGGGGCCGTGCCGTCCAGGACGGCTCAGGCAAGACTCCAGGCGATGCCGTCGGGCGCCGCCGCCACAGCGCTACCCGGCATCCTCGGCCGCTTTGATGGCGATCCCGTCAAGAATGTCGTGCTCGCTGACCACGACCTCCTCGGCGCCCGTGCGGTCCATGATCGCGAGGAGGACGAGGGCGCCCGCGGCGATGACGTCGACGCGGCCGGGGTGGATGACCGGGATCGCGGCGCGTTCGGCGTGGGTGGAGGTGACCAGGCGGTCGGTGATCTCCGCGACGCGGGCGCGGGAGACGCGGGCGTGGTGGACAGCCGTCGAGTCGTAGTGGTCGAGGCCGAGGGCGATGGCGGCGACGGTGGTGACCGAACCGGCCAGGCCGACGAGGGTGGCGGCCTCGCGGAGCGGGACGGCGGCCTCGGCCTCGTCGAGGGCGGCGGCCGCGTCGGCCCTGATCGCGGCGATCCGGTCGGGGGACGGCGGGTCGCTGATCTCGCCGTCGCGCATCAGGTGCCGCTCGGTCATCCGCACGCACCCTATGTCGACGGAGCGGGCGGCGCGGACGGTGCCGTCGCCGAGGACGAACTCGGTGGAGCCGCCGCCGATGTCCACGACGAGGTACGGGCGGGCGAGGTCGGCGCGGCCGGTCAGCTCCCGGGTGGCGCCGGTGAAGGAGAACTCCGCCTCCTGGTCGCCGGTGATGACCTCGGGCTCGACGCCGAGGATGTCCACCACGCCGCGGACGAAGTCGTCGCGGTTCTCCGCGTCGCGAGAGGCGGACGTCGCCACGAACCGGGTGCGCTCCGCGCCCAGCTCCGCGATGACCGCGGCGTACTCACGGCAGGCGGCGAAGGTCCGCTCCAGCGCCTCGGGGGCGAGCCGCCCGGTGCGGTCCACGCCCTGGCCGAGGCGGACGATCTGCATCCGGCGGTCCAGCTCCGTCAACTCACCGGTGGCCGGGTCGACGTCGGCGACCAGCAGACGGATGGAGTTGGTACCGCAGTCGACGGCGGCGACCCGGGTCATTCGGTGTCTCCTTCGGCGGCGGCGGTGTCCTGACAGGGCGTGACACACGGGCCCTTGCGCCACCACTCGGGCAGCATCGCGAGCGCCTCGTCGCCCAGCGGGTTGACACCGGGACCGGCCGCGAGGGAGTGGCCGACGAGGACGTGCAGGCACTTGACCCGGTCCGGCATGCCACCGGCGCTGGGGAAGCCCTGGAGCACCTCGATGGCGTCGCGGCGGCGGATGTAGTCCTCGTGGGCGGCGCGGTAGGCGGCGGCCAGCTCGGGGTCGGTCGCCAGCCGCTCGGTCATCTCCTTCATCACGCCGTTGGCCTCCAGCGTGCCGATGGCCGAGGCCGCGCGCGGGCACGTCAGGTAGTACAGCGTCGGGAACGGCGTGCCGTCCTCCAGGCGCGGGGCCGTCTCGACGACATCCGGCTGGCCGCAGGGGCAGCGGTGGGCGATGGCCCGCAGGCCGCGCGGCGGGCGGCCCAGCTGCTCTTTGAAGGCGGCGATGTCCGCGGCGGTGGGCTCGGTGGGCTCGGTCTGGGGCGGAGGCGTGTCCATGTGCGCTTTCGGTGGGATCTTCGGTGGGCTGCCGGCCGCGGACGGGCGGACGCGACCGGTACGGTGCGTCGCCGCCCGCGGATCGGGCGGGGCGGATCAGACGGTGCCGGGAGGCCGGACCGGGGTGCGGCGCGTCACCGGTCGGCCGTGTCGACGTCGGCCCAGAGGTTCTCGTACCAGGGGCTTCCGGCCGCTCCCGCGCCGTCGCGCGGAGCGCCGTCGTCGGCGCGCGATCCGTCCTGGACGATATAACCCGTCTCGCCGGGACGGACGAAGTGCAGATGCAACCGGGCCTGCTGCTCGACGTAGGCGGAGTCGCGCCAGCGGGACTTCTCGTCGCGCAGCCGGTCCAGCGCCTTGGCCGCTTCCTGGGCCTTGCGGCGCTGGTCGGCGATGTCGGAGCGCTGAGAGACGTACTGCCGTATCGGGTAGGCCAGGGCCACGACGAGGGAGCACATGACGAGGGCCAGCAGGGCGGCCCGTCCGGTGAGGCGGCTGCGGCGGGGGCGCCGGACGCGTTGGACGCGGGCCGCCGCCTGTTCGCCGAGCGCCTTGAGCCGGGTCGCGGTCGAGAACCGGTCCGCGGACACGTCGCCTCCCCTGTTGGCCGACTGTCATGGAGTTCGTACGCTCCCGCCGGGCGGGGCCGTTCGGAAGCGCAGCCGTCCCCGGCAACGGTACGGGACCGTCGCCGGGGACGAACGCAGGCCGTGACGGCGGATGGCCCGCCCACGGTCGGGTGGGGCGGGCACTCGCGCCGGGAGGGTCAGCCCTTGCGGTGCTCACCGGTTCGCAGAGCGCTGCGCTTACCGGTTCGCAGAGCGCTGCGCTTACCGGTTCGCAGAGCGCTGCGCTTACCGGTTCGCAGAGCGCTGCGCTTACCGGTTCGCAGAGCGCTGCGCTTACCGGTTCGCAGAGCGCTGCGCTTACCGGTTCGCAGAGCGCTGCGCTTACCGGTTCGCAGAGCGCTGCGCTTACCGGTTCGCAGAGCGCTGCGCTTACCGGTTCGCAGAGCGCTGCGCTTACTGGTTCGCAGAGCGAAACCGGGGGAAGGCCGAGCGACCGGCGTAGACCGCCGCGTCGTCCAGGATCTCCTCGATGCGCAGCAGCTGGTTGTACTTGGCGACGCGCTCGGAGCGGGCCGGGGCACCGGTCTTGATCTGGCCGCAATTGGTGGCGACGGCCAGGTCGGCGATGGTGACGTCCTCGGTCTCGCCGGAGCGGTGCGACATCATGCACTTGAAGCCGTTGCGCTGGGCCAGCTCGACGGCGTCCAGGGTCTCGGTGAGCGAACCGATCTGGTTGACCTTCACCAGGAGGGCGTTGGCGGAGCCCTCCTCGATGCCGCGGGCCAGGCGCTCGGGGTTGGTGACGAAGAGGTCGTCGCCGACGAGCTGGACCTTGGCGCCGAGCTTGTCGGTGATGACCTTCCAGCCGGCCCAGTCGTCCTCGAACAGCGGGTCCTCGATGGAGACCAGCGGGTAGGCCGCGACCAGCTCCTCGTAGTACTCCGTCATCTCGGCGGCGGAGCGGTCCTTGCCCTCGAACTGGTACGTGCCGTCCTTGTAGAACTCGGAGGCGGCGACGTCCAGGGCGAGCGCGATGTCCTGGCCGGGGGCGTAACCGGCCTCCTTGATGGCCTCCAGGATGAGGTCGAGGGCCTCACGGTTGGAGCCGAGGTTGGGGGCGAAGCCGCCCTCGTCGCCGAGGCCGGTGGCCAGGCCCTTGCCCTTCAGGACCTTCTTGAGGGTGTGGTAGACCTCGGCGCCCCAGCGCAGCGCCTCGGAGAAGGACTCCGCGCCGATCGGGGCGATCATGAATTCCTGGATGTCGACGTTGGAGTCGGCGTGCGACCCGCCGTTCAGGATGTTCATCATCGGGACGGGCAGGACGTGCGCGTTCGGGCCACCGAGGTAGCGGAACAGCGGCAGGTCGCTGGCCTCGGAGGCGGCGTGCGCGACGGCGAGGGAGACGCCGAGGATGGCGTTGGCGCCCAGCGAGCCCTTGTTGTCGGTGGCGTCCAGGTCGAACATGGCCTGGTCGATGAGGCGCTGCTCGGTGGCGTCGTAGCCGACCAGCTCCGGGCCGATCTGCTCGATGACGGCGAGGACGGCCTTCTCGACGCCCTTGCCCTGGTAGCGGTTGGGGTCCCCGTCGCGCAGCTCGACGGCCTCGAAGGCGCCGGTGGAGGCACCGGACGGGACGGCGGCCCGGCCGGTGGAGCCGTCGTCGAGGCCGACCTCGACCTCGACCGTGGGATTACCTCGCGAGTCGAGAATTTCGCGGGCTACGACGACGTCGATGGACGGCACGTTGTCTCCTTCATGGGTGTCTGGAGTTCTGCGGCACGAGCCTAACGGCCCCCGGGCCTTCGCTCGCTCCCGGCCCGCGCTGCGGGACGAAAGGTGCCTCGGACGCCGGGTGCCGGACATTCGACAACGAAGGCCACGGAACGGAAAAGCAGCTGATAAGGGGCAGGGCACGACGCTGTGTCCGGCACCAGGGTACGGAACGGCGAAACCCCGCCTCGGCGCGCGGAGGCGGCATCGGCGGTGAGCCGGTGCCGCCCCGGGGACGTGCGCGCCGGGCGGGGTTTCCCGTGGGACCGGGGTGCGGGGCGGTGAGAGCGGGCCCCGCGCGGGGATCAGACGTGGAGCTTCTGGCCCGGGAAGATGAGGTTCGGGTTGGAGCCGATGACGGACTTGTTGTCCGCGTAGACCGACTTCCAGTTCGTGCCGTGCGCCTTGGCGATCTTGGCCAGGGTGTCGCCGGACTTCACGGTGTAGTTGCCGTGGCCCATGGCGTGGTGCTGCGGGGCCTGCTGCTGGGGGGCGGCCTTGGGCTGCGGGGCCTGCTGCTTGGGCGCCTGCTGCCGGGGGACGGCCCTGGTGGTGGAGCCCGTGTTCAGGTCGGGGGACGGGCCGCCGGCGGAGAGGTTGCCGGCACCGGCGCAGGACCAGGCGCCCGGGCCCTGGATGGCGAGGAGCTTCTCGGCGGCCTGGATCTGCTGGGCCTTGGTGGCCTGGTCGGCGCGCGGGGCGAACTGGGTGCCGCCGGCGGCCGCCCAGCTGGAGGAGGAGAACTGCAGGCCGCCGTAGTAGCCGTTGCCGGTGTTGATCGACCAGTTGCCGCCGGACTCGCACTGGGCGACGGCGTCCCAGGTGGCGACCGAGGCGGCGGAGGCGGAGGTGGCGCCCATCAGCGGGACGGCCACGGCGGCGCCGGCGACACCGGCGAGGGTGGCGACGCGGACGGCCTTGGAGGGGCGACGGTGCTTGGCCTTGTTCATCAGCATGTTTCGTTTTCCTCACCGACGCCTGCGAGGTGAGCTGTCGGGTTCGGGCGGTGTGGATTGCCCGGCCGTGTGTGCCTCACACACGGCTTCACCCCAAGCCGGTCGACCCGCTTTCACGGGTGGGGCCGGCACTTACCTTGGGTCCCCCGCTCCTGCCTTCGGCGCTTACGCGTCGACCACCTTCGCCCACCGGCAGGATTCGGCGTGTGAACGAAGGGCCCGCTTTGGCGAGCGGTGCTGACCGTAAACAGAACCCCCTGTGTCGTTCAAACCCCACTTTCTGGGCACAGTTGACCGTCAACGACCGCAGAGGGCGCATATTTCCGCAGGTAGGACATGGTGTGGATGCGAAGGGCAGGTCGGGACGCCACGGGTGTCAACGAGAGCCATGTCTCACTTTCGCCAAAAGGGGCAAAGCTACCCATCTCCCTCGATCAGTGGCCCAGATCGAGGAGTTGACCTGGGTGAATGAGGTTCGGGTCGTCGCCGATGACGTCCTCGTTGCGCTCGTACAGCGCGGGCCAGCCGCCCGGCAGCTCACGCGCCTCGACGATGGCTGACAGGTTGTCACCGGGGCGCACGGTGTACGCGTCCTCGCCCGGGTCCGTCCGCTCGCCGCCCCGCGAGGCGTGCCGCCCCGGGGCGCGGTCGCCGCCCCCGACGCCCCCGTTGGCGTCGCTGCCGCCGCGGTGGCGCCCGGAGCCGTCGCCGTCACGGGAGCCGCCCCCGTCCGCCGGGGGCGTCGTACGGGACGGGTGCGAGGGCTCGGACGGGGTGGAGGTGTGGTCGGACGGGTCGTCCGACGGGCCGGGCCTGCCGGGCCGCCCCGAGCCTTCGGGCACCTCTGGGGAGTCGGTGGCGTCGGGCGTGCCGGGTGAGGTGGACGGGTCGGGGGTGCCGGACGGGTCCGGCTCGCCCTTCGGCGCGGACGGGTCGGTGGTGGACCGGTCCGGGCCGTCGGGGATCGAGGTCCCGTCCTGGCCGGTGTCCGTGCCGGTGTCCGTGCCGGTGCCGGTGTCCGTGCCGGTGCCGGTGTCCGTGCCGGTGCCGGTGTCCGCGCCGTCCGCGTCGGCGGGCGGGGTGGTGACGGTGCCGCCGGGGTCGACGTCGGGGATTCCGCCGCCCTCGGTGAGTCCGGCGCCGGCCGCGCAGCGCGGCCAGGCTTCCGGGCCGCGGTCGCCGAGGATCGCCTGGGCCACGGCTATCTGCTGGGCGCGGCTGGCCAGGTCGGGGCGGGCGGCGTACTCCAGCCCGCCGTGGTCGCGCCACATGTCGAGGGTGAGCTGGAGCCCGCCGTAGAAGCCGTTGCCGCCGGCGCTGGACCAGATGCCGCCGGACTCGCACTGGGCGACGCGGTCCCAGGTGGTGGCGTCGGCGGCGTGGGCGGCGCCCGCGCCGAGGAGGGGCAGGGCGAGGCCCGCGCCGGTCACTCCCGCCGTGACAAAGAGGGCCGGTGCCTGGCGGGGGCGACGGTGTCTGCCGTTGCCGGTGCGCATGCGATTGCCTTTCGAGCGGCGGTTGAGTTGTCCGCCCCGGCGCCCCGGCCCGGCCGCCGGGGTCCGGTACGGCCGTCCACCGGGACGGTGGAGCGCTTGTTCGGTGGCAAGGTAGCCGGGCTCACGGGGCGTCACAAGCCGGTGTAGCAGAGATCACGCGTAGGTCACGTGACTGACGGAGCGTCAACTCATGGGCCGTGGGCGGCCGTCCGCGCTGGTGGACGGCGTGTCGTCAGGGGGCCGGGGTGAACGTCACGGGGAGGGTGCGCAGACCGCGCATGATGAGCCCGCCGCGCCACCGCATATCGTCCGGTTCCGCCGCAAGCCGGATGTCGGGCAGGCGGGTCAGGAGGGTGGCGAGGGCGGTCTGCCCTTCGAGGCGGGCGAGCGGCGCGCCGAGGCAGTAATGGATGCCGTGGCCGTAGCCGAGGTGCGGGTTGTCGGTGCGGCGCAGGTCGAGGGTGTCCGCGGCGTCGAAGCGTGCGGGGTCGCGGTCGGCGGCGGCCAGCACCACCAGGACCGGATCGCCCTCGGCTATCCGCTCGCCGCCGAGCGTCAGCTCCTCGGTCGCGAACCGCCAGGTGGCCAGCTCGACCGGGCCGTCGTAGCGCAGCAGCTCCTCGATGCCGGTGGTCAGGACGTCGCGATCACCGGAGGCCAGGGACTTCTGGAGGAGTTCGCGCTGGCCCGGGGTGCGGAGCAGGGCGTAGGTGCCGTTGCCGATGAGGTTGACGGTGGTCTCGAAACCGGCGAAGAGGAGGATGAACGCCATCGCGGCGACCTCGTTCTCGGTGAGGTGTTCACCGTGGTCGGAGGCGCGGATCAGCCCGGAGATCAGGTCCTCGTCGGGCGCGGGCTCGGGCGGCAGCGCGGCGCGCTTGCGGTGGATCAGCTCGGCGAGGTAGCCGCGGATCTTCTTGACCGCCTTGGCGACGCCGCCGCGCGGCCCGCCGCCGGTGCCGCCCGGTTTGGTGTGCCGGAGCATCATCCCGGCCCAGTCCCGGAAGTCGTCCTGGTCCGCGCGCGGGACGCCGAGCAGGTCGCAGATGGCGTAGATCGGCAGCGGGAAGGCGAACTCGTGGATGAGGTCGGCCTCGCCGCGGGCGGCGAAGGAGTCGATGAGCGCGTCGGTCAGCTCCTGGACACGCGGGGCGAAGGCGGCGACGCGGCGCGGGGTGAACGCCTTGGAGACCAGTCGGCGCAGCCGGGTGTGGTCGGGCGGGTCGATGTTGAGCAGATGCGTCATGAGGTTGGCGCTGCGCTCGCCCGGGATGCCCACCTTGCCCTTGCCGTGGGCGCTCTCACTGTGGTGCACCGGGTTCTTCGAAAGCCTGGAGTCGGCGAGCGCCTGCCGCGCATCGGCGTACCGCGTCACCAGCCACGCCTCGACGCCGCTGGGCAGCGCGGTCCGGTGCACCGGCGCGTGCTCGCGCAGCCAGGCGTACGCCGGGTACGGGTCGGCGCCGAATTCGGTTACCGCGCTCTCGATTCTGTCTTGTCGGCGGAAACGAAGCTCTTGATCGTGGATGACCTGCACTTCCTGAAGTGGCGAAACAAGAA
>NZ_VKJP01000772.1 GCF_007280575.1 Streptomyces benahoarensis
AGATGTGTATAAGAGACAGCTTCACCATCGACCCCCTCCACGGTCTCCACCTCGCCCGCACCCTCGGCGACCTCGGCCGCGCCCTCGACACCGACGTCTCCCCCCTCGGCCGCGAGGAACTCAGCGGCACCCACACCGCCGGCCACCCCCAGGCCCTCCTCGCCATCGACACCGAAGGCCGCGTCTACAGCCTCGACCACACCGGCGACTGGTACCTCGGCCCCACCATCGACCACGCCCTCAACACTCTGATCCTGGGCACACGGCCGAGCCGCCTGGTACGACCGGAAGGGTCCTGACCTGGGGCTTCACACCCCGGCCGCCACCCAGCCCGAGCCGCTACGGATACGAGTCCTACGGCGATGGAGGGCGTACGGCCATGAGGAGGGGCGGGGCCTCATAGGCGTACGGATCCCTCGCCGGGGCGCGCTCAAGCGGCGGCCACACACTGACGACCGGGACGCCAACGACGGCGTCGGGCGGGCCGCCTCCCGACCGGCGGGCGGCGAGCGGCGAGCACGCGGCAGGCAGGCGGCGAGCACGCGGCAGGCGAGCGGCGGGCGAGCGGCGAGCACGGGCAGGAGAGCGGCGGGCGGGCAACACTTCGAGCCCCCGACCTCACCCCCCGGCGGCCTCTTATACCCATCTCCGGGCCCGCCAGAC
>NZ_VKJP01000773.1 GCF_007280575.1 Streptomyces benahoarensis
ACGCGCGCGCCAATCGGATCGCCCGCCACCTCGTTGAGCGGGGGGTGGGCCCGGAGAGGTATGCCGCGGTGGCGCTGCCCCGCTCGGTCGACCTGGTCGCCACCCTGCTCGCGATCGGCAAGGCGGGTGGTGCGTATCTGCCGGTGGATCCGGAGTATCCGGCTGAGCGGATTGCGTACATGCTGGAGGACGCTCGTCCTGTGTGTGTGGTGTCCGACTCGGTGACGGCTGATGCGTTGTCTGGTGTGGCGGGTCTGGTTCTGCTGGATGATCCGGGTGTCGCGTCCGGTATTGCTGCTGCGGACGGCGGTGATCTCACGGACGGGGAGCGGAGTGCTCCGTTGCAGTGGGGCTCTCCGGCGTACGTGATCTACACCTCCGGCTCCACGGGACGGCCCAAGGGCGTGATCGTCACCCATGGCGGCATGGCCAGCCTGTCCCTGACCCAGATCGAGGCGTTCGACGTCACCTCCGACAGCCGGGTGCTGCAGTTCGCCTCCCCGAGCTTCGACGCCGCCTCCTGGGAGTTGTGCATGGCGTTGTTGTCGGGGGCGCGGTTGGTGTTGGCGTCGTCGGATGAGTTGTTGCCGGGTGCGTCGTTGGTGGAGGTGTTGGCGCGGCATGGGGTGACGCATGTGACGTTGCCGCCTGCGGCGT
>NZ_VKJP01000774.1 GCF_007280575.1 Streptomyces benahoarensis
CTGCCCCGCCGGCCCCGGCGCACCCGCCACCCTCCCGGCTCTTCTCTGGCGGGCCGGACCGGGCTGGCGCATGATCTCCAGCGCCGTCCTCGGCGGAGGCATCGGCGAACGCCACTGGTTCCTCAACGCCCAGGTCCCCCACGGCTACACCCGCCACGACCCACACCACCACCTCACCGACATAGCCGCCCTCGCCCTCAGCGGGCCTCCCGCACCCCCAACTCCCGCTACCATCACGGCTCCTGGCGATGCGCCCGCACCAGGCGCCTACCCTCCGCCCACTCCTTCCACGGGAACGGGCCACCCGGACATTTCCCCTACGGGAACGGGAGGCTCGGGCATTCCTCCTGCGAGCGCAGGTCCCGTAGAGGCTCCCCGTACGGGCGCAGGCGCAGCGGAAGCCTTTCTCGCGATCCCGAGCCCAACGGCGCCTCCCCTCAAGGGCGCCACCTCCCCTACGGGCTCAGCCACGGACCACGCCCCCACCGCCCAGCCCGCGCCCCAACTCCCACCCGGCGTAGGGCTGATGACCGCCGCCGACATCCTCGCCACCGCCACCCACACCACGGACGAGGGCGTCGAAGCCCTGGTCACCGCCGGTGTCGGCGTCTCCGGCTGGGCCGCCGTCCCGCCCCCGCGCGCCGCACCCCACCC
>NZ_VKJP01000775.1 GCF_007280575.1 Streptomyces benahoarensis
CGGTTGCGGGGCCCGGGGTGGCGGGCGGGTCCATGCGGTCGATGGCGTTCAACGTGCCCTTCCCAAGGTGTCGTTGGCGTACGGGACGGAGCCGAGCAGCAGGTGGAGGGTGGGCAGGACGGCGGCGGCGCGGTCGCGGTCGAGCCCGGGGCCGAAGCCCGGTACCGGTACGACGTCGTCCGGACCCGCGCCCCTGACGGGCCCCGCCGCCTGCGGTGCGAGGGCGGCGGGGCCTCGGCGTATCAGCTCGCCGAGGGCACGGCGCACCCCGGGCCCGTACGCGGCGAACGTCCGGCGCAGCAGCGGGAGTACGTCCGTGAACGCCTCGGCCGACACCCTCGTCAGCCAGCCGTCGACGAGGGCCAGCAGCCGCTCGTCGTGGACCAGCAGCATGCCGTCGCCGTCCCCGCCTCCGGCGAATCCCTCGATCCAACCGGCGGCGTCCGTAGGCGGAGCGGCAGGCGACAGGGCGAGCCCCATCAGCCGCTCCACACCGTCGTCGCCGAGCCGCCCGTCGTCGCGCAAGAGGCGCACGGCGCGTCCCCGGAGCAGCCCGGGGACGCGCTCCCGCCCGGTGAGGGCGCGCAGTGTGTGGGCCCAGCGGTCCGCGGGGGTGCGGCCGCTGCCGGGGGGCGGGGGCCCGGCAGAGCCGGG
>NZ_VKJP01000776.1 GCF_007280575.1 Streptomyces benahoarensis
GCCCACCGAAATCTAAACCTATTAAGTCGTCGGCAGCGTCAGATGTGTATAAGGGACAGATGGTGCGGGTGCCGCCGGGTGGGAGTTCGAGTTCCCAGCGCAGGAGGCCGGCGGAGGCAAGGGCATCGTCGGGGGCGGGGGTCGCGGTGACCGCGGCGTGCGCGCCGGGGCCGGACCAGCGCAGGCCCGCTCCGTGGACGGCGGGTCGCAGGTCGGGGCCGGGTATGCCGGTGGCGGCGGCGCCGAGTTCGGCGAGGTCGGTGCCGAGCCGGAGGTCGACGGGGAGGCGGATGGGGCGGGAGGCGCTGCTGCGGAAGGTGAGGCGTTCGCTGCCGTCGGCGCGGCGTAGTCGTTCGAGGCGGATGTCGGGGTCGGGGCTGCGGTCGCCGGTGAGGCGTACGGTGCCGAGGAATCGGGTGTGATCCGCTGCGGTCTGCTTGCTCTGGAGGATGACGGGTTCGCCGGCTCCGGCGCGCAGTTCGCAGCGGGAAAGTATGCGGCGGCCGTCGTGGTAGCAGCCGTCGGCGCTTTCGCCTCTGAGCTGGCCGTCGGGCGGGGAGATGGTGAGGTGGGGCAGCGCCACGGAGATCAGTGAGGCGTGGAGGGGCTGGGGCCGTGGGATGCGCGGCGGCGCGGAGCGGGGG
>NZ_VKJP01000078.1 GCF_007280575.1 Streptomyces benahoarensis
GAGGCCGACGCCCAGCGTCGGCTCAAGAGTGTCTTCGCGCAGGCCGCGCCACCCGGCCCCTCCGAGGGGTTGTTGGCGCGGTTGCAGGGGCTGCCCGGAGGAGATCCGGACGGCCCCGGCGACGGGGGTGTACGGGCCCGGGGCGCGGGCGGTACCGACGGTGAGGGGTGCGGGGTGCCGGTCGGCGTCCTGACCGGGCGGGGCTATCAACGGGCCGAAGCGGCCACCGGACGGTATCCGTGCCGGGGGTGAGGAGGTCGGCACGGAGGGGCCGTAGAGGCCCGTCGCGCCGGGCGCCACGGACGCGACCGGACCGGCGACTCCCCCGGAGGTCAGCAGCCCGGCGTCGCGGAGCGGATCGCTCCCGGCGACCGGGGTGGCGCTGAGCGGGACGACGGCGGTGCCGGTGCCGTGCTGGCGGCCCGACGGGTCGATCGCGGCCTCCAGCGGCAGCGTGCCACCCAGGGCGAGGGCGGCCAGCGAGACGGCCCCGGCCGCGGCGAACGCGAAGCGGCGGCGCGGCGCCGCCGGACGCTCGCTCTCATGGATACGGAAGCCCCGCTGCCGGGGCGCGCGGACGTCGCTCGCATGCGCACCGGAGGAGGGCGGATAGCCGAAGCCGCCGCCGTCCCGGTCGAATTCGGCGCGTCCGAAGGCGCCCAGCCCGCCGCCGGGGCCGTCCGGATCTCCTCCGGGCAGCCCCTGCAACCGCGCCAACAACCCCTCGGAGGGGCCGGGTGGCGCGGCCTGCGCGAAGACACTCTTGAGCCGACGCTGGGCGTCGGCCTCCGCCTTGCACCGTCCGCAGGTCGCCAGGTGCGCGAGCACCCGCTCCCGCGCGTCATGTCCCAACTCGCCGTCGACCAGGGCTGCGAGGCGGTCACCGAGATGCTGCTCGGCGGGGGAAGCACCGCCAATGGGGCTCACGCGATTCCGACCTCCCCGGTGGACACCGCGGCCAGCGACCGCTGCTCGCGCTCCTCGGCCCGCACCTGCGGGGAGCGGTGCTTGAGCGCCTTGCGCAGATGCGAGCGGCCACGGTGGATCCGGCTGCGGACCGTGCCGAGCTTCACGCCGAGCGTCGCGGCGATCTCCTCGTACGACAGGCCCTCGATGTCGCACAGGACGACGGCGGCGCGGAACTCCGGCGCCAGGGTGTCCAGCGCCTGCTGTACATCCGCGTCGAAGTGGGTGTCGTTGAAGTGCTGCTGCGGCGACGGCTCCCGGCTGGGCAGCCGCTCGGCGGCGTCGTCGGCCAGCGCGTCGAAGCGGATGCGCTGGCGGCGGCGGACCATGTCCAGGAAGAGGTTGGTCGTGATGCGGTGCAGCCAGCCCTCGAACGTCCCCGGCGTGTACGTCGACAGCGAACGGAAGACGCGGACGAACACTTCCTGGGTGAGGTCCTCGGCGTCGTGCTGATTGCCGGTGAGGCGGTAGGCGAGACGGTAGACCCGGGCGCTGTGGGTGCTGACGATCTCCTCCCAACTGGGGGGAGTCCACGCCTGCGCATCCGCGTCTGCGGCGAAGGTCGCGGTAGGAGCGGAGTGGTGGGTGCGGAGACGGTCAGCGGTGTTGGTCACGGATTTCGGCTCGACGAACGGCCGTCTCAGGCGTCTGCGCCCTCGGCGGTCACCCGTCGCAGCCGCACCTCCCCTGGTGGCTCTGGTGGTGTCCAGTAGAGCCCCTACCATATCCACCTCGCCCGTTAGCTCCGGATAAGCAGTTTTGACCTGCATTTGGTCCTGCTTCTGTGCTTGCTTCACGTCTCCGTCGGTCTTCACCCGCGCATCCCCCCTGTCCCCCGTCAACGCCCGGTCCCATCTGCGGGTTCCCGCACGCAGCGGATACAGTCACCGTTGCGTCAACTACGGGGACAGGAGAGGGCCATTACCGGCAACCGGCAGACGGGCCTGGCATTCGCCGAGGCGTACGGCGCCGGGACCATCGACGACGCGACCGACATCGCCCTGCGCTGGTCCCGTGGCTGCGCCCGCGACGCCGGGATCCGTACGGTGTCGACCGCCACCGGAGCCGCCCTGCGCATGCTCGCCGCCACCGCCGGGGCCAAGGCCATCGCCGAGATCGGCACCGGCACGGGCGTGTCGGGCATCTACCTCCTGCACGGTATGCGGCCGGACGGCGTGCTGACCACCGTCGATCTCGAACCGCAGCGGCAGACCTTCGCCAAGCAGGCGTTCCGCGAGGCGGGCTTCGCCGGGAACCGCGCGCGGTTCATCCCCGGCCGGGCGCTGGACGTCCTGCCGCGGCTCGCCGACGGCGGCTACGACCTGGTGTTCTGCGACGGCGATCTGGGCGAGTGCACCGACTATCTCGCCGAGGCGCTGCGACTGCTGCGCCCCGGCGGTCTGGTCTGCTTCGCGGGGGTCTTCGCCGACGGCCGCACCGTCGACTCCGGCGCGCAGCCCGACGAGGTGCTGCGCCTGCGCGAGCTGCTGCGTGCCGTCCGGGACAGCTCCCTGCTCGTACCGTCGCTGCTGCCGGTCGGCGACGGTCTGCTGTGCGCGGTCAAACGCGGCTGAGGCGTCCGGCAGGGCCACGGCACCGGCCCCGGAGCGCGCCGCCGCGACGACGAGCCGCCCGTCACGACGAACGGCCCCGGCGGGAGCGCACGAGGCGCGCCGGCCGGGGCCGTGATCATCGGCTGGGGGTACCAGGGGTCAGCGCCCCAGGGAACCGCAGCAGTTCGGGCCGCCCTCTCAGACGGTGACCTTTTCCAGTGCCTCACCCAGGGCCTTGGCTTCGTCGGGTGTCAGCTCGACGACGAGTCGCCCGCCGCCTTCGAGCGGAACCCGCATGACGATGCCCCGCCCCTCCTTGGTCACCTCGAGCGGGCCGTCACCCGTCCGCGGCTTCATGGCCGCCATGCTCGTTCCCCTTCCTGAAACCAGCTCAACCTCAGCCGACCGCCGACGGCCGCATCTCCGCATGCGTCACCGGCATCGAACACATTGCTTCCAGGCCATTATCCCGCATCGAACGACCCGATGACCAACATCGGACAGCTTCCCTTCGGCAACGCGCTCCCCCAAACCCCCTCAATTCGGTGAGTGGCCTGCGATACTGCGCCACCCTGCACACCCCGGGCCACCCTCATTCTTTGACGTACGTCACATGCCGGGGCCGGATGATCTCCGGCATCCTGAGCGCTGACCGCCCCCGACGGGCGGCGCCACCCGCGACGGAGGGATCCTCACTCATGGCCGACACCGTGCTCTACGACGTGACCGACGGACTCGCCACGATCACCCTCAACCGCCCCGACGCGATGAATGCCCTGAACATCGACGCGAAGGTGACGCTCCGGGACCGTCTGCGGGACGCGGCGGCCGATCCCGCCGTCCGCGCCGTCCTGCTGACCGCCACCGGCCGCGCGTTCTGCGTCGGCCAGGACCTCAAGGAGCACATCGGGCTGCTCGCCGCGGACCGGGAGAGCGGCGACGGCGCCACCATGAGCACCGTGCGGGAGCACTACAACCCCATCGTCACAGCGCTCGCCGGGATGCCCAAGCCGGTGGTGGCGGGCGTCAACGGCGTCGCGGCGGGCGCCGGTTTCGGCTTCGCACTCGCCGCCGACCACCGTGTCGTCGCCGACTCGGCGTCCTTCAACACCTCCTTCGCCGGGGTCGCGCTCACCGCCGACTCCGGGGTGTCCTGGACGCTGCCGCGCGTCGTCGGACCGGGCCGCGCCGCCGACCTGCTGCTCTTCCCCCGCAGCATCGACGCGCAGGAGGCGTACGCGCTGGGCATCGCGAGCGAGGTCGTGCCCGCCGCGGAGCTGGCCGACCGGGCGGCGGCCGTCGCCCGGCGCCTCGCCGCGGGCCCGACCCTCGCGTACGCCGCGCTCAAGGAGTCGCTGGCCTTCGGCGCCGGGCACACCCTGGCCGACACGCTCGCCAAGGAGGAGGAACTCCAGGCGCGGGCCGGTGCCTCCGAGGACCACCACATCGCCGTCGAGGCGTTCGTGAAGAAGGAGAAGCCGGTCTACCTCGGGCGCTGACCCGGGGCGCGCCGCCCGGACCGGAACGGCGGGGCGGCCCGGTGCTCAGCCCGCGGCCGCCGCCCGCTCCGTCGCCTCCCGGGCGTGGCATCCGGCGAGATGGTCGTTGACCAGGCCGCACGCCTGCATCAGCGCGTACGCGGTGGTCGGGCCGACGAAGCGGAAGCCGCGTTTCTTGAGGTCCTTGGCGAGCGCGGTGGACTCCGGGGTCACCGGCAGGACGTCGGCGAAGGTACGCGGCGCCGGGCGGCCCGCCCGCTCGGGCGCGTACGACCAGATCAGGGCGTCCAGCTCGCCGGGGGCCAGCGCCGCGGCCAGCCGGGCGTTGCCGAGCGTCGCGGCGATCTTGGCGCGATTGCGGATGATGCCGGGGTCGGCGAGGAGCCGCTCGGCGTCGGCATCGGTGAACCGCGCGACCTCGGCGATGCCGAACCCGGCGAACGCGGCGCGGAACGCCTCCCGGCGGCGCAGGATCGTGATCCAGGACAGGCCGGACTGGAACGCCTCCAGGCACATCCGCTCGAAGAGCGCATCATCGCCGTGGACCGGGCGGCCCCACTCCGTGTCGTGGTACGCGCGGTAATCGGCCATCTTCTCGGACTCCATGCCCCAGGGGCAGCGCGGAACGCCGTCCGGGGCGCTCACCACACCCGTCATGACCGGCCCTCCGACTCCGGCGCCGCGGTGGCCCCGCCGTCCGCCTCCGGCTCCTCGCCGGTCGGCCGGACCCGCTTCGTCGTCCGCATCGTCTCCCCGCTTCCGTCGTTCCCCTCCGCAGGGCCGGGGCCCTGTCCCTCGGGCGGTGCCGCCGCCCCGGTCGGTGCGTCGTCCGCGGACCCGTCGTCCCGGATCAGGCCCGGGCCGCCCATGGATGCGGCGTGGACGCCCGCCAGCGCGGCCTCCAGCTCCGCGATCCGGGCGTCCCGCTCGGCCAGCTCGGCGCCGAAGCGGTCGAGGGCATCGTCGACGTCGTTCATGCGGTAGCCGCGGACGGTGACCGCGAAGCGTACGGCGTCGATGTCGGCGCGGGTCAGCGGGCGTTCCTGGGGCAGCGGGTCGTAGAGCTGCTCCGGCTCGGTGTCGCGCAGCCCGGCGCGCTCGCCGCCCACGACGACGAGGGTGACCACGGCGACCACCACGACCATGGCGATCAGCAGAAACCAGAACACGACCAACTCCCCGGAAGATGCACCTGCCCCGATCGTGCCATGCGGGTGTGACAGTTAAGGTCGCTGGCGGACCACTGAGAAGGAGTGAGAATGCTGCGGCTGGGGAAACGCGAGTTCGACGCGCACGAACCGGTGATCATGGCCATCGTGAACCGGACCCCGGACTCCTTCTACGACCAGGGGGCGACGTTCCAGGACGAGGCGGCGCTCACCCGCGTCGAGCAGGCCGTCGCCGAGGGGGCCGCGATCATCGACATCGGCGGCGTCAAGGCCGGTCCCGGTGAGGAGGTCACCGCCGTGGAGGAGGCGCGGCGCACCGTCGGCTTCGTCGCGGAGGTCCGGCGGCGCCACCCGTCCGTGGTCATCAGCGTCGACACCTGGCGGCACGACGTCGGCGAGGCGGTCTGCGCGGCGGGCGCCGATGTCCTCAACGACGCCTGGGGCGGCGTCGATCCAAAGCTCGCGGAGGTCGCCGCCCGGCACGGCGCGGGCCTGGTCTGCACCCATGCCGGGGGCGCCGAACCGCGTACCCGTCCGCACCGGGTGGCGTACGACGACGTGATGGCCGACATCCTGCGCGTCACGCTGGGGCTCGCTGAGCGCGCCGTGGAACTGGGCGTCCGGCGCGACGCGATCATGATCGATCCGGGGCACGACTTCGGGAAGAACACCCGGCACAGCCTGGAGGCGACCCGGCGGCTGGACGAGATGACCGACACCCGCTGGCCGGTGCTGGTCTCGCTCTCCAACAAGGACTTCGTCGGCGAGACCCTGGACAAGCCGGTCAAGGAGCGTGTCCTCGGCACCCTCGCGACCACCGCCGTCTCGGCCTGGCTGGGCGCGCAGGTCTACCGCGTCCACGAGGTCGCCGAGACCCGGCAGGTGCTGGACATGGTCGCGTCCATCGCCGGTCACCGGGCACCGGCGGTCGCCCGGCGCGGGCTGGCCTGACCGGCCCGGAGAGGGGGCGGGGCCGCGCCCGGCGGCCCCGCCGGAGGAAGCCGCGCCCGCCGGCCCGCGGGGAGGCGTCGGCGCTGCCCCGCGGGGAGGCCCTACCGCACCCCCGGCCCGACTTCCTTCGTCACCAGGGCGACCGCCTCGTCCACGTCGTCGCTGAGGTGGAAGAGCTCCAGGTCGCGCGGGGACGCCTTGCCCTCGGCGATCAGCGTCTCGCGCAGCCAGTCGACCAGGCCGCTCCAGTAGGCGGTGCCGAAGAGGACGATCGGGAAGCGGGTCACCTTCCGGGTCTGGACGAGGGTCAGTGCCTCGAACAGCTCGTCCAGGGTGCCCAGTCCGCCGGGCAGCACGACGAAGCCGCGGGCGTACTTCACGAAGCAGGTCTTCCGGACGAAGAAGTACCGGAAATCGACCCCGAGGTTCACGTACGCGTTCATGCCCTGCTCGAAGGGCAGCTCGATGCCGAGGCCCACAGAGGTGCCGCCGGCCTCGTGGGCGCCCCGGTTGGCCGCCTCCATGGCGCCGGGGCCACCGCCGGTGATCACCGAGAAACCGGCCTCCACCAGCGCCCGGCCGAGCTTCACACCGACCGCGTACTCGGCGGAGTCACGGAGCGTGCGGGCGGAGCCGAAGACGCTGACGGCGGGGCCGAGTTCGGCGAGCGCGCCGAAGCCCTCGACGAACTCCGACTGGATGCGCATCACCCGCCACGGATCGGTGTGCACCCACTCCGAGGAGCCCTCGGAGTCCAGCAGCCGCTGGTCCGTGGTGCTGTGCTGCACCTGGTCGTGACGGCGCAGTACGGGGCCCAGCCGCTGCTCCTCGGGGGCCGCTGCTCCTTCGAGACTGGCCATGTCGTGCTCCCTCCGCTGACAGATCGTTGCCGCTTCAGCGTAGATCCCGCGGTGGGCGGCGCGGACCGGTGCGCCCACCCGGGGCGGGCGCACCGCCGAGAACCGCGTCAGCTGGTCAGCCAGGCGCGCAGCCGCTCCTCGCAGTGGCCGATGCGCTCGGCGAGGACGCGCTCGTCCCGCTTGTGGGCGAGCAGCGGGTTGCCAGGGCCGTAATTCACGGCCGGGACGCCGAGGGCGCTGAAGCGGGAGACGTCGGTCCAGCCGAACTTGGGGCGCGCGGTGCCGCCGACGGCGTCCATGAACGCCTTGGCGGCCGGGTGGGAGAGGCCCGGCAGTGCGCCCGGGGAGTGGTCATCGACGACGAACTCGTCCACCGGGCAGTCGGCGAAGACCTCCCGGACGTGCGCCAGCGCCTCTTCCGGGGTGCGGTCCGGGGCGTAGCGGAAGTTGACGGTGACGGTGCAGGCATCCGGGATGACGTTGTTGGCGACGCCGCCCTCGACGCGGACGGCGTTGAGGCCCTCGCGGTACTCCAGTCCGTCGATCATGGCGCGGCGCGGCCGGTACGCGGCGAGCTTCGTCAGGATCGGGGCGGCGGCGTGGAGCGCGTTCGACCCCATCCAGCCGCGGGCGGAGTGGGCGCGCTCACCGCTCGTGCGCAGCAGGACGCGCAGGGTGCCCTGGCAGCCGCCCTCGACCTCGCCGTCGGAGGATTCCAGGAGGACGGCGAAGTCGCCCTCAAGCCAGTCCGGGTGGGCGGTGGCGACGTGCCCGAGGCCGTTGAGGTGGGCGGCGACCTCTTCCTGGTCGTAGAAGACGAAGGTGAGGTCGCGGTTGGGCTCGGGGACGGTGGCGGCGACCCGGAGCTGGACGGCGACGCCGGACTTCATGTCGCAGGAGCCGCAGCCCCACAGGTAGCCCTCGTCGTCGAGGCGGGAGGGGACGTTGTCGGCGATCGGGACGGTGTCGAGGTGACCGGCGAGCACCACCCGCTCGGCGCGGCCCAGGTGGGTGCGGGCGACGATGTTGTTGCCGTAGCGGTCGACGGTGAGGTGGTCCAGCGCGCGCAGGGCGTGCTCGACGGCGTCGGCGAGGTCCTTCTCGTTGCCGCTCTCGGAGGGGAAGTCGACGAGCCGCGCGGTGAGCTCCGCGGCGTCGAGCGACAGGTCGAGGGCGGGGAGGTCTGTGGAGCGGTCCATACGCTCAACCCTAGAGCCTGCCGTCGGACTCCCGTCGTCCGCCCGGAGGGCAGAGCAGTCCGGCGGCAGGCCCCGGCCCGCCGGGCTTCGCTACGGTGGGCCGCGTGCAAGCTTCCGCTCCCTCCCGTCGGCGGCGTCCGTGGCGTACCGCCGTGACCGTCGCCGCGCTGCTGGGCGCGGGGGCGTACGTCGCGGTGCAGCAGCTGACCGGCGGGCCCGGGGAGCCGCGGTGCACGGTGGCGGCGGCGGACGGCGGGGCGGCGTACGAGCTGAGTCCGGAGCGGGCGGCGAACGCGGCGACGATCTCGGCGGTGGCGTCCGCGCGGGGGCTGCGGCCGCGGGCGGTGACGATCGCGCTGGCGACGGCGATGCAGGAGTCCGGGCTGCGCAACCTCGGCCACGGCGACAAGGACTCCCTCGGCCTCTTCCAGCAGCGCCCCTCGCAGGACTGGGGCACGTCCCGGCAGATCATGGATCCGGTCTACGCCGCCGGGGAGTTCTACGCGCATCTGGTGCAGGTGCCCGGCTACGAGCGGCTGCCGCTGACCGAGGCGGCGCAGCGGGTGCAGCGCAGCGGCTATCCGCTGGCGTACGCGAAGCACGAGACGGACGCGGCGCTGCTGGCCGACGCGCTGACCGGGCGCCGGGGCGCGGCACTGTCCTGCGTGGTGCCCCGCCCGGCGAAGGGTGCGGATACGGGCGGCGGGGGCGGCACGGACGCGGCGGGCACCGCGCGGGTGCGGGAGCGGCTGGTGCGGGAGTTCGGCGCCGGGGTGCTGTCCGGGCCGGGCGCCCAGGACGCCAAGGGCGCGGGCGGCGGGCGGACGCTGACCGTGCCGGTGGCGCGCTCCGGGGACGACGGCGGGGTGCGGCGCGGCTGGCAGGTGGCGCTGTGGTCGGTGGCCCACTCCGCCGAGCTGGGCGTCGAACAGATCTCTTACGCCGGGCGGACCTGGCGGGCGGCCGACGCCGAACAGGGCTGGCGGCGCGGCGCGGACCCCGGCGGCCCCGGTCCGGCGTCCGCCGTACGGATCACCACCGGGCAGTAGTCCGGCGCTTCCCTCCATCGGGGCACGCCCGCCCCTTCCCGGAACGATCGGGAGCGTGGCCCCGTCGCGGGCGACCGGGGAAGGTCAATTCCCTTACGGAACAAGGGTGCGGCAGCGCCGCGAGAGGCGGGCGGATGCGCATATTGCCCGCCTTTCGCCACGGCGGATTATGTGACGCGTTATCAATTCTTTACCGGACTTCACCGCAACCTTCGGAGGGCTGACGCGGTAGTCAGGGCGTCCGTCCGCCCGGCGGACTCGGCACCTCCGTGCCCATCTGTCAGAAGTACGCGCCCCTCTCCGTCAAAGGAGCACCATGTCCCTCCCCGTTACGCGCCGGATCGCCCGAGCCGCCCTGCTGGTCGCGGCGAGCGCGGCGCCCGCGGTCGCCGCGGCCGGTTCCGCGACCGCCGCGCCCCTGCCGAGCGCGACCGACCTGGGCGGACTGACCACCCTGGACTCGCCGCGCACCAGCGAGACCGTCGACCAGGTCGCGCACGAAGGCGTCGGCCTGGTGAACGAGGCCGGTGGCGCGGCGGCGGAGAAGCTCGCCCCGGCGCTGGTGGAGACCGCGGGCCCGGTCGTCCAGCGGGCCGCGCCGACCACGCAGCACGCCGCCGACACCGTCGGGAACATCCTCAGCAAGACCGGCAAGGACGGTCTGTCGACCGACACGCTGCCCACCAACGCGGTGAAGGGCGTGGCCGGCAACCTCCCGACGCAGGGGAAGGGCCTGCTCGGCGGCCTTCCCCTCGGCGGCTGACGGCAGGCTCAGCGGCGCCACGCAACGTGAAGGGGCCCGGGGAGTTCACGCTCCCCGGGCCCCTTCACGTACGGCTACGCGAGGCGGCGGACGGCCGCCTCGACGCGCTCGTCGGTCGCGGTGAAGGCGATCCGGACGAACCGGTCACCGGCCGGTCCGTAGAAGTCACCGGGGGCGACGAGAATGCCGCGCTCGGCGAGGTGGCCGACGGTGTCCCAGCAGGGCTCGTCGCGGGTCGCCCAGAGGTAGAGCGACGCCTCGCTGTGCTCGATGCGGAACCCGGCCGCCTCGAACGCGGTGCGCAGCGCGCTGCGGCGGCGGGCGTAGCGTTCGCGCTGCTCGGTGACGTGCGCGGTGTCGCCGAGGGCGGCGACGGTGGCCGCCTGGACGGGCGCGGCGACCATCATCCCGCCGTGCTTGCGGATCTGCAGCAGCTCACCGAGGACGGCGGCGTCGCCGACGAGGAACGCGGCGCGGTAACCGGCGAGGTTGGAGCGCTTGGAGAGCGAGTGCACGGCGACCAGGCCGTCGTGCGAGCCGCCGCAGACGTCCGGGTGCAGCACGGAGACCGGGTCGGCCTCCCAGCCCAGTTCGAGGTAACACTCGTCGCTGACGACGAGGATGCCGTGCTCCCGCGCCCAGGCGACGATGCGGCGCAGTTCGTCGACGCCGAGGACCCGGCCGGTGGGGTTGGACGGCGAGTTGAGCCAGAGCAGCTTGATCCCGGCCGGGTCCAGGTCGGTCGGGTCGTCGTAGGCGACCGGTTCGGCGCGGGCGAGGCGGGCGCCGACCTCGTACGTCGGGTAGGCCAGGCGCGGGTGGGCGACCTTGTCGCCGGGGCCGAGGCCGAGCTGGGTGGGCAGCCAGGCGACCAGCTCCTTGGAGCCGACGACCGGCAGGACGTTCGCATGGCTCAGGCCGCGGGCGCCGAGGCGGTCGGTGGCCCAGGCGGTGAGGGCGTCGCGGAGCGCGGGGGTGCCCCAGACCGTGGGATAGCCGTGACTGTCGGCCGCGTCGGTCAGCGCCGCGCGGATCAGCGCGGGCACCGGGTCGACGGGGGTGCCGACGGAGAGGTCGACGATGCCGTCGGGGTGTGCGGCGGCCGTGGCCTTGTAGGGCTCCAGGCGGTCCCACGGGAAGACCGGAAGGAGGGAGGAGACTGCGCCCACGATGCTCTCTTTCTGGTGCGGGGTGACGTCGTCGGGGACGTCGGCGCGGGGGCCGGGTCCGGCGTCGCGGGTGCGCGCCGGGACCCGGAATGCGCGAAGGTCCCGCACGGCGGTCGGTGCCGTACGAGACCTTCGGGGCGCCGCGGGACCGCTTACTGATTCTGCGGCGGCAGCGCGGCGATGAAGGGGTGGTCGCGCTCGATCAGGCCGAGCTTGCTGGCACCACCGGGCGAGCCCAGCTCGTCGAAGAACTCCACATTCGCCTTGTAGTAGTCCTTCCACTCGTCAGGGGTGTCGTCCTCGTAGAAGATCGCCTCGACCGGGCAGACCGGCTCGCAGGCCCCGCAGTCGACGCATTCGTCCGGGTGGATGTACAAGGACCGGGAGCCCTCGTAGATGCAGTCGACGGGGCACTCCTCGATGCATGCCTTGTCCTTGACGTCGACACAAGGCTGCGCGATGACGTAGGTCACGCTGTCGTTCCTCCTCGGTAGGGCCGGCGGACCGATTGGCAGGCCGCCGCAGGGCGCGCGGGAGCGCGGCGTCGTCGATGCCCACACCTAGTATCTCCGTTCCCGGGCACGAGACGAACAAGAGGGGCGGGAAGAGCGGTGGAATTCATGACCGACGGTCGTGCTGAAGTTCGCATCACCCATGCTGACGTGGGCAAAAGGGTATCTGTCCGGCGGCGTACGGACGACAGTGCAGGTCAGTGGGCGTTCACGGACGCGGTCGGCGTGCTCACATCCTGGACCGACGGTGTGCTCATCATCACACGCAGGAATGGCGAGCAGGTCCGGGTCGGGGAAGAACTGCTGGTCGCGGCCAAGGTGGTGCCCGCGGCCCCGGCCCGGCGGCGGGGCCCGGCGGCCGATGTCCGGGAACTGACGGAGGTCGCCGCCCGCGGCTGGCCGGCGGTCGAGACCGCACGTCTCGGCGGGTGGACACTGCGGGCGTCCGGCGGCTTCACCCGGCGGGCCAATTCGGTGCTGCCGCTCGGCGACCCCGGCGTCCCGCTGGACGAGGCGCTGGCGCACACCGTCCGGTGGTACACCGCGCGGTCCCTGCCGCCGGTCATCGCCGTCACCACCGGCCGCCCGGACGCCACCGAGGAGCTGGCCGACGGTCTGGAGCGGCGCGGCTGGACGGCGTCCGGCCACACCCTGGTGCGGACCGCCGCGCTGGCGCCGCTGGCCGACACCGGAGCGGACCTGACGCGGGTACGCCTGGACCGCGCGCCGGACGCGGCGTGGCTGGCGCGCTACCACCGGGCGGAGGGGCCGGTGCCCGAGGCGCGGGCGGTGCTGACCGGCGGTCCGTCGGTGTGGTTCGCGACGGTTGAGGGTGCGGACGGCGGCGCGGAGGCGATCGGGCGCTGCGTGGTGGACGGCCGGTGGGCCGGGTTCGCGGCGGTCGAGGTGGCGCCCGGGGCGCGGCGCCGGGGGCTGGCCCGCCTGGTGATGGCGGCGCTCGCCGCCCGCGCCCTGGACGAGGGGGCGTCGGCCGCGTATCTCCAGGTCGAGGCGGACAACGCGGCGGCGCTCGGGCTCTACGACGGGCTCGGGTTCACCGATCACCACGGCTACCACTACCGGGCCGCGCCCGCGGCGGTGGCGCCCTGAGCGGGGCCGGGCCCGGCGGGCCCGAGGAGGCGGACGAGGCGCGCCGGGCACAGCGTCGGCGGTTCGCCGAGGAGGCGCGCGCCGAGCGTCCCGATCTCGTGCTGCTGTGCCTGCTGATCGCGGCGGAGGGCGATCCGGCGCTGGACGAGGCGGGCATGGACGCCGTGCAGATCGCACTGGACGAACTGGCCGGTCAGCTGCCGTTCGCCCCGGAGGGCGGCCCGGCGGCGTGGGCCCGTAACGTCGGCGAACTGCTGGGCCGCCGTCTCGGTTTCGGCGGGACACCCGCCGACTACCGGCGGCTGGAGTCGTCGCTGCTGCACGAGGTGGTACGACGGCGGCGCGGGCTGCCGATCCTGCTGTCGGTGGTGTGGACGGAGGTCGCCCGGCGGGCCGGGGCGCCGGTGTACGGAGTGGCGCTGCCGGGCCATTTCGTCGTCGGGTTCGGCGATCCGCACGGGACGCATGTGCTGGCCGATCCGTTCGCCGGGGGCCGGTTGCTGTCCGACGCGGACGCGGCGGAGCTGGTGGCGGGCGCCGGGGCTGCGCTTACGGCGCCGATGCTGCTCCCCGCGGATCCGCTGGAAATCGTGGCGCGGATCCTCCACAACATCCGGGCCTGGGCGCAGGCCCGCCCCGAGCACGGCCCGGTGGGCCTGTGGGCGGTCGAACTGGCCCTGCTGCTCCCCAGTCACCCGGCCCGGCTCCGCCACGACCACGCCCAACTGCTGGTGAACTGCGGCCGCTTCCTGGAGGGCGCCGCCGAGCTGGAGGAGTACGCCCGGGTGGTCGAGGCGGTGGACCCGGCGACGGCGGAGACGGTACGGGGGCGGGCGGCGGAGGTCCGGGCGCTGCTCAACTGAGGCCCTGCGGACGGGCATCGGGGCGGACGCTTCGTTGCGGGCGGCGGCTCACCTCGGTACGGGGCCGCGGGCGGCAGCTCACCTCGGTGCCGGGCCGGGGGCGGCGCACCCGTACGGTGCGGGCCCCGGTCACGTGGGACCCGCGGACGCGTCCGCTCAGAGCCACCCCTTCTCGCGGGCCGTGCGGACCGCCTCCGCGCGGTTGCGGGCGCCGGTCTTGCGGATGGCGCTGGAGAGGTGGTTGCGGACGGTGCCCTGGGAGAGGTGGAAGTGGCGGGCCAGTTCGGCATGGGTGCCGCCCTCGTCCGCGCGGACCAGGATCTCGCGTTCGCGGTCGGTGAGCGGGCTGACGCCGTCGGCGAGCGCGGCGGCCGCGAGCGCCGGGTCGATGACCCGCTCGCCGCCCAGCACCCGCCGTACGGCCTCGGCGAGACGGGCCGCGGGGGCGTCCTTGACCAGGAACGCGGCGGCGCCCGCCTCCATGGCGCGGCGCAGATAGCCGGGCCGCCCGAAGGTGGTGAGGATGACGATCCGGACGCCGGGCAGCGCGGTGTGCAGCTCCGCGGCCGCGTCCAGACCGCTCATGCCGGGCATCTCGATGTCGAGCAGCGCGACGTCGACGTCATGCTCCCGGGCCAGCGGTACGACCTCGTCGCCCCGGGACGCCTGGGCGACGACCCGCAGATCGTCCTCCAGCTCCAACAGCGCGGCCAGCGCCTCCCGGACCATGGACTGGTCCTCGGCGAGCAGCAGACGGATCATGCGGCCAGCTTACGGGCGGTCCCCGCAGCCGGGGCGCGCGGTCCCGAGCCCGTGCGGCCCGGGGCGCACGGGTTCCGGGACCGGGCGCCGGGCCCTCCGCGAACCGCCGCCGGGCTACCGTGCCGGTTCGGAGGCGGGCGGCGCCGCGGGAGCCTCGTCCGCCGGACCGTCCCCGGCCTCGTCCGCCCCGTCCTCCTCCAGCAGCGGCACGACCGCCGCGAGCAGGAAGCCCCGGCCCTCGGCCGACCCCGTCTCCACCTGCCCGCCGGTCAGGGCCAGCCGTTCGCGGAGGCCGCCGAGCCCGTTGCCGTCCGCGGTGCCGCGCGGGGCGCCGACGCCGTCGTCGGAGACGGTCAGGCGCAGCGCGGGCGAGCCGTCCGGACCGGCCTCCTCGGTGAGCCGCAGGGTGCAGCACCCGGCCCCGCTGTGCCGGACGACGTTGGTGACGGCCTCGCGCAGCGCCCAGGCCAGCGCGCCCTCGACCGCCTCCGGCAGCGGGCGATCCCGCTCCAGGGCCGGGTCGACGTCGGCGGTGATCCGGGCAGTGCGCAACGCGGCGCGGGCCCCTGCCAGTTCGACGGCGAGGCGGGGCCTGCGGTAGCCGGTGACGGCCTCGCGTACGTCCACCAGGGCCTGTCTGCTGACCCGTTCGATGTCGGCGACCTGCGCCGCGGCGTCCTCGGGCCGGGCGGGCAGCATCCGGCCCGCCAACTCGCTCTTGAGCGTGATCAGCGAGAGCGAGTGGCCCAGCAGATCGTGCAGGTCACGGGCCATCCGCAGCCGTTCGTCGTTGGCGGCGAGGCGGGCGACCTCCTCCCGCGCGGCGCGCAGCTCCTTCGTCGTACGGATCAGGTACTGCACTCCGATCATCGTGTAGCCGCTGCCGAGCGCCGGGAGGGCGTACGCGAAGAGGTAGTAGCCGCGGACCTCGGGGAAACGGAAGCCGAGGGGCAGCAGGACGACGGTGACGACCGGGACGGACCAGCGGGCGTGCTCCCACGGCAGGACGACGCCGGTGGCCACCGAGGTGAAGAGGAACAGCACCAGCCAGGTGGCACCGAGGTTCCAGGCGAGGACGGCGGAGAGCACCAGCAGCGCGGCGAGCGGCGGGTAGACCGCCCGCGGCGTGACGCCCCGCCACAGGTGCCGGAAGACCAGCGCGAAGTAGAGCGCCACGTACACCGCGAGGCCGGTGGCGCCCAGGACGCGGGTGGTGAGCGGGGCGGAGCCGGTGAAGAGGTCGGCGACCGGGCCGGCGAGGTAGAGCATCCAGACGGCGACCCACAGCGCCTTGGAGACGGCCTGCCGCCGGGTGCGGGGCGGCTGCCCCACCCTGATCGGGTGGGGCTCCTCGGCCCCGCGCTCCGTTGTCACCGTCGTCATGCCTTCCGGGTGTCCTTGCGGTACAGCCAGGCCGCGCCGCTCATGAAGAGCGCCAGATATACCAGGAGGATCGCGACGTCCTTCAGGTGCGGTGCGCTGCCGCCCTCGATGGCGGTGCCCAGGGCGGTGTACGCGTGGGTGGGGACGTACTCCGCGATGTTCTGCACCCACTGCGGCAGGATCGTCAGCGGCATCCACAGGCCGCCGAGGAACGCCAGGCCGAAGTAGCAGAGCATGCTGATCGGGCGGACCGCGTCGCCGGTGGCGAGGTAGCCGATGGCGACGCCGAGGGCGGCGAAGACGAAGCTGCCGAGCCAGGTGGCGGCGGCGATGCCGGCCCACTGCCAGGCGTCGAGGCGGACGCCCTTGACCAGCGCGCCGGCGAGCAGCACCAGCACGATCGACGGCAGGCTGACGGTGGCGGCCGCGGCGATCTTGGCGGTGACGTAGCCGCGGCCGGGCAGCGCGGTCAGCCGCAGCTGCCGCACCCAGCCCCGCTCGCGCTCCTTGGCGATCTGCTCGCTGTTGCCGAGGAGGACGGCGGTCATGGCGCCGAAGGCGGCCATCGCGACCATGTAGTAGAGCCCCATGTCGAGCTTCATCCCGGGCATCGGACTGCCGCCCGCGCCGCCCGCGATGATCAGGTAGAGACCCGGCGGATAGATCACCGAGAAGAACATGAACTTCTTGTTCCGCAGCGCGCGGCGGATCTCCAGCGTGATCAGGGTGGTCATCGTCCCGCCTCCCCGGCGGTGGTGGTGTCGGTGGCGGCGGTGAGGGCGAGGAACGCCTGCTCCAGGCCGAGCCCGGCGACCTCCAGGTTCAGCGGGTACAGGCCGAGGCCGTAGACCGCGTGGACGGTCGCGTCGGCGTCGTGCGACTGGATGCGGACGGTGCAGCCGGAGACCTCCAGCGCCGTGAGGGCGGGCAGCGCGCGCAGCGCCTCGCGATCGACGGTGCCGTCCAGGTCGAAGGCGATCCGGCGGGCCCCGGCGCGGGCCTTGATCTCGGTGGCGGTGCCGTCGGCGAGGACCCGGCCGCGGTGCAGCACGATGACGCGGTCGGCGATGGCGTCGGCCTCTTCGAGGTAGTGCGTGGCGAAGAGGACGGTACGGCCCTGCTCGGCCTGGGCGCGCATGGTGCCCCAGAACGCCTGGCGGGCCGAGACGTCCATGCCGGTGGTCGGCTCGTCCAGCACGATCAGGTCGCCCGCGCCCGCGGTGGCGAGGGCGAAGCGGACCCGCTGCTCCTGGCCGCCGGAGAGCTTGTCGACCATGCGGTCGGCGATGTCGGTGAGGTCGGCGGCGCGCAGGATGTCGTCGAGCGGGTACGCGCGGGGGTGCAGGTCCCGGGCGAGGCCGACCAGTTCGCGGACCTTGACGCCCTGCATCAGGCCGCCGCTCTGCAGCATCGCGCCGACCTTGCCCTGGGCGATGGCCCGCTGCGGGGTGGTGCCGAAGACGCCGACGGTGCCGGTGTCGGGGGTGCGCAGCCCGAGGAGCAGGTCGAGGGTGGAGGACTTGCCGGCGCCGTTGGGGCCGAGCAGGGCGACCGTCTCGCCCGGGTGCAGCTCCAGGTCGATGCCGTCCACGGCGCGCACCGTGCCGTACCGCTTGGTGACCCCGCGGAAGCTGACCACGGGGGCCGGGCCCGGCCGGCGCGTGGCGGCCGGGGCCGCGGTTGAGGTTGTCGTCATGCCGTCAAGTTTCGCTGGTGGCGGGTGGCCGCGGCAGTGTCGGCTGTCCGCACTCCGTCATGACATCTGTCATGCGACAGGCCCCCGCGGCCGCTCCGTGGGAGCTGTCGCGGGGGCCTGTCGCCGGGGTGCGGGGCCCGTCAGCCGGCGTCCCCGCCGATGGTCTGCACCCGGTCGGCGGGCGTGGTGCCCTGGAGCGCCAGCTGCACGGCGCTGGCCACCTCGGCGGGCGTGACCGGCTTCTTGCTGCCGTCGCCCTTGGTGAGCAGGACGCCGTTGAAGGTGTCGCCGTAGAGCGCCTGGAGGGCGGCCCTGTCGTAGTACGGGACGAGGCTGCCGTCGGCGCCCGGCCGGAAGGAGAGGAACTTCGGGATGGACTTCTGCGGGCTGAACGACACGGTGTGCGCGGCGTCCGTGCGGACGGTGACCAGGCCGGACATCGCGGGCTCGGCGAACTGCTTGAGCGCCTTGTCCACGGCCTCCTTGGAGACCCGGGGCCGCTGCGTGGAGGCGGCCAGTGTCAGCGTCGGCTGGGTGCCGGTGGTGACGCGCTCGCGGTAGGCGTCGGCGACCTTCGTCTTGGACGCGGCGACGTCGACGGCCTTGTGCGGCTTGCCGTAGTGCGGGACGGCCCGGCCACCGGCGAAGGTGATGCCGCCCTCGCCCGGCTCCGCGCCGCCGGAGCCGCCCGCGACCTGGCGCAGCGCGATCTCCAGCTTCTCGTCGTCGGTGGTCATCGCGGGCTGCGCGGTACGGGCGACGCCGAAGAGCGAGCCGATGACGGACACCGGGTTGTAGTCCCGGCCGGAGGCGTTGCGGACGGTGGCCTGCACATCGATGCCGAGGCCCGCCTTGACCGGGTCGAGGCTCTGCTCGGCGCCGTCGACGGTGAGCTTCAGCGGCTGGTCGGTGCGGTCCTTGAGCGCCGCCTCCAGCTTCTTGACGGCCTCGTCCTTGGCCTGCCCGCCGATGTCCACACCGAGCGCGCTGGTGTTGTTGGGCACGTCGGCGTGGTCGAGGAGCAGCCCGGCGCCGTAGGCGACCGCGGCGAGGACGACGACTCCGGCGCCCACCAGGACCAGCTTGTTGCGGCCCTTCTTCTTCGTCGGGTTGATCGGCTCCGGGATCTTGGGGAGCGACGCCGGGGCGGCGGCCGCACCGTCCTTGCCGGAAGCCCCCGACGGACCGTCCGGTGCGGGGACCCTCGGGATGCCGCCGACGAGGGTGTCGCCGGAGACGCGGTCGCGGGCACCCGAGCGGGGCCCGGGGCCCTTGGGCCCCTTGGGCGACGGCGACTTCGGGCCACCGGCGGGGCCGCCCGCCGGGCCCGCGGTGAGCCCGCCCGTGATGCCGGACGGGGCACCGCCGCCGGACCCGGCGACCGGCGCGGCGGCGTCGCCGCGCGCCCCCGGGTCGCTGAAGCCGGGCGGCAGGGTGACCGCGCTCCTGCCCCGGGCGGGCCCGGTGGTGGGACCACTGGGCGCCGCGGCCGCGGGGGTGTCGAACGGGCTGAGGTCACCGGCGGGCGCGTCGAACGGCGAGGCGGCGCCGGGCGCCGGGGCGTCGAACGGCGAGGTCTCGCGGGCCGGGCGGCCACCGCCGTCGAACGGCGAGAGGCCGAGCGGGTCACCGCCGGACGGCTCGGCGCCCCCGGCCGGGGCGTCCGAGAAGTACGGCATGTCGGGGCGCGACGGCGCGGCGCCGCCCGCGTCCGGCGCACCGGGCACCGGGTGCGAGCCGGTGGTGGACGAGGCGCCGGGCGCCCGGTGCGAGCCGGTCGTCGAGGACGCGCTCTGGCCCTTGCGGGGGGCGAACCAGGAGCTGGTGGTCTCGCCGGAGCCGGTCGGGGCGCCGGGCCGGGCCGTCGCGCCGCCGGGGCGCTGGGCCGCGGGCGCGCGGCGCGGGAGCCGGGGCGCGGTGCCCGCCGGGTCCGCCGCCGCGTCGGGGCCGGGCGCGGCGCCCTCCCCTGACGTGCCATTCGCTCCGGTCGCCCCGTTCGCTGCGCTCATGCCGGACTCCTCCCCCACGGGCTTGCGCACGACGACGGGCGGGATGGGCCGCGAACCCGGAATGTTGATTTTGATCCGCGTCGTCAGCGTGGTCTCGGTCTTCTGCTCCTCCGGCTGCGCGGCGGCACCGGTCGCCGCCTCACCTTCTCCCCTGGGGGTGCCGTACGGCGGCGTTCCCGAGGGGTAGACGGCGTTGCCCCGGCCCTGGGGGCCGGAGGACGAACTGTCAGATTCACGACTCAAAGCAAGTTCTCCCGGTTGGCTCCGCCGCTCGTCAGAGTTGATCCCGGGCCCAGGGTCCGGCGTCATACTCCCGTCGTCCGCCCGGAGGGCGGGCCTCGCGTCGCGCGGCAGGCGGGAGTGTGACGACAGGCCCTAGGACCGGGGAAGCGCCCCGAGGGCGGCGCGGCGGCGCGCACCACCATACTGGCCGCCGCACAGGGGTACCCGAAGAGCACGGGAAGACCGCGACGACGGGCGAACCCCCGGCGCGCGGCCAACTCACCCCGTGCGCTACGGATTGTGTGCGGGTATGAGGCCCGTCATCAGGCGGCCCGGCCGGGCGGTGCACCCAGCGCCCGCCGCTGCGCCGCGGTGGCGCAGATCACAGCCACCAGGATCCCGCCCAGCAGGAAGAGGTACGAGCCGAGCCCGGCGCCGAAGAGGAAGTCACCCTCCGGACGGGTGGTGCCCAGCAGCAGGAAGACGGTGACCAGCCAGGCGGCGCCCGGCACCAGCACCCCGGAGACGGTCTCGGTGGCCCGGCCGCCGCCGTACAGCAGACCGGTGAGACCGGCCAGTGACAACAGCAGTCCGCCGGGGAACCACGCGGCCTGGAGCAGCGCCCCGGCGGGCGCGACCAGCACCCCGCCGACCAGCAGCAGGACGTACAGCGCGATCCGGCCCGGCGTCACCGGCCGGGCCATCGTCGCCGCGGCGCCGCCCCCGCCGCCGCCCGCGGGGCGCGCGCCGGAACCACCCGCCCGTGTCCGCGGAGTGCCGTTCTTCTTCTCCGCGCTCATGCGCCCGCCTCCTGGTGGCCGTCGGTGAGATGCGCGCCCGTGGGGCCCTCGGAGAGGCCCGCGAAGAGGTCATGCTCACGGCCGTCCGCCGCCGGGGCGGCCGTGCCCTGGACGAGCCGGTAGTACTCGGTGCCGAAGAGCGGCTGCCCGAGGTCGTTGGAGAGGGCGAAGAACGGGCCGTCGACCGCGATCTGGGTGGCGTGCGCCCGCATCGCGGCGGTCTTCGCCGCGCGGTGCGCCGCCTCGCCCGCGATCTCCGCGGTGACCTCACCGTCCGCCACGACGCCGGGGACGTCGTCGACGGCGGCGATGCCGGGGAAGGAACGGCCCGCGGCGCGCAGGGCCGCGAAGCCCTTCTCGACCTCCGAGCGGGGGCTGCAGTTCCAGTAGATCTTTTCGATCGCACACGGTGCGCCGAGGTCCGGCCGGAACGCGCCGTCGGCGGCCAGCTCCGCCGCGCGCATCGCGACGCGGTGCGCCTGGATGTGGTCGGGGTGGCCGTAGCCGCCGTCCGGGTCGTAGGTGACCAGGACCTGCGGGCGGACCTCGCGGACGACGGCGACGAGAGGGGCCGCCGCCTCGTCGAGGGGCGCCGCCCAGAAGGCGCCGGGACGGTCGTTCTGCGGGGCGCCCCTCATCCCGGAGTCGCGGTAGCGTCCCGCACCGCCCAGGAAGCGGTGGTCGGCGACGCCGAGCGCGGCCATCGCGTCGGCCAGCTCCCCGACGCGGTACGGGCCGAGCGCGTCGTCCCGGTCGGGCGCCAGATGCGCCAGCTCGGGCGGGATGACCTCGCCCTCCTCGCCGCGGGTGCAGGTCACGAGCGTGACGTGGGCGCCCTCGGCGGCATACCTGGCCATCGTGACGCCGTTGTTGATGGACGGCCCGTACCGCGTCGGGGAGCTGGCCGACGCGATGGCCGCGCTCGGCGTCGCCGACCACCGCTTCCTGGGCGGTGCGGGACGCTACCGCGACTCCGGGATGAGGGGCGCCCCGCAGAACGACCG